>JAUHYK010000037.1:0-37500 GCA_030426465.1 Alphaproteobacteria bacterium
GAGGTCGCCACACCTGAACAAACCCGCGCTATGCTGAACCTCTCGTAAGCGTTGAAAAAAGCGGGGGGGGGCGGTATGAGCTTTACAGTTTATCTAACTTTCGATGGCGATTGCGAAGAAGCTTTTGACTTTTACAAATCTGTTTTCGGCGGTGAGTTTGCCGTCAAGCAGCGCTTCTCCGATGGGCCGCCGGAAATGGCCGCTGTCGCGAAAGGCGAAGAAAATCGCATCATGCACGTAACGTTGCGCGTCGGAGACGCCCTCTTGCAGGGCTCTGACACAGTGCAAGGCCATGCGGGCTCTTACGTCAGGGGTAATAATTTTTCGATATCCTTTACGCCGTCATCACGCGCAGAAGCAGATGCGGTTTTTGAAAAGCTGAAAGACGGCGGCAAAGAAACAATGCCGATGCAGGAAACCTTTTGGGGATCCTATTTCGGAATGTGCACCGACAGATTTGGCGTTCAGTGGATGATTAATATGGCCGCGGCGACAGCCTGAGATTTACTCGGCCGCCTCGAGCCTTGCTTCTTCTGCGGCCAGGAATTTTTCCGCCTCAAGCGCGGCCATACAACCCATGCCGGCGGCGGTCACGGCCTGACGGTAGATGTCGTCAGTGACATCACCTGCGGCGTAAACGCCGGGGACCGCCGTCGCCGTCGAATCCGCTTCGGTGACAAGATAGCCGTGATCTTTCATGGCGAGCTTGCCTTCGAAGAGTTCAGTTGAGGGTTTGTGTCCGATCGCGATAAAAACCCCGTCAACCTTGATTTCCTGAGTTTCGCCAGTCTTGACGTTCTTAAGGCGTACGCCCGTCACACCCAGTGGATTCTCGTCTCCAAAGATATCATCAAGCTGGTGATCCCAGATGACGTCGATATTTTCTTTGTTGAAAAGCCGTGACTGAAGGATTTTCTCCGAACGTAACTCGTCGCGGCGATGGACGAGCGTTACTTTTTTTGCAAGGCCTGAAAGATAGAGGGCTTCCTCAACCGCTGTGTTGCCGCCGCCGACAACGAGAACATCTTTATTGCGATAGAAAAACCCATCGCAGGTTGCGCAGGCGGAAACCCCGAAACCCTGAAATTTCTGTTCGGAGGGAAGGCCAAGCCATTTTGCCTGAGCGCCAGTAGCGATGACAAGCGCATCGGCGACATAGGTCTCGCCGCTGTCGCCTGTGAGCGTAAAAGGTCTTTTTGTCAGATCCACATCAGTGATGAGGTCATTGACGAATTCAGCGCCGACATGTTCAGCCTGCTTTTGCATCTGCTCCATTAGCCAAGGGCCCTGAATGACATCTGCGAAGCCCGGATAGTTCTCAACATCGGTGGTGATGGTCATCTGGCCGCCTGGTTGCAGGCCATGGACAAGCATGGGCTTTAGGCCGGCGCGGGCGGAATAGATGGCGGCGGTGAGACCAGCGGGGCCGGAGCCCAGAATCAGCAAAGGGGTCTTCTTCACGGTATTCCTCGAATATTGTCCGACCCCTAAATGGGTCCCTTGTACGCGCAGGCAAGGCGCGCTCGCACAGGCGTTACCAAAGGCCCGCCGCAAGGGAAAGGGCGGCTTTTCCCCGCAGTTCTTCAGGGGCTACGTCAGCTTGCCTGCCTGTGTGAAAAATGGTAACAAATGTTACTAATTTGACGAAATGGGCTAAATGCCAGATCTAAGGCCCGAAGGAGACGCATATGGCGCGCAGATGGATCACCCCAAGCCGGGTTGAGGGCGAAGCTTCGCGGCAGGCCCATGCCGACATGCCGGCCGGCACCTATGAACGCGAAATCTCCAAAGAGGGTTTTTTCGGTCCAGCGGCATTCATGCATCACCGTCGTCCGCCCACAGGCTGGGTGAATTTCGAAGGACCATTGAGGCCGCGTGCTTTCGACCTCGCCGCCATGAAGGGCGCCAACCCTACGCCATGGGCGGCGCCGCGCATTTTGCACAACAAAGCGACAGAAATCAGATACTGGAAACTTGACAGCGCGATGCCGTCACTCGCGCGCAATGGCGACGGTGACCAGTTGCTGTTCGTACATGAAGGAAAGGGCGACCTCTATTGCGATTACGGCCATCTGGCGTTTGAGAGTGGCGATTACCTTATGCTGCCGCGAGGCACGATGTGGAGATTATCGCCGTCATCGCCAACGTCGATCCTGATGATTGAGGCAACCAATAGTCACTACACATTGCCGGATAAAGGCCTTCTCGGGCCTCATGCGATTTTTGATCCGGCAGTAATGAATGCGCCAAAAATGAATGACGCTTTCAAAGCGCACCAGGCGGAGGATGGTGAGACGCGCGTTGAAATAAAGAAACGCGGGGAGGTTTCTACCGCCACCTATCCTTACAACCCGCTGGATGTCGTCGGCTGGCACGGCGAGCTATCACCGGTGCAACTGAATCTTCGCGATATCCGTCCGATCATGTCACACCGTTATCATGTGCCGCCTTCGGCCCATACAACGTTTCTATCTGATCGGTTTGTCGTCTGCACCTTCGCGCCACGTCCCTTCGAAACAGATCCCGGCGCATTGAAGGTGCCGTTCTTCCATAATAATGATGATT
The DNA here is from genome assembly GCA_030426465.1 of Alphaproteobacteria bacterium. GTDB lineage: Bacteria > Pseudomonadota > Alphaproteobacteria > Caulobacterales > Parvularculaceae > Hyphococcus. The sequence continues at coordinate 2,566 of JAUHYK010000037.1, forward strand.
ATGATGAGGTGCTTTTCTATCATGCGGGCGATTTCTTCAGCCGTGATAATATTGATGCGGGGATGATGACGTTCCATCCTTCGGGTTTCACGCATGGTCCCCACCCAAAGGCGCTGAAAAATATGCTCGAACAGAAAAAGCCGGCGACGGACGAGTATGCAGTCATGATCGATACGCGCGATCCGTTGAATATAGGAGAGAGCGCTGGCGCTGTTGAAAATCTTGACTACGTAAACAGTTGGCGCGGCAATGACTGAGATGACGCGCACCCAGCATCCAGATCCAACGAGCCTTTGTTGTGAATCTATGCAGGCGGCGCTGGAGATGAACTGTTCCGAGCACGACGATCCGTTTGAGTGCCCGGATAGTCTCATCGCCTATAATGAAGGCCTCAACCAGTTTGCGCTTATTGTGCATGACGGCGGCAGGGATGTGATTCTGATTCGCCATTGTCCATGGTGTGGCGCTGCATTGGGTGCGGCGTCCGATGGAGAGGAAGAATAGGCGAAGTTAGGAAAACCTTATGGCAAAGATAAAAAGCTTCAATAAAGGTGAGCGAGAACGATACATTACGCACGATGAAATCGATGCAGAGTATTTTAGTTTCGAGCGAGATGGGCGGAGACTATTTCAAATTGACATGTATGGACGTGCAAAGCGCGAAATCCCTGGAAAGACGAGTCAAACCATTCAGCTAGACAAGGAGAGGGCGGAACTGTTGATCGCAATTTTGAAGAAGGAATTTAAGCTGTGAAACTCGCATCTTTGAAGAGCGGCCGCGACGGGCGGCTTGTTGTCGTTTCCAACGATTTGACACGCTATACGGACGCGGCGCGCGTCGCGCCCACTTTGCAGGCGGCGCTTGATGACTGGAACAATTGCGAACCAGGTTTGCGCGAATTGGCGCAAGGCGTTGAAACAGGTTCTGTTCCGGTCGAACGCTTCCACGAACGTGAATGCGAATCGCCATTGCCCCGGGCTTATCAGTGGGCGGATGGTTCAGCTTACATCAATCACGTAGAGCTTGTCCGGAAAGCGCGCAACGCCGAGGTGCCGGCGAGTTTTTATGAAGACCCTTTGATGTACCAGGGAGGATCTGATTCATTTCTGGGTCCACGCGATGATATTGTCATGTCGACGGATGAAGGCTGGGGCATAGACATGGAGGCGGAGATCGCCGTCATCACCGGTGATGTGCCTATGGGCGTCACGCCGGAAGAGGCGAAGGACTATATTCGCCTCGTCATGCTGGTGAACGACGTTTCCCTGCGCGGCCTTATTCCTGCAGAACTGGCGAAGGGTTTTGGCTTTTTTCAATCGAAACCTTCATCGGCTTTCACGCCCGTCGCCGTTACACCCGATACGCTTGGCGAGGCGTGGGATGGAGGCGCTATCCATTTGCCATTGCTGGTGCGCTATAATGGCGAGCCCTTCGGGCAGGCGAATGCAGGCAAAGACCTGACCTTCAACTTTCCGCAACTGATCGCCCATGCGGCGAAGTCGCGGCCACTGGGTGCGGGCGCCATTATCGGGTCAGGCACGGTTTCCAATAAACTCGACGGCGGGCCGGGTAAATCAATCGCCGATGGTGGCGACGGATATTCCTGTATTGCGGAAATTCGCACTATCGAGACAATTTATGATGGCGAGGCGAAAACGCCCTTCATGAAGTTTGGCGACACGGTCGAAATCAAGATGAAGGATGGGGATGGCCGCTCGATCTTTGGTTCAATTTCGCAAAAGGTGGCGAAATACGAGCGGAAATAGTAAGGCTGGGGCCGCGAGTTGAAGCGAGTTTCCTGTTGTGAAAAATCTTTCCGTCTTTTGTGCTGGTCTATTGTCAGTCACGGCATTTACGCCCGGGGCGGCTGACGACGGTATTGTCGTTACTGCTGAGCGGCGTGCAACGGCTTTATCGGATGTGCCGCAGAGCATTACAGCAATTACGGTCAAAGATATTGAGCTTGTCGACGCCGACCATATTTCTGAGATATTGTCGCGCGCGCCGGGTGTAACGCTTCATCGTGGTTCTGGCGCTGAACAACTGACAGCGATCCGGTCGCCCGTTCTCACGTCGGGCGCGGGTGCTGGCTCTTTTCTCTTTCTGGAAAATGGCGTCGCCATTCGCTCCGCTGGTTTTGCGAATATCAATGGGCTGTTCGACGCCCACTACGAAATTGCCGACCGTATTGAGGTAGTGCGCGGACCGTCCGGCGCGCTTTATGGCGCTAACGCTATTCATGGCGTTATTAATGTGCTGACGCCGTCTCCATCTGAAGAACTGTCGGTTTTCGGAGAAGCTTATGGTGATACCCAGGATCGTTACAAATTCAAAGGCAGTGTTTCCGGAACCGAGGGCGCCAACGGTTTTTACGCTGCTGCGTCGGTCACTACAGAAGCCGGCTACCGCGTCGATGCGGGTCTCGACCAACAAAAACTGACCTTGCGTCATGTCTATGACGATGGCGGTGTTAGCGTTGATACGATCTTTTCTTTCGACAATCTGGAGCAAGAGACAGCGGGATTCATTTTCGGTAAGGCGGCGCTGAAAGACCGGCAACTACGCAAGACTAACGATTTCCCACAGGCTTATCGTGACGCCAAGGCGGTGCGGCTTCAGTCTACATTTGAGTTCGGTGCTGGTGAGAAAACCCGCATTCAAGTGACGCCATATGCGCGCTGGAGCAAGATGGAATTCCCACAGCATTTCCTGCCGTCAAATGCGCTTGAAAAAAACGGACATAAGAGTATCGGGGTTCAGAGTGCAGTCTATCATGACGCTGGACCGCTATCGCTCATAGCCGGGGTTGATGCGGAATATACAGACGGGTTCCTGTCTGAGTTCCAGTCTATGCCGCAAGTTTTTTCATACACGCCTGGTTTGCACTACGATTATGACGTCAAGGCGGTAAACGCTTCCGGTTTTGTGCAGGGCGACTATGCGCTGGGTCCGCGAACAACAGCGAGCGCAGCAATCCGCGTTGATGGCACGATCTATAAATATGATAACATGACTGATAGCGATATTGTCGGACGATTTTTGCGCCTTCCCGACCAAACGGACAGGTTTGTTACGGCAAGCCCAAAATTTTCATTGCGTCAAGAGCTGAGTGATAACGCATCGGTTTATGTCAGTTACGCGCACGGCGCTCGTCCGCCGCAGACGACTGATTTCTACCGTCTCCAGATCAATCAGACTGGCGATCAGGCGCGCCCCGAGAAAATCGATGCGGTAGAACTTGGTTTTCGGGGTGCGCTTGGCGAACGTATTAATCTGGAACTCGCGGGGTTCTTTATGGACAAGGACAATTTTTTCTTTCGGGATGCCGATGGTTTCAATGTCGCTGATGGAAAGACACGCCATGTTGGCGTGGAAGCCGATGTCAGTATTGACCTATTCAAGACGCTGAGGCTGCAGAGCGCTGTGACTTATGCAAAGCACACATATCGCTTTGACCGGCCTGTGGGTAATGCGACCGAGGCGATCAGTTTTGGTGACGATGTGGATACGGCGCCGCGGATCATGGCGAATACGCGGCTTCAATGGCGGCCTGTGGACCGGATTACCGCGGAGGCGGAGTGGGTTGCTATGGGCTCGTATTTTACGGATGCGGCTAACGACCATAAATATGACGGTCATGATATTCTCAACTTCCGCGCCGAATTTGGGCTCACCGAAACGCTCGCCGCTTTTGTCACCGTGCGGAACGTAACCGATGAGCTTTATGCGGAGCGCGCGGATTTCGCCTTTGGAAATGACCGTTATTTCCCCGGCGAAACCCGGACCTTTGGTCTTGGCCTGCGTTATCGCCACTGACCTGATGTTCTGAAGGCTTTTCCCGCCTGAGGGAAACGTCTACCCTTTACAAAAAGGGAGGCGGCATGCCGAGTGTTCAGGCGATTCTATTCAATTGGATAATGAAGGCGACGTTTAAGTCAAAGCCGATCCATCGCCTGGAGGCGAAGACTTTGCGTGACGGGGCGGATGCGCTGGCGCCAAAACAGCCGCCAGCGGGTGTTTTTTGTGATGTGGTTGATGGCGCTGTCAAAGGAGAATGGCACCGTGCGGAAAATGCAGAGCCCGGCCGCACCGTGCTTTATCTCCATGGCGGGGGGTATGTGTTCGGATCTCCAAAATCACATCGCGCTTTTACATATGCGCTGGCGAAAACTGCGCAGGCCGAGGTCTTCTCCCTGGATTATCGCATGGCGCCGGAGCACCCATTTCCTGCTGCGGTGGATGACGCGGTCGCCGCCTATGAATGGCTTTTAGGGACGGGATGCGATCCAGCAAAAATCGTCATTGGCGGCGATTCCGCTGGGGGCGGGCTGGCGTTAGCGTTGCTGCTGTCTATCAAAGCGCGGGGGTTGCCAAATCCAGCTGGCGGTCTCTTGCTGTCGCCATGGACGGATCTCGCCACGACCGGCGTCTCTCTCGATGAGAACGAGAAGTCAGACGCAATGTTCAAGAAGGTTTATATTGTTGAGGGCGCCAAAAGGTATCTCGCCGCCGCGGATCCGAAGGCGCCGCTGGCTTCGCCGCTCTATGCGGATCTGACAGGTCTGCCGCCGATGCTGATTTTTGTCAGCGACAGCGAAGTGTTGCGCGATGATTCAACAAGGCTTCAAGAAAGCCTGACGGCTGCAGGCGTGCAATCCAAGCTCGTGATAGAGAAAGGGTTGATCCATGTCTGGCCAATCTTTCCAGGCCGCTTTCCCGAGGCGATGCAATCAATCCGCGACGCTGCGGAGTTTATACGGGAAAAAACCGTGATGGAGGTGGCCGCATGAGGGCGGACATGGCCAAGCTTGTGATCGCAGTTATCCTGGATCTGGCTGATTTCACGATTGGCCGAGCAGGAATCATTATTCCGGGCTTTGAAATAGGGTTCGACGCGGTGTTGGGCGTGGCCGCTGTAGCGCTTTGGGGCTGGCCCGGCCTTTTCGCTTTTTGGGAGCTTGCCGATCCGACAGGGCAGGCGGATGCGTTTGTCCCGACGATGACTTTAATTGCACTGAGCCAGATGGGTAAGGGCAGAAAAAAACGCCCGCAGCCTGGTTAAAGGTTGCGGGCGTTTCGCGTTTAAATTTTGTTACGGTCTGCCGCGTCCATAGGAGCGGAACTCACCATTCTCCCACCAGGTGTCACCATATTGGGGGTCGACATAATAATAACGGCCTGCGCGCTCATCATAATAGCGGCGGTCGCCATTCTTGGCGCGGTTCCAGCATTCATTCGAGCGTTCACAGCCGACGATTGCTCCGCCGACAGCGCCGATCGCGGCGCCATAGGCCGCGCCCCGACCGGGCTTGCCTGCAATCACTTCACCGGCGACCGCTCCTGCCGCGGCGCCTGCTGCGGCACCATAGACCGCATTTCTTTCCGCTGTGCCTGACTGTGTGCAGGCGGAAACCAGCATCAATCCACTGATGGCTGAGGTTAGAACAAGTTTCATGGGGTGCTCCCTGTATCCACCGCTCCTGTTGCGAAGCGCATATGAAAGGCAACACGATAGTTTGCAGTTTCGTTCCGGAGCTTTCCGATATTCAATCTAGCGCAAAGCAAACAGCCCGCCTCCGCCGAGACGGGCCGTTCGCTTACGCAACTAACCGGTGGGATTAGTAGCCGCGGCGGCGCGGTGGATTGCGGCCATATTCACGGAATGATCCATCTTCCCAATAGGTGTCGCCATATTCCGGGTCTTCATAATAATAGCGGCCCGAATAGCGATCATATTGGCGATAGCCATTGTCGCGGGCGCGGCCCCAGCAGGTTCCGGCGCGTGAGCAGCCTTCATAGGCGCCAAGCGCAGCCCCGACGAGCGCGCCATAAGCTGCGCCTTTGCCGGGACTGCCGGCGAAAACTTCGCCAGCAATTGCGCCGCCAGCGGCGCCGAGAACTGCGCCCGTAAATGCGCCTTCGCCGGTGGACTGGCAGCCCGTCACGGCGAGCATTAGCGCGCCGGAAGCCACAATCAGATTCTTCATGATCCATCTCCTTCGCATGGGGGGTGCGTGAAATTCGCTTTTCTAACTCAACCACATGCGGCCCCTGCCGCCTTGTCAAAAATTAATTAACCGTCCAGGAAAGGCGAGAATGAGGCGGAGAAGGGGCGGATTTGGGCCAAAGCGGGCCATGTGCATCACGCTCTTGCGAGGTGGGCGGAATGCCATAGGGTGCGGGCAAAGCGCCTGTGAAGTAAAGCGGGCGGCATTAAGGGAGCAGATGATGGGTGTGCGGCGATCAAAAGCGATTTTTCTGAAAGCTTACCCGGCGGGGATGCCCGCAGCTGGCGATTTTGTGGAAAAGGAGTTCGACCTTTCGGCGCTTGGGCCTGGTGAAATGCTTTGCCGCACTGTCTGGATGTCTGTTGACCCTTATATGCGCGGCCGTATGCGGCCGGACGTGAAAAGTTATATTCCGCCATTTTCGCTTGATCGTCCACTTGAAGGCGGCGCCGTCTCCGAAGTTATCGAATCGAATCTCGACGGCTTTGCTCCCGGCGATTATGTCGTCGATTTTCTCGGCGGCTGGAAAGAATATTACATCTCAAAGGGTGACCGGACGCAGAAGGTTGATCCGAACCTTGCGCCGCTTTCCGCTTATCTCGGCGTGCTCGGCATGCCGGGTATGACGGCGTGGGCTGGCGTCACGCAGATCCTCGAACCCAAGGAAGGCGAGACCATTTTCGTTTCCGGCGCCGCAGGCGCTGTGGGTTCCGTCGTGTGTCAGCTTGGAAAAGCAAAAGGCTGTCGCGTCATCGCGTCGGCGGGCTCGAAAGAAAAATGCGATTGGCTGGAAAAGGAAGCTGGCGTCGATGTGGCACTCAATTACAAGGAGTACAAGAACGCCTCCGAACTGACCAAAGCGCTTGCGGAAGCTGCGCCCAAAGGCGTTAATTGCTATTTTGAAAATGTCGGCGGCATGCATTTGGAAGCGGCGCTAAACTGCATTGCGTTGGGCGGGCGTATGGCGTGGTGCGGTATGATCGCGCTTTACAACAATAAAGAGCCCGAGCCCGGGCCGCCAAATCTGACCAATGTCATTGGACGCGGGGTGATGATCCGCGGCTTCATCGTCTCCGAGTATATGGACAAGACCATGGAGTTCGCGATGGAAGTCGCGCCGCTTCTCGCCCAGGGCAAAATCAAGTTTCAGGAGTCCGTCTATGAAGGTTTAGGCAAAGCGCCTGAAGCCTTTATCGGTCTTTTCAGGGGTGAGAATTTCGGCAAGGCCGTCGTGCGTGTTGGTCCGGATCGCGTCTAGAACCAGATCGCGCATAAAATCTGGGCGGCTGGCATTAACCTGCCTGCCGCCTGATCAATCGCTCCAGATCGTCAATGACGGACAGAATGAGCTGGTCGGATGAATTTTCGGCAGGAGTGGCCCCAAGAACGTCCATCCGCCAGAGTTCGAGCTTGTTTCTGACGCCTACAAGGCTTTCCGCTTTCATGGCGCAGGCCGCGTTGATCAACTCCTCATTTTCGCAAAGAAGCTCTGTTTCTTCACTGTCAAGCTGTGCCTGGCGTGTCGCTTCTGCGGGCTGCTCACGGCCAATCTCCCGCAACCGAGAAAGGGCGCTGACATAGTTTTCGACTAGCGATTCAAACCGTTTGTCATTGGCCCGGGTTTTCAATTCCGAAATCTCGGCGGTTGATGGGTTTTTCATGCCCCCTCCTCAATAAGTGTTGTTGCGCCGATCCAGCGCTATTATCAGGTGTAAGTATGATTTTATCCGTTTTGGCGGAAGCAGTCACCGAACAGGATGGCGGAAGTAAACCGCCCGTAGTCGATTGATGCGTAGAATAGCAGGCGCAATCAACCATAAGGCTCATTCTCCCCCTCACTCAGGCATGCTTCCCGCAACGTGACGCTGGGTGATTCGGCTGGGGCGTGCAAGCGAGATTCTGCTAATTTTGGGCTGCGTGAAAAATTGCTCGGGAAAACCGTGGCTTGGCGGTTTAAACGCCGATGGCGGCTGCAATTATGATCCACGCATCTTTTGCTTGAGCTGTAGCCCGATGCTAACATTTTGTGAGTTACGGGAGGCTTTCATGAACAAGCTTATCATTTTCGCTGTTGCGATGTCGCTCGCTGCTTGCGCGACGGTAGGGCCTTCGAATTACGGTCCGGCGGACGCCAAAGGTTTTGGTTATGAAGAAACCCGGATCGAATCCAACCGCTATCGCATCACCTATCGCGGGTCTGGCGATATGCCGCCCGAAGCCGTTGAAGACTATGCCCTGAAGCGCGCAGGCGAATTGGCGCTGCAAAATGGCTATGACTGGTTCCGTGTTATCGGCCGTAATACAACTGGCGAACAACGCGGCGGCGTCGGCATCGGTGCAGGAGTGGGGGGCGGCTCTTACGGACGCAGCACAGGTGTTGGCGTTGGCGTGAGCGGCGATCTCGGCACTATCGGCGGGCGCGATTTTTTCACCACGCGCCTTGAAGTGTTGATGGGCGAAGGTGAGCCTCCTGAAGACGGTGATTTTTATGGCGCCAGCGATGTTGTTACGCGCATCGCCCCTGCGGTCATTGAATAAGCATGGATTGGCAATCGCTCCGTCGCATCGTTACGGATAACGATAAAGAAGGCCGTTCACGCGTGCTGATCGATGGCGCGGCTGCAAAACTGGTTGCACTCGAGGAGGCGGGGCTGGCGGAAATCTGGTCCGCTGATCTTGATGAGGAAAAGATCCTTGATGCAACAGATCATCTGGCTGACGTAGATTTGAGGCTTGAGCCGGATCCGGGCTCGGCAAAAGTGCGTTGGTTTACTGTCGCGCGCGAAGATTCCGCTAAAACAGTTGAGGAACTTGAAGCGTCTGCCGCCTTCGGTTTTGGCGCAGTTGGGGCCGGGCATTGTCGTGTTGACACGACACGGCATCCGGCGATGCACAAGACGCAGTCCCTCGATGTCATCGTGCTGGTGAAGGGCGCCGTGGACTTGTTGCTCGATGATGGTGAGGCGTTTGGGCTCAAACCTGGCGATGTTGTGATCCAACGTGCGACAAATCACGGTTGGGTCAATCGTGGGGACGACACGGCTCTGCTTGTGGCTGTTCTGATCCACGCGGCCTGAAGAGTTTCTATATAACATATACTCGGGATAACGTTACTCCTTGTGCGGATAAATATTGCGTTCGGCACACGATAGCCCTTATCTGCTGCTCATCGAAAAGTGGAGTTGTGTATGTCTCAGGAACTATTGGCCTGGCGCGTTGCGTTAATCGTCATCATTTTGATGGGTTGGATGATTGCTTTTAGCGTTGCCTTGCGCTTGCGCGGGGTCAATCCGAATGCGGTTGCGGAGCGCAACACAAACTGGATGCAGCGTCTCTTGATCGCTGGGGCAGGTATTCTCGACCTCTACTTTGTTGTTCGGGCGCCTTTTCCGATTTTGGATGACTTTGTCGCGGCGCGAGCGTCACCGGCGCCGTGGACGGCGTTGGCGCTCCTCATTTTCAGCTCAGTGATCATCCTCGCCAGTCAGACGGGTATGGGGCGGTCCTGGCGCGTGGGCGTCCCGGGGTTGGAAAATCATGTGGATGCGCTCGTAGTAAGCGGCCTCAACCGTTTTTCTCGCAATCCGGTTTATCTTGGCGTGATGCTTTTTCTCATCGGCGGACTTTTAGCAGCTCCGGGGCCTCTGACTGCAGTTGCGGTCATTGTCAGCTTTGTTGGGCTGACTATCATCATCAGGCAGGAAGAGCGCTATTTGCGCCGTCGTTTTGGTGCAGAATATGACGCCTATGCACGGCGCGTGCGCCGATGGATATGAGGATCAAATGAGCGATAATAATCTTGCAGGCGCTTTCAATGAAAACAACGCTCCATTCGCAAAGATGATGGGTGTGACAATGACGCTGGTAACGAAAGAACGTGTTGAGGCGGAGCTTTTGGTAACCCCGGACCATTGCACAATACCGGCGACACTCCATGGTGGCGCTATTATGGCGTTCGCCGATAATATGGGCGGCATCGGCGCTTTCATGAACATGCCACAGGGATTCATGACAACGACAATTGAAAGCAAGACTAATTTTTTACGCGCCATTCCGGTTGGCCAGACTGCGAAAGCAGTGACAACACCAATTAATCTTGGCCGCACGCTTCAGGTCTGGAAGACGGATGTTTTCCGTGAAGATGGGAAGCTCGCTGCCGTGGTGACGCAAACCCAGATGGTCCGCCAACCCAAAGAAGACTGAATTTGTTTTATTCTGGTAAAATTAGAGCAAGCGTTTTGAACTGATCAATGCTCAATTCCTCGGCGCGCCGTGTTTCTTCAATGCCGGCTGATAACAGCGTATCGGAAAGTTTGTCACCGAAAACCGGTTTGAGTGAAGATCGTAACATTTTTCGGCGCTGAGAGAACGCAGCCTGCGTTACCTTTTCGAGTGCGCGGAGGGCTGGGAATATTTCCTGAGGCTGTTCGAATAAGACGACACTGGAGTCGACTTTGGGCGGTGGTGTGAAGGCGCGCGCCGGAAGATTGAAGGCGCGCGAAGGCAGAGATGCCGTCTGTGCGATCACGGAAAGTCGGCCATAGGCTTTTGATCCCGGCGCCGCGAGGATACGGTCGGCGACTTCTTTTTGAAACATCAACGCCATTACGGACCACAAGGCGGGACCCGCCTTCAGCCATTTGATCAACAATTCCGTCGATATGTTGTAGGGAAGGTTGGCGACGATCTTCACCGGTGTTTTTCCAACCAGAAATTTACCTTCATCCGCGGTCAAGGCATCGGCCTCAATCACGGCAAGCTTGTTGTCGAAAGCAACAGCGACTTCGCTAAGGGCTTCGATACAGCGATGATCGCGCTCGATTGCAGTGACGCGCGCTCCGGTTTCAAGCAACGCCCGGGTCAGCCCGCCGGGACCCGGGCCGATTTCCAGCACTTGATCGCCGCTGCTGACACCGGCTGCGCGTGCGATCTTTCGGGTCATGTTGAGGTCGAGAAGGAAGTGTTGGCCAAGCGATTTTTTCGCGCCAAGTTCGTAGCGCTCAATCACCTCGCGCAAGGGAGGGAGTGGCGCGCTCATTGGCTGCGGTGCGCGGCCATGGTGGCAGCCATTTTGATCGCGGCCATAAGGCTGTCGGCGCGGGCCAAACCTTTGCCAGCGATGTCCAGGGCTGTTCCATGATCTGGCGAGGTGCGGATGATGGGAATCCCGAGCGTTACATTCACGGCGTCATGAAAGGCTAACGTCTTTGCCGGGATCAGAGCCTGGTCATGCAGCATACAGAGCGCGGCGTCATAGGTGGCACGCGCTTCGCGATGGAACATGGTGTCGGCGGGAAGGGGGCCGCAAGCGTCAATGCCGGAGGCTTTTAACGCTGCAACAGCAGGCGTAATTACCTTGTCATCTTCACGGCCCAGTGCGCCTTCTTCGCCGGCATGCGGATTAAGTCCTGAAATGGCAAGACGGGGGGCTGAGACGCCGAATTCGTGAACGAGTGCTTGGGCCGTGACTGTTGCAGCTTGCACAATCATATCGGTGTCAAGCGTACGCGCCGCCTCGATGACGGATTGATGGATGGTGACAGGGACAGTTTTCAGCTCCGGCCCCGCAAGCATCATAACCGGGCCGCGCAAACGCCCGGCCGGCATTGCGGCGGCTTTCGTTAAGTCTGCTAGGAATTCCGTATGTCCTGGAAATTTGAAACCTGCTGCGATCAACGCCGATTTCTGAATGGGATTGGTGACGACGCCTGACGCGGCGCCGGAAAGAGTAAAGGCGACGGCGCGGGTGATGCTTTCGATGACGGCGCCGGCATTTGAGGAAGAAGCTTGGCCAGGCGTTGCGGTGACGGGTGTTTCAAGCGGCAGCACAGGAAGTTTGCTTGCGACAACCGCCGCAGCCTCTTCGGGATTGGTGATGAGAGCAACATTCTTGGCAGGAAACAGCGACGGATCCGCGATGACGAAAAAAACACTGTCTTTTCGCAGGATTTCCCAGGCGGTGAGCGTTATTTCCGGGCCGGCTCCGCCGGGCTCACCCATGGTCACAGCCAAGGGGGCTGGGGCTAGGGGAGCCGGCATGGTTCTAGCCGTTCGGTTGCGTCAGGTTAGAAGAGCGGATGTCGACCATGGAATCGCGTTCAATATCGCGCAGATATTGCTGGCCGATCCTTTCAAGCTGGCGCGAATAGATCCGGTTTTCAATGGCTGCGCGGGACGGAAGACCTAGGCCCTCATCCTTGTCGCACACATAAGCCGAATGAAAGGCGCCGTCCGCTTCTATGACCGTAGATTGCTCGCCCCGCTCGAGATCTTCGATGAAAGGTCGGAAACGCTCGTCTATTTTATCGAGCGTAACATTTTCCAGAAGGCTGAAACCAACACCCTTACCCATATCGATCCGGAGGCCGCGACTGAAACAGACTTCAGCGGTCTCGATATTTTCAAGCGCCGCGTGCGCTGCGGCGTTGCCGAGGGATGCATCGGCGCTGGCATATGCAAGAGTGAATGTGGGTTCGCCCGCAATCGCAGCGGCGCGTTTGTCACGAACGGCAAGAATGATAAATGCGCCATCGGACGGGATGGGGTTGGTGACTGATCCCGGCGGCAAGGACCGGATGGCGTTGTCGAGCTCTTGATCGAGTTCGCCTGCGCGCACCCAGCCAAGGTCGCCGCCAACAGCGGCTGTAGTGCACGCTGAGAATTGCTGCGCAACGACGGCGAAGGGAACGCCGCGGCGCATCTGTTCAATCAGCTGTAATGAGCCCTGATAATATTCCTGCGCCTGTGACGGATTGTCGACGGGAATGCAGATTTCGGAAACAAGGAACTGTTCCTTGCTGACGTCTTCGCGCATGCGCTCCAGCGTCGTCTCGATTTCGTCTTCATTGACGCGCACCCGGTCGCGATAGCGGCCCTGCACGAGTTGCGGCCAGGCGATCTGGCTGCGGATTTGCTCCTTGAGCGTGTTCACTGAAATCCCGGCGGTGTTCAGCTCATCAACCATCTGATCTACAGTGATGTTGGACTGGGCCGCCATCAGGGAAAGGTCATTTTGAACTTCGTCCTCTCCGATAATGAGATCCCATTTTCCGGTTTCCTGAAGTTTCAACCGTTCTTCAATGAGGTCACGCAAGGCCTGGGCTTGGATTTGGGGCATAGCTTCTGGCGGAATCTGGCCGCCTGCAGAGATCAACATGAGCTTCATGCGCTGGCGCACATCGAAGGTGGTGACGACGGCGTCATTGACCACGGCAGCCACTGCGCTTGGCGGCACGCCGGAACGCTCAATCACCTGATCGCTGGTTAAACCCTCGGAATTGGTCTGAACTTGCGCCGCCACCGGCGTCAGGAGGGTAGCTGCCAGACCCGTCGCGATAAAGTAAGCAACTGAACTAATTACGGAAAATCGCATTCTGTGGGTTGTCCTGTAATTTGTATTCACGCCCGCCTACGGGGAAAATAGTGGTAATTGCCGCCTGTGCAAGCGCTCAATTGACCAATGATTTCAAGGTGAAGGTCAGCAAAATAGCATTATCGGGCTCAACGTTCACGGTACGGGTGCGGTCTCGGCGGTAGGTTAAGCCGAGCATGGAGCATTCATCCTCATATCCGATCGAGAAATTCTGCTGGATCGTCTGGTTGCGGTCGAGGTCAAGACGCCAGCCGCCGCCGACTGACCAGTGACGCGTCAGGTTAAGCTTGGCGTTCGCCGTCATTTCTTCGCGCTTGACCAGGTTGTTAGCGATGTTTTCTTCATTCAGGCGCACATAGCTGACGCCTGCACGGAGCCGTTTGCTGCGAAAATAGGCGCGCGATTCAGCGCGCTGAACATCCCCTGAATTGTTGTCAATACGAAACCGATTTTCGACGCCGACCTTATTTTTATACGACACATTGAACGAGCCGACGATGTCTGAGCTCTTTTCACCGAGTCCGGAAGAATCATTGAAGGCTTTTGTTTCCTGCAAGCGGATCTGCTGACCGATTGATCCTTCAATAAGCAGGCCGCCCAGCATATCGGCGGATGCCGTCACGCCGATATTCATCCGCTGCCCGTCTTCAAAGGCGTCGTAGCCGGTCGCTTTGTTGAAGTCGAAAAGGCCAGCGTAATCGAACTCGATACTTTGTGAATCTTCATTGATAATGTCATCGTCATTTAAGCCTGTTGGGCTTGCGATGAGCTGCACGCGCGGTTCGATGTAAAGTTGCGCGCCATGGAAATTGCGCGCCAGCGGGTAAGTCCACTCAATACCCATTGTGGGCGCAAAACGCGCTGTTATGTCGGTGGTGTCAGTTTCTGAAAAACCGGGGAACCCGATCGCGCATGGGGCGTCGCCGCTGAAACAGACCTCAGTGCCTTGGTCGAGATCCTGATACGAAAAAACGTCGGCGCGCGCTTTCGCAAAGAGGTTGAATCGGTGGCCGCCGCGCGTGATGATGTCCCGATCCCATTCGAGTGAGGTCGAAAAGCGCTGAGAGTCGATGCCTTGTGTGCGATAGAGTGAGGCTATGTTCGCCCGCGCCGTCACAGCGCCGCCAGCGACTTTTGAGTTGAAGTCATGCCGGAAGTCGATCAGCGGCAGGACATAGGGCGTAGTCCTGGCGTCATCAAGGCGGCCAATGCCCTGTTCCGCCCTCGCCAGTGAATTCTGTTGGGTCCTTAGCCCCTGGAACAGATACGTGTCTATAGTCAGGTGCGACCCGCCAGCGTTCCAGGCGAGGCGTGCATTACTGCGTAGCTGATTGGTGCGGCTGCGGTCGAGTTCTTGGCGCAGATCACCCCGCCGCTCAACGTCATACTGACGGAGATATTCTTTATCGGAAACACGCTCGAAGTCATAGCTAGCGCGCCAGTTCTCGCCAAAGTCGCGGTGGCCACGCCCGAACAGATGCCAGCGCACCCCCGGGGTGCTTTCCGTGAAGGGCGCCGGCGTCGAAGTGTCATTCGGGGCGTCGATCACACCGCCGGAAAGGACGTGGTAGCCGTTCACCCCACGTCGGCGCCATTCGGCCTGCCACAAAACACCGTCTTTCGCCGTATATTTTGGAAAGAATGTTGCGTCTTGAGAATTCGAGATCGCCAGATAATAGGGCATCTCAATATTGAAGCCGAGGCGGCTGGATGCCCCAATATCCGGAGGCAGAAAACCCGATTGACGCTCTACCGAAGGATCCGGCGTTTGCAAATAAGGGGCGTAAATAATCGGTACGCCCGCTATTTCCAGAAAAGCGTGATGAAACCGAAGGACTTTGCGTTCTTCATCCCGGGTGACGCGCAACGCTTTGATGCGCCAAGTGGGGGTCTTAGCCTCGCCTTTTTTATTGCAGACATTACATGAGGTATAGACGGCGCGGTTAAGGCGTGTACGGGCGCCTTGCTCTCGCACCGCGCTGTCGGCGGCGAGGCGCGCGTTATCTTCCAGAAGCGCGCTGAAATTTTCTGCGATGCCGTCACGCAGATCGCCTGAAAGCTCGACCCGTCCGGCAAATGCCGTTTCCATGTTGACGTCAGTGATCGACACATTGCCTTCGGCGATGACAATGTCGGTATTGGGGTCGTAGATCAAACGGTCAGCGCGAAGGTACCGGGCGCCGAAATAGGCCCGTACGTCGCCTTCTGCGATGATGGGTCCGTCATCAAATTCGCGCTCGACGCTGTCTGCCTCGAAAAGGACCTGATCGGACTCATTCTCTCCGGCTGGGACGGGGGGAGCGGCCGCCCATACGGGCGTCGCAGCCAACAGGCCAGCGGCAGCGCCTGCAAGCACTGTCGTCATCAACAGGCGCGCTGTAAGGCGGTTACTGGTTGACACGGAATGTAGGCCCTTCGCCGCGCGAATCACTGAAATTATTGTGGGGTTAGAGTTATATGAGGCGGTTGGCGAGGTCCAGCCGATAGCCCTTTTCCAGAGGGCGCCAGCCTTTCCTATCCATCCTCCAGATGCAACAGGACGGTTACGGCTGCAAGGCTGGCCACCACAGCCGGAATCCAGGCTGCCAGAGCCGCGGGGGCAAGTCCCGATTCGCCAAGGGCTGTGGATATTTCGGAGATGATGAACAGCGAAAATCCGGCGATGATCGACCCGACCGCCAGCTTCAGGGCGCCGCCGGCCCGGGTCGGACGCATTGAAAAAGCGGCGGCGATCAAGACCATGGCGAGCAACTTCAAGGGCGTGGAGCACAAATCGTGAAAGCGAATATTGTAGCGTACAGTAGGCACCCCTGCGGCTTCGGCAAGGAGGATAAAACGCGGCAGGCTCCAAAGAGAAAGGGTCTCCGGCGGCGCAACCCGTTCGCGTAAATTTCCGGAGGTGAGGGAAGTGCGTACGGCATAAATCGGCGTGAACTGTTCGGTTTCAATGCCGGGCGCCCGCAACCTTGCATCATGAAGCTCCAATGTGCGGCCGGAAAGGAAGGCCTCTGAGGCGTCCAATCGTTCGAGAAAAGTATTCTCGGGATCGAAACGCCAGATCGTTACTTTTTCAAGGGCCGCCCTTGTGTTGTCGTAATTGGCGGCGTTGATGATGAGCTGTCCACTTTCGTCGCGCTGGCGCAGCCATATGCCGTCGCCGAAAATGCGCACGAGATTGCGATCACCGCCTTCCATCCGGGATTTGAGCATTTCTGCTTGCGAGAGAAAATGTGCGGATAATGGGTCGACGGCTGTAATGATGAAAAAACCTGAAATAGCGGCGATGAGGGCGGACGGACCAAGCAGCCGCCATACGGAAAGCCCCGCTGAACGCATGACAGAGATTTCGGAACGTTTGTTCAACTGGTGGAACATCCAGATTGATCCGAACAGGAATACGAATGGGATCAGCGCCTGTATGTTGGAGGGCGCACGCAGCAAAGTCATGCTGATCGCAAGGCCAAAATCGCCGCCCGCGATTTTGCCGCTGAAGCGCATGTTTTCGATGAGATCCACCAGCATGACGAGGGCTGTGAGAACAGCGAAAAGGCCGCCGACGGCGATGAAGGTGCGCGAGAGGATATAACGAAATAGCGTGATGGGCGGCATCAGGCGGCGCCTTCGGCAAGTTTGCGACGTGTTGGCGGTGGCGCAAAGAGAAGGAAAGCGGAGGAGCCGATTGCGGCGAGCGGCGCCGCATAGATAAGCCATATTTCGCCATTCACCCCGGCGAATCCTTGCGCCAGGAAGCCAGCGACGCGTAACAGGAAAATCGCCGCGCCGGCCATAACAACCCGGATGAAATAGCTACGCCGCGAATAGGCGCCGCCGATGAGTGCGTAAAGCCCGATAAAAACATATGCGAAGGCGTAAAGCGGCGCCGTAATGCGGGCGTGTCCCTCCGCAATCAGCTTCGTCGCATTCTGACGATCATAAATCTTCGACATATCTGGATTGAGAAGCTCGCCGAGGTAACGCTCGGTCATTTCAAGCTGTAATTCTCCGGCGCCCTGTCTCATTGACGAGATGTCGATGGCCCAGTCCTGATACTGGATGATGTCGACCTTACCCGTATATTGGGCAACCGTTTGGATATTGCCGTTTTTGAGCAGCAGAACGGGACCGCTATCGGTTTCCCTCAAGATCGCGCGCTGGGCGAAATAGGTCTTGCGGTCTTTGGCGTTGCGGTAGTCGTTGATCAACAGACCCATAAACTGGTTGCCCGGGCGTATTTCATCCACATATACCGTCAGTCCGTCGGCGGCGTTGATGAACTCGCCGCTTCGCAACAAAGAGCTGACAAAGTCTGCGCGAATGTCCGCCACCATGTGCTTCATGATGCGATAGGTGCGCGGCATCAGATCCACATTGACATAAAAAGTCATTAGCGCCGCGAGGCTGGTTATCGCCAGCAGCGGCGCCGCAATTCGTAGGCGGCTAACGCCAGCAGCGAACATGACCGCGATCTCGCTATCGGTATGGAGACGATGGAGGGCGTAAACCACGGCGCCGAAAAGCGCGAAGGGGATGATCACTGCCAGAAGGCTCGGAATAATCAGCACGCTCAGGATGAAAAAAACGCCGAGGCCTTGCCCGTGTTCGATAATTATATCGACGCGCTGGAGAGTTTGGGTCATCCAGACGATTGCGGTGGTCACGATGAGAATCAGGGCAAGCGGGGTCAGGCACTGGCGCAGGATATATTTGTCCAGGCTACTCACGGAATCCCGTCTTCCTTTCTCCCGCGGCGGCGCTAGAGTAGCGCCGCCAAGCCGCGCATCCTTATAGTCAGGTCGGGCCTAGCACAAACCTGTCCGCCGCCAAAAGCGCCCATCGGCGCAGGCGCGAGAACAGATGAAAAACGGAACTGGAAAAGAGGACTTTCATGCAAATCACGTTTTCCGCAGCTGCGCTTCCCAAAAGCGGCGCTATTGTCATTCCGGTCTTTGAGAGCGGCCCAAAACCAAAAGCCTACGCCGATCTCGACAAGGCCACGGAAGGCGCGCTGGAGCGGGCGGTCAAAGCGGCGGATTTCAAGGGCAAGAAAGAAAAAGCGCTGGACATCGTGGCACCGTCGGGGTTGGCGAACAGCCGCATCATCCTTCTCGGGGCGGGTGATTCGAAATCCTTTAATGCGCTTGACGCCGAGGCGTTGGGCGGCGCCGCCGCGGCGCGTCTTCTGGCTTGCGCCGACAAGGCCGGGATTATCGCAGTAACGGGGCTTTCCGCCAAGGCGGTTGCAGCGGATGAAATGGCCGCACGAATCGCCTTTGGCGCGCGGATGAAATGTTACCGCTTCGATAAATACCGCACCAAAGAGAAGAAAGAGGACAAACCTGTTCTCACCAAGATCACGATTGCGACAACCTCGACGAAGGCGAAAGAGGTTTACGCCGATCTTGAAAAGATCAGCGACGGCGTTTTCCTGACCCGCGATCTTGTGTCTGAGCCCGCAAATATCCTGTTTCCTGAAAGCTTCGCCAAGCGTTGCCAGGAGCTGGAAAAGCTTGGCGTCAAGGTGAAGGTGCTCGGCGAAACGGAGATGAAAAAGCTTGGCATGGGGTCGCTGCTCGGTGTTGGGTATGGCTCCGAAAAGGAATCAAAGCTTGTCGCCATGGAATGGATGGGCGGCAAGAAAGGCGACGCGCCGGTTGCTTTTGTTGGTAAGGGCGTCACCTTCGATACGGGCGGTATTTCGTTGAAACCGGCGCCCGGTATGGAAGATATGAAATGGGATATGGGCGGGGCGGGCGCCGTGACAGGCGCCATGGCTGCACTTGCCGGCCGCAAGGCCAAGGTGAATGTGGTTGGCGTCGTCGGGCTTGTTGAAAACATGCCCGATGGCAAGGCGCAGCGTCCCGGCGACGTCGTCACCTCCATGTCCGGTCAGACGATTGAAGTTTTGAATACCGATGCGGAAGGCCGTCTTGTACTCGCCGACGCGCTGTGGTGGACGCAGGAAACCTACAAGCCGAAAACAGTGATCGATCTGGCGACATTGACCGGCGCTATTATCGTCTCCCTAGCCCATGAATTCGCTGGTGTCTTTACCAAGGACGACAAGCTCGCCAAACAGCTCGATGCTGCGGGTGATGCGAGCGGCGACAAACTCTGGCGTATGCCGTTGACCCGAGCCCATGATGAAATGATCAAGTCTGAAATCGCCGACATGCAAAATATTGGCGGCAAGGGCGGCGGATCATCCACGGCGGCGGCGTTTCTTGGCCGCTTCATCAAGGAAGGCGTTTCCTGGGCGCATCTCGATATCGCCGGCATGGCCTGGAACACAAAGGACAAGCCCACATGCCCCAAGGGTGGATCGGGCTATGGGGTTCGTCTTCTCGACGAATTCGTGCGCGCCAATCACGAGGGCTAATAAAGCATAAAAGGACGGCCCATGAAGCTCGTTGGTATTATTGTTATCGGCGTTATTCTCGCCGCTATTATCGGCTTCATAGCGCTTGCGCAGAAATCGAAAAGCGGTGCGCCGCCGGGACTCGTCGATGGCGCGCTGGCGCAGTGTCCGTCTTCACCAAATTGCGTGTCGAGCGAACCCGGAGTGTCCAGTAGTCATGCAATTGCATCCCTGCCGCTGTCAGCTTGGGACAAACTCCCGGATCTCATTCAGGAAAGCGGCGGGCATGTGTTCTCTTTGCGCAACGATTATATAGGCGCGGTCTTTGTAACGCCGCTGATGGGTTTTGTCGATGACGTTGAGTTCCGGAAAGACGATACGCAGGTATATGTGCGTTCGGCGTCTCGCGTCGGCCACAGTGACATGGGCGCCAATCGCAAGCGCGTAGAGGCTTTGCGGGCGGCGGTTGCGGAATAACTTATGACCGATGTGATGTTTTATCATCTGGAGCGTGGCGGTCTGGAAGATGTGTTGCCGGGTCTTTTGGAAAAGACTCTGGAGCGCGGTTGGCGCGCGGTGGTGCGGGCGTCATCTCGCGAGCGTGTCGAGGCGCTCGATGGGTTTCTGTGGACTTATCGTGACGAGTCTTTTCTGCCTCACGGGTCGGTAGGCGACGGAGAGTATCAGCCGGTCTGGCTGACGGATGGCGAGGATTCGCCGAACAAAGCGGACGTCCTGTTTCTAACTGACAATGCCGCCGCGGAGGCAAACGCAATTGGGGCTTTTACCCGTTGTGTGACGATTTTCGACGGGCGTGACCAGGATGCGCTCGGCGCGGCGCGTGCTTTTTGGAAAGAAGCGAAAGCGGCGGGTCATGATGTCGCCTACTGGAAGCAATCGCCGGAAGGGCGATGGGAAAAGCAAAATTAGGAGCCGCGCCCAATGAGCGGCATCGATGTTGGTCACTTTCGCGCACTTCTGGAAGCACGGCGAGAGGAGTTGCGTGCACTCTCGGCCAGCGCAAAGGAGGCGCGCAAACCTGTCGAACTCGATCAGCAATCCATTGGCCGCCTCTCGCGCCAGGACGCGCTTCAGCAACAGGCTATGGCAAAAGCGCAGGATTCGCGCCGGGCGGCTGAGCTGCGCAAGATTGAGGCTGCCTTCAAACGTCTTGATGAAGGCGAGTATGGTTACTGTGTAGAATGCGGTGAGGCGATTGCGCCCAAACGTTTGAAAATCGACCTTACTGCTACGCGTTGCGCCGCCTGCGCCGCTTAGGCGTTTACTGCGAGAAAGCTGATATAAGCGGCGTAACCGAGAACCAGAAAGGCGCCCTCCCAGCGTTCGATGCGGTTACGGGTGATGGCGAAAAGAATCAGAGCCGTCGTCGCCGCCGCCATGACCCAGTTGTCGAAGCGGATGATGGCGAAGGGCGCCGAGACCGGGTGAATAAGAGCGGTGGCGCCAAGAATGCCCAGGATATTGTAGATATTCGAACCGACGATGTTGCCGAAGGCGAGATCGCTTTTACCCCGCAGGCTCGCAACGACTGAAGTCACAAGTTCCGGCAGCGATGTCCCGACCGCAACGAGAGTGAGGCCGATCAGCGTTTCGGAGACATTGAACGCTGTCGCGATACCGACAGCGCCGGTGACGAGTAACTTGGCGCCGACGATGAGTAGGCCAAGCCCTACAATGGCATAGGCGAGAGACGGAATGACCGGGCGGCGCGCCTCATGGGGAATGTCGAGAAGCTGAGCCTGTGCTGCTCGCTTTTCGGTCATGTAGGCAAAAGCGATATAGACCGCCAAAGCGGCGACAAAGGCGCCGCCTGCGATGCGCCCATATTCGCCGGTCGTGGAGACCCCGATAGCGGCGAGTGTTGAAAAGGCGAGCGCCGGCGCATCGCGTCGAAACCCGCCAGCGTCGACCGGCACAGGGGCGATCAAGGCTGCAATCCCAAGGATCAGGAGGATGTTGGCGATGTTCGATCCGACGACATTACCCACTGCGACTCCCGGTGACCCGGCAAAGGCAGCGCTAACGCTCGACACCAGTTCCGGAGCGGACGTGCCAAATCCCACCAGTGTAACGCCGATCAGGAGTTCGGAGAGACCGAACCGTCGGGCGAGGGCTGTTGCGCCGCGAATGAGGGCCTCCGCGCCAAGCGTTAACAGAACCAGGCCAATGGCGATGAACAGCCAGGACATAAGGAAAAACCCCGGGAAGACTGGCAGAGGCATATAAGGCGCCGCCGCCGTTTCGCCAGTGGGGATTAAGTCGTACGGAAATTATTTTTAAGAACGGGCCTATTTTTCTCTCAGGCGCTCTTCTTCATATTGAATGCCCCAACCGATAATAAGTCGCCAGAGGGCTTCAGCCATTTCCGGGGGCATGCCGGCGATTTCAGCGCGCGATTTAACTTTTTCGATGACGTCGCGGTTACGCCAAGGCACAGAGGCTTCCGCCGCCGAGCGCTTGAACACCCAGGCCCGGTCCACATAGGTCCAGCGCTCGGAAAGGAGATCGACAAGCGCCTGATCGACCCTGTCGATCTCGGCGCGAACTTGCTCCATTGTTTCGCATTCAGCAGCTTTCTTCATTTCTCAATCCCCAAAAACTCACAAGGCCAGAATGCCAAGTCCCGGCGCCTTTCGCAAATCCCGGCTCATGTTTCCGCCTTCGCTTCTTCATAGGCTTCAAGCGCCGCAAGCCAGTCGGTCTCGGTTTTGTCGATGGCGGCGATAAGGGCCGCACGTTCTTTTTGCAGTTTGGTCGCGCGGGCGAGGCTTTTTTCATAAAGCCCGGGCTCGGCGAGGGCCTCGTCAAGGCGGGTGAGCGTGTCGTTGAGTTTTTCAAGGCGCGCTTCGGCGTCATCGGCGGACTTTTTCAGGGGTTGGAGTGCAAGGCGCGCGTCAGCGGCGTTCTTGCGCGCAATTTCCTTTTCATTCACGGCGGGTTTGCCGCCGCCTTCCTTCGGCGCTGTCTTGTTGGCTGCGAGAACGAGTTCGCGATAATCAGAAAGGTCGCCATCATAGGGCGCGGCCTGACCATTATTGACCAGCCACAACCGATCAGCGACCGCAGAGGCGAGGTGTGCGTCATGAGTAATGAGAAGGACGGCGCCCTGAAAATCGTTGAGGGCCTCAATCAGCGCTTCGCGCGCGCCCATATCGAGGTGGTTTGTGGGTTCGTCGAGAATCAGGAGATGGGCGCCGTGGAAAGTGATTAGTCCGAGCAGTAATCGCGCCTTTTCCCCGCCCGAAAGTTTTTCAACTTTCGTATCAGCCTTCTCAGGCCCAAAGCCCAGCCGCGCCGTGGCCGATCGTGTTTCTGCTTCAGTGGCGTCGGGGATCAGCTCTCGTACATGATCATAGGCGGAGTTTTTGGGTTTTAATTCATCCAGCTGATGTTGGGCGAAATAGGCGATCTGAAGTTTTTTGTGCTTGAAAATATTGCCAGTAAGCGGCGGCAGCCGCCCGGACATAGCTTTCACAAGCGTAGACTTGCCTTCGCCATTGGGGCCAAGGATCGCGATGCGGTCGTCATGGTCAAGGCGCAAGTTTACTTTCCGAAGGATCGGTTTTCCTTCTTCATAGCCGAGGTCGGCGTCAACCACGCGAATGATAGGCGGCGCCATGGGCTTTGGGTTCGGAAAGTGAAACGGAACCATGCGTTCTGAAATAGGTTCGGCGACTTCCTCGAGCCGTTCAAGCATCTTGATACGGCTTTGCGCCTGTTTTGCCTTTGAGGCTTTTGCACGGAAACGATCTACAAAAGCTTGCATGTGCCGCCGCCGCGATTCCTGCCGCGCCTTGAAGGAGGCGGCCTGCGCGCGCGCTTCGGCGCGCTTGCGTTCATAGCTGTCAAAGCCGCCTGTATGCACGGACAGCTTGCCCCCTTCCAGCGCCATGATGTGTGTCACTGCGTTGTTCAACAGCGAGCGGTCGTGAGACACGATTAGCGTCGTGTATGGATAACGGCGCAGATAGGTTTCGAGCCAGATCGTTCCTTCCAAATCGAGATAGTTGGTCGGTTCGTCGAGGAGCAAAAGGTCCGGCGCAGAAAACAGCACGCCGGCAAGCGCCACGCGCATCCGCCATCCGCCTGAAAATTCCGAGCATGCGCGTTTCTGGTCGCTTGCGGAAAAGCCGAGCCCCGAAAGAATAGCGCCGGCTCGCGCCTCCGCGGAATGCGCTTCAATATCAGCGAGGCGGGTCTGAATCTCGGCGATGCGATGGGGGTCGGTTGCGATTTCCGCCTCGGCGATCAGCGCCGCGCGTTCTTTGTCCTGTTCCAATACTGTATCGAGAAGCGAGACGTCGGAGGAGGGGGCTTCCTGTTCGACGGAGCCCATGCGTCGGTTCTTGCGGATCGAGATTTCGTCGCCGCCCGTATAGATCTCGCCTTTGATAATTCGGAAGAGCGTAGATTTACCTGAGCCGTTGGCCCCGACAAAGCCCACTTTCCATCCGTCCGAGATCGCCGCCGTCGCCTGGTCGAACAGGGCGCGGCCTTCGATACTATAAGTTAGATCGTTTACATGCAGCATGGCGGGCGGCTTTTAGCCTCGCCATGGTGCAAGGGAAAGACCCGGCCGGCTATTGTGTATTGGAGACGGCGCATTTTTCGGCTGTTGCGCGAAACTTGGCGACAGCCTCAATCGGCGGGACGGGGTAGAGATCAAGAAACGTCTGTTGGTCGCCTACGCCAAACACGACCTCATCATAATGATAAGTGTAAGTATTGTCCTTGTGCGTAATGATCACCGTATAGGGCGCCGTGCGCCCGGAGGCGGTTCCGCGCCAGTCGCCATAGGCGATTTTGAGGGGCGTTTCTCCGGGCAGACTCAAGATCAGGCCAAGGGGCTTGCCATTGTCATCAAGAATGATCGCCGCCGCGCCGCCTTCAGGATAGAAACCCTTACGTCCGTCATGGAGCTTGCCTTCAAATGGGATGCCTTTAACGCCTTCAATGTTGGACATAATAGCGTCGAAATGGAAGGCGAGAGCATGGAACTGGTGGCCGAGAATGAAACGGCGCTCATCATCGCCGCCCAAGACCGCACCGCCTTCCGTCAGGCTCCATACAAAAGGTCCTTCAATCGCCATCAGCGCCGGTGTTTGGGTGACAAAGCGCGCCGCAGTTTCTGAAGGTGTGCGGTAATAGGTTTCAACACGATAGGCAGATCCGTAGGACGTCGTGACCTCGGCGGCGGTGACGATGGTTTCGCTAAGAGCGGTCTCGCTGTCACAGGGCTGGCTCTGCGCGGCTGTGGTTGAAATGTAAAAAGGGGTGACCGCCAGACAGGCGGCGAAAACGAACAGAAACTGCATAGACTGATCATCGTCCCTGGCATGCTTTTACGCAATCTTTTTCGCCAGTGCGGGATCAAAAAGAAAATTCGCGTGAACATTGTATTTTTCGTTCACTCTGCTTGCATTCATTTGTGAAACATTTGTTGCGACTGCGCTTTCCGATTGAATAAAGCGCAATGAGTTCCCAACTTTCAAAGGAAAAAGAGAGGAGGGAAGGTAATGTTTGGACGTATCATCAATATACTGATTATGCCGTTTCGCGGGCTGGGGAGATTGTTCAAAAGAGGGGTTAAGGATGCGCGGTCCGCAGGCCGTACAGCCGCCAATGCAGGAGGCGCCATTGTCGCAAGCGCCGCCGGAGCGGATCTTTTGGAGGAAGAATATCTTGAAGAACCGCCATCTGGTGTTGAGGCGGCGCTATTCAAACAACTACCGCGCCCTCGATTGACGGAGAAGGCTGCATCAGAGCTGACGCTCGAACAGGCGGTTGCATATGCAAATGATGCAAAGTCCTTTTACCGCTACGGCTTCCCTATTTTCGCCCGCGGCGACTTTTTCTATGAAGAGGTGGAGCAGGAATATCTGAATACGGCGCTCGGTTTCGACAAGGACAGTATCGATAAGCGCTTTCTTGAGGTGACAACGCTATTTCGCAAAACGCTAAACGACAATACGCGCGGCATGCTGCTCTATTGGCCACCACTGATGTTCGCTTTGTTTTTCGGCGCGGCCTATATATTGCAGCGCTCGGGCGCCCCGGCGCCTTTCGCGACACTTATGAAGCCTGCGAGCGCCGGCGCCGTCTGGTTTGTGCTTGCGGCTCTTGCTGGGCTGGCCATTGCTTTTCTTATCTATTCATGGCCTTACAAGGTTGTGCAGCAACGTAACCTTTTGAATCTCGACAATTACATCACGTCGAAATTCGCACGCATCAACAACAACTTTCAGGTCTCAAAGCGTCGCGCCCTGAATGTGGAACGTGACAAGCGCATGGGGCAGCGCGAAGAACTAAAAGATGAAGCGGGCTCATGGACGCTTTCCTATCATTGGTTCGCCATGCGGTTGTTTCTGTGTGAGCTGGTGCTGCGCAACAAATTTTACCAAATGCGTCGGAATACGACGCTTTACTGGGTTGGCGGACTGGCGCTTGGCGTCGGCGCCTTTGGCGCGCTGGCGGCGCTGATGGCGGCGGGAGGCGCATCGCTCCAGTCTATCGGCGTTATGACCGCCGCCGCGCTCATCTATCTTGCGCTGACGGCGACAATTCTGCGCGGCGCCACGTCAATGATGTTTAACGTCGTTGAATCTAATGAGTGGAGCCGGTTTTATATTGCAGATCTCGACTCAACGATCCGCGATCATGTGGGTGAGGACAAATTGCAGATCGTCACTTTCCGTGATCGCAACCGGATGGAGTAACGGGTCCCCCTAGGTGCGTCTTCTTAGTGGTTGGAATGCCCGGCGGCGTCCACCCGCGAACGCACCTCAAACATCAGGTTGAGGGGCTCGGCGTTTTCGAATTCAAGCGTGAGTGCGGCCTCCTCGCCCTCTTCTAGGGGGCCGGTGAGGCCGATCAGCATGATGTGCGCGCCGCCTGGAGCGAGTTCAGTCTTTTCGTGGGCCGGCAATTCCAGGCCGCCCTCCGCCGGGGCCATGCTCGCAACGCCGTCTTCACTCATTCGGGTGACATGAACTTCCGCGGCGCCTGCATCGTCAAATCGCGCGGCGATCAGGCGGTCTGCCGTGTCCCCGCCATTGCAGAGCTCAACATAAGCGGCGCTCATTGGGCTGCCTTCACCCGCGGCCCGGACCCATGCATTGCTGGCGATGATTTCATCGCCGGCGCACGCCGTGGTCGTCTCCTGCTGGGTGCAGGCGGTGAGGAGGGCAAGTGCGGAGAAGGGGACGATGCGAAAGATGTGCATGATTGTGCTCCATTTTCTGTGAGTCGGCGTCGCTCGAAGCGGTTGGCGCCCGCAGCGGATAGGGTTAAGACGGGCTAAAGTAAAGGATAACAGCGTTATGGATGCCACCGAAATCGCCCGCCTGCAGGACTATTTGCGGACCAAATTCAGCGTGCCCAACCTCACTATACGGGAGCGGGCTAACAAGGATGATTCGGCTGAGGTCTACTTGGGCGAAGAATTCATTGGCGTAATTTTTCGTGATGATGAAGATGGCGACGTTTCCTATGACTTCAATATGGCGATCCTCGAAATCGACCTGCCAGAACGGCCAACCAATTAAGAGGTGACCTTTGCCCGGGGCGCCAACGGGGTTTGTCGGAAAGCTGTCTGCTGAACGTCCCTTGCTTGCGTCGGGCGTGATGGCGCTTGGTCTTGCAGTGTTGTGCGTGCTCGGCGCTCGCAGCCACCCCGGCGCTTTGAGTAGCGCCTTGATTCTTCGATTTTTGATCGCGGCGGGATTTATCGTTTGCGCACCAATGGCGCTGGCGGCGCTGACCCCGCACAGGCCCGTCATGCGGGTTTTGTTTCTGGGGTTGATGGTCGTTTTCTGTGGGCTTTTGCTTGCCGCGGCTTTCGGCGCCCTGGATGCGCCGTTGCTAATGACCGCGCCGAAGGTGGCTGCAGGCGCCGCCGTGGGCTATTTTGCTTTTCTCGCCGTCCTGTCGCCCCTGACGCGCAGTACGTTGCGGCTCGGCGGCGTCGGGCCCATTGCCGCCGTCACCGGCGTCGCCGGCGGCATTGGATATCTTGCCCTTGAGAACCTCTTGGCCTCTCCTTTTAGTGGCGCGGTATCGGCCATCGCCATGACCGCCGGAGTCTGCGTCGGGGCGGGTGTCGGGGCGGACTACGCCCGACATTTTGCGAGGGGGCTGACACCACAAACAGCGGCGGCGTCGGCAGGTCATATGGCCATAGCGCCCGCTGCGTTCAGCGTGCTCGCGGCTGCGGCCTGGATGGTGATCGTCACCTTCAAAGCCAATTACGGCATGATTGGTTGGCGTGAGCTTGCGGCGGCGGGGGTCGAAGTCTTACTCGCTTCTGCGGCAGCGCTGGTGTTCGCCACAGCGGCGCTTGCCCTGATCCGGCCGAGCGAACAAGCAGCCGTCGAAGAGAACCGGCGCCGTCAGCGTTTCGCTGAAAGCTGGCGGCCGTTTCGGCGGCGTCTTCCTGCTGCGACTGCATCGGCGGCGACGGCGATCGCCGGCGTTCTTGTTGTGGTTGCGCTGTTTGAGGTGGGGCTGGCCGAAGCACTGAGCTTCGGTGTTTTTCTGATTCTGATTCTTATTGCATCGGGGCTCTCCTTCGTTTCGGTGCGTACGAGCATTCTTATTACTGTCCTGCTTTTCGCAAGCACGGTTTTCGCGGGCTATGTCTACGCAGTCTTCGCCATGCAGGCGCCGCCAATGTCGGAGCGCTTTGCAGCGCTCACTTTGAGCGCCATTGCATTTTCACAACTGACGGTAAGCTGGCGCAATGCAGGCGATATCTGGCGTAATGCCCGCGACATCGCCCAGAATGCGATGTGCGACGGCTTGCGCCGTTTTGCAGTGGCTTTCGGAGCAGGGGGCGCCGCGATGGTCGCAGCGTCATACGCTTTTTCGTGGGAAGCGGGAGTTTCCGCCGCCACATATTTCGTAATTGTCGCCGGGATAGGTTTGTTTCTTGCGCCGTTTTTGATGGTCGCCTTGAGCGCTCAGTTGCAGCGATATTGATTATTCGCCGGCTGTACGGGTCTGATCAAGGTCTGCAACGAATTCTTGCACAGCCGCATCGAGGGCTCGCCATTCCGGCAGATAGGGACGCTTGAAGCGATAGCTCACCTCGATCGTGTCGCCATATTCATATTCGCGCCAACATTCCGGGCTTGTAATCTCTTCTTTTTCCTTGAAGCAGAAGACGGCCGCTGTTTTGCCATTGGCGTCGGCCCCAACAAACAGCTCGGTTTCTGCATAACCATTGGTGGGTACGTTGGAGCGTTGGTCCTTGAAAGTGAATTTGGTGAGCTGATAGGGCGTTCTGACGCCACGGGAGTCGACAGTCTGTGGCAGGTAGAGCCGATCAAAACGTTCAGCTTCGGTGAAAGCGGAGGCGCGTTTTGAAATGACAATATCGATTCGCCGCGTATCCGGGGCGTTTTCGATAAATTCCTTGCGCTGGGCCGGGGTGTAGCCATTCATCGTTGGCCACAGGGCGTAAAGCACGACTTCGTCGCGTGCGCCGCCGCGCCGGGCGCGCGGATAGACGGTGAAATTGGCTGCGGGTGCGAATACGATGCCGCCAATTTCCACGCGGACCGGTTCTTCAGTGATCGCCGGGCTCGGCGTGTTGCCGGAAAAATCCTCAACGCTCGGGCCGACATAATAATATAGAAAGATGGCGCACAGGACGAGCGTCGCCAGAAAAATGCCGAGCGGGTAGCGCCAGCTTGATTCCTGTTTGATTTCCTCGCCGCCGAAACCGTATCCGTTACTCATGGGTCCAGTCCTGTAAATCGCAGAACGTGGTCATTAGCACGGGGCGGCCGTGAGTAAAATGCAGGAAAGGCGCGCCCGGGCTCAGAGACCGGCCGCGCCCCTGAAATCCCCATTTACAGTGCGTCTATCATCTCCGCGACGAGGGGGTGGCGCACCACATCCTCCCGTGTGAAGCGAATGGCGCTCACATTGTCGATATTTTCGAGTTTTTCCACAACGTCAGCGAGGCCCGACATGCCGGGCAGGAGATCACTCTGCGCCGGATCGCCGGTCACCACCATGGAAGAGTTCCAGCCAAGCCGGGTCAACAGCATTTTGAGCTGGCCATAGGTGCAGTTCTGCGCCTCGTCGATAACGATATAGGCGTTGTTCAGTGTTCGCCCGCGCATATAGGCGATGGGCGCGATCTCGATAACGCCTTCAGCCAGGAGCGCTTTGAGGCGCTTCGAGGATATCCGGTCACACAAAGCATCATAAAGCGGTCGCAGATACGGCGAGAGTTTTTCTTCCATGTCGCCAGGCAGGAAGCCAAGGCTTTCGCCGGCTTCGACCGCAGGTCTTGAAAGTATGATGCGTCTTACGGCGCCGGAGTCCAGTGCTTCTACGGCTTTGGCGATTGCGAGATAGGTTTTGCCTGTGCCGGCCGCGCCGCAAGCGAACACAAGCGGGTCCTCGTCGATAGCGTCCAGCATCTTTTGTTGTGAATCATTCTGGGCACGGATGTTTTTGCGGTATTTCTGATCGCTCTGGCCCTGACCGTGGCCCCGGTTCTGAGTGTGACGATCCTGCTTGGCATCGTCCATTGGGGACCACTCCGGCTCATCAAAGAGCCGGCGGACATTGGAATCTTCACCGTAATGCACATGCTCCTGCATGCGCCGCGCCGCGCGGCGCGCCGTGCGTTTGGCCATTTACGCCTCCAGATGACAAATATTGATTTGAGAAAGGCGACCGAAACGGAGTTGAGGGGCGTATGTAATGAAAGTTGCAGTGCGTAAGAAACCCTGCGCTAGCCGCGCCAGTCCGGGTTTCCGTTAAGCTGTTACACCGCATTACGACGCCTGGTACTCCTTCACCGGTTAGGGTTTTGAAGGGCGCTCCGCGAATCACTCGCCAAATTCACTATAACGCGTTTTCACCGCAGCGCCGAAATTTTTTTCGAACGTCAGAAAAAATTCGCAATCGTTAATGCTTGCGCAAAAGCGGCGCAGTCCTTCGCTGAGGTTGGGACTGACATCGTTGGCGAATGCGGGAGTGAATGTTCCTCGACGCCTTAAGCCATATTGTACAAAACCGCCGCCGCCACTGTCATCGAGACTGTGGGCGGCTTCGAATTTGTTGCGGCTTGACCTAGTGCTGCATCGTGCGGAAATGAGCGGCGGCAAGTTTTGAATTTGGCTCTGGCGCGTAATTGCTCCACGAGCTCCGGCCGCGGGATGCGTCCACTACAAAAATGGATTCGCTGCCGCGCAGGTAAGGCGCAATGGCGTTGCGGACACCTACTGCAGTGAGCTCGCAGGTGACATGCCATACATTGTCGGCGATCCGGAACGCGGGCCCTAACGACATCATCGCCGCTTCTACGCGGCTCGCCGCTGCGCTGACCACATCGAAGATGACTACGAAGTTTGCGTCGCCGCTTTCGATCGCGCCGTCGGCGCGTTTGGCGCGCTTATCTTTGGCGGCGTTTTCCGGAACGGCGCTTTTGCTTTTAACATGTGGCGCATCTTCACTGATTACGTTGTCGCAATCATTGCGTTTGCCAAAAGTCTTTGTCGACGCCTTGGCGGCGATGATAGGCGTTTCCTTGCCAAAGAAGCTGGCGAAGACCATTTCGCGTTTTGCTTCGCGCCAGGTTTGCCCGCCAGCTGGGGAGACAAGCGACCAGGACGCCAGCCGACCTTCATGCGCGAACTTGCGCATCTGCTGGGTCGTATAAGGTCCGTAGACCTTTTCCTGCACTTTAATGCACCAATTTTCAGCCGTAAGCATCGGCTTTCCTCATTCGTTTCCGGCGCGCACGCCTTTCTTGCCGAAACTCTGAGCAAAACCCGCGCCAGTTGTGTCAAATGGCTCTATTGCTGTGGTTTCTTCCACAATTTCATCCATGCGTTCGGCGCTGCCGGTAAAGACGACGCCGACACCCTTGTCGTGGCGGCGGACGACCTTTGCAGTCATCCGTCCCAAAATGAGATGGGTTCCGAGCGGTGGACGCGGAGAGATATCGAGAGAGGCGCCGGTTAAAGAGATGTCCATAATGGAACACTTCGCTTCACGGCCGTCTTCAAGACGGACAGTGGCGGGGGCGCCCTGTGGGATCCGCGGATTATTACGGCGGTCACCGCCACGACGCTTATTATTTAGCGCCGACGTAAGATTGTCGGCGATTTTGGCCTGTTTGGCGCGCCGTTTTGGATAGGTCACTGCGAAACTGCTGTTGCTCGAGCGCACGACTTTGGCTTCGACGCGGCCGATCTGGTCAATGTAAAGCACGATGGTTTGGCCGAAAGCGGGGGGAAATTTCGCGCGCAACATGGCGCCAGCGGCGGAAATATTCAGCACCTCCGCCGCGCATTCTTCGCCTTTTTCGGTCAGAAACCGCGCTTTTACCGGTAGGTCGACGCGACGATGCTTCCGCCGGTCATCGCCAGCGTCTGCGGCAGCGTCCTTCGAAGAAGGCGCGGCGTCTTTGTCCGGTCTGGAATTAACCATGGGCTGCCCGCGAGTTAGAGGTCCTAAATGAAAGCTTATGGCTTGTTGGTGAACAAAGGTTTGCGCTGTGAGGGGGGCTTCGTTAATCACCTTTAACAAGCCCACCGTGAGCAGGCATGAAAACGCCGGAAACGAACCCAAGAAAAAGCCGATGGCTATGGCTGGACGCGATCCCTGACCCGGTTGCGGCGCTCGCGCTGGTGCTGACGATCATACAGCTCGCCACTGCCCTGGCCCCTCCCGGGGCGGTGCGGCGTATATGGCGGCTGGTGGAGGTTTCTCCAGCCCGTATTGCGGGCGCGGCGGACGCGAGAGATTGGGTGGGCCTTGTTCGCCCCTATCTCGGTCACATGTTTGTTCACATAAATCTTTTCCACTATGCAGTGAATCTTGTGGCGATCGTGATCGCAGGGACGTTGGTTTTTCGCGAGATGCAGACGAAGACGGCGCCAGGGAAAAGCGATCCCGCCGCTGCGTTCATCGCGTTTTTTCTGCTTTGCGGCATGGCGGGCGCCTTCGCTTTTGTAACGCTGAACCCTAAAACATATTTGCCGATGATTGGCGCATCCGGCGCCGCGGCTGGTCTTTTCGGAGCGGTGGTACTGATGGTCGCGCGGCGTGAGTGGTCCGTGCTGCCGCTAACAGGCGCCGCTAAAACGACCTTTGTTATTGTCGCTATTTCCGCCGCGCTCGTCATTGTTAACTATGCGCTGTTTGCACTATTCGATTTTCTGCTTGATTTGCTGCAAAGCAACAAACTCATGCTGCACCGGCTTCCTGGATGGCGAAGCCAGCTTAATATCTGGCTTGGTGGAGGGAGCGCGTGGCAGGCTCATGCGGGCGGTTATTTGTTCGGACTTATTGCGTTTCCGTTATTTGAACGTATGGCTCGCTCCTCAAGGTAAACACAAGCCGTTCATGCCGTTCAGGGACTTGCTTCGTAATATCTCCGGGTTCAGAATAACCGGCAGGGAAGGAGGCGCTCATGAAAGCCAAACATATCCTTCAGTCCAAAGGCGCCGAGGTGTTCGCCGTCAGTCCAGACGACACCATTGCCGCCGCTGTAAGCGTTCTTAATGATAAAAACATCGGCGCCGTCGTGGTGCGAGATAGCCGCGGTGAGGCCGTGGGGATATTGTCAGAGCGTGATGTCGTCAGGCGGCTCGGTGACAAAGGCGCTGAGGCGATCAGCATGCGTGTTAGCGACTGTATGACGAATAACCCCTACACTTGTGCGCCTGATGATACAGTTGACGATCTCATGGCGCGCATGACGGATAAGCGCATCCGTCATTTGCCCGTACAGAGCGATGGCCGGATCATCGGCGTTATTTCCATCGGTGATGTTGTAAAACGCAAGATTCAGGAAGCGGAGCAGGAAGCGGCTGCGTTGAAGGAGTATATATCTTCCTGATAACAGAACAGCGTTTGCCGTTGCGCGTTATCGTTATGGAAGAGTGCGCTCTTTAACGAGGCGGGTTTTTTTAACCCAGATACTCCAGCGCCGCTTCGATCTGCGGTCTTGCGTCGTCGACGGCTTTACGGCCGAGTGCGATCATTTCTTCGGCTTTGTCGAATTCCAGTAACGAGATATGTCCGACTTGCGGTGTGATGAGGACATCCGGCGGTTCGCCGGCAAGCCGCGAGCGGGTAATGCGGTCCATGAGAATGTTAAACGACGCGAGCATAACCGAGCCGACGCCCGGCGCGCTTGCGGTTCCCTGAAATAATTTTGTGATGCCGCCTTTTGCGTGTTCGACGCTTGGATGCATCTCGCCGAAACGCGCTCTTCTCTGTGCGACGCCGAGATTAAAAGCGTCTGCGTGTAAACCAATAGCGATGACGACGCGCGCGCCCATCGCGCGGCATGCGGAAACGGGCAGGGGATTGACGAGAGCGCCATCAATAAGCCATCGCCCATCGACCGCGCGCGGCGGAAAAATGCCTGGCAGTGCGTAAGCCGCCTGCATCGCCTCGGCGAGATCGCCTTCGCGCAGCCAAACCTCGTGGCCTGTGGCAAGCTCAGCCGTCACGGCGACGAATTTATGCGGTAAGTCTCTAATTTCTGTAGGCGGAAGGTATCGTAATAGAGCTTTTTCAAGCCGTTTGCCGCCCATCAGGCCGGCGCCGTTCAAGACAACGTCTACATAAGAGAGCATGCGAGTGGGCGAGAGGCTGCGCGCCCATTCTTCAAGCGCATCAAGGCGGCCAGCCCGCCAGAAACCGCCCACAAGAGCGCCGACCGAGGTCCCGGCGAGTATTTCGGGAATGGCGCCGAGCTCCTCCAGCCGGCGGACAGCGCCGATATGCGCCCAGCCGCGCGCGACGCCGCCGCCAAGGGCCAGGCCGAGTTTTGCCCTTGCAGGGGATTCTTTGGATGCTGGTGCGGGGGCTGCGCCGTCTTCTGCAGCTGATTCTTCCTTGCTTTGTTCTTCTTCAGTTGACATTGCCTGTCCGGCTCTGGGTTATGCGGGCGTTAAAAGTTACAACTAAGGTGCCTGATTTCAATATGGAGCAAAGCGTGAGCATTGCTGACTTTAAGCGATCGCACGACGCTGCGTTATCGCTTTTCAGCCTCAACTGAAGCGAGGGATGACGCTTCAGAAGCACTGCCTTTTCTTCGCCAAATTCTATACACGCCTTCCTCCGCCACGACATCATAATCGTGAAACAGGGATGGATTCTTTTCGAGAAGCTTACTGGCTAACCACAGGCTTGTTTCTGTAGT
>JAUHYK010000038.1 GCA_030426465.1 Alphaproteobacteria bacterium
CGGCATGGTGCATCCGAACGTGCTCCGCAATTGCGGCCTCGACCCCGATGAATATCAGGGTTTCGCCTGGGGCATGGGCGTCGACCGCCTCGCCATGCTGAAATACGGCATTCCCGATCTCAGGGATTTCTTCGCCGCCGATGCGCGCTGGCTTGAGCATTACGGCTTCGACGCCGCCGACCAGCCGAGCCTCTGGGCGGGATTAAGCAAATAGGAGCGGGTCCATGAGCTACTACATCGCGAAAACCGTTTCCGGCGAATTTGATGACGTGATCGCGCGCGTCACCGAAGCGCTCAAGGCCGAAGGCTTCGGCGTCCTCACCGAGATCGACGTCGCGGCGACGCTGAAGAAAAAGATCGATGTGGATTTCCGTCCCTATCGCATTCTCGGCGCCTGCAATCCTCAGATGGCTTACAAGGCGCTATCCGCTGAGGACAAGATCGGCGTCATGCTCCCCTGCAACGTCATCGTTCAGCAAACAGATGAAGGCGTTGAAGTCGCCGCCGTTGATCCTGTCGCCTCCATGCAGGCGGTGGAAAATCCCGGCCTTGGCGATATCGCCGGCCCCGTAAAAGAAGCGCTTGCGCGCGTTGTGAACTCCCTTTGAGAAAAGCAGAATAATGAAATTCACTCTGTCCTGGCTGAAAGAGCATCTCGATACTGACGCCAGTCTCGATGAAATCGTCGAGACCATGGTCGCTGTCGGTCTTGAAGTTGAATCGGTAGAGAATCCTGAAGAACGCCTCGCTGCTTTTTCCATTGGTGAAGTGCTGGAGGCGAACCCGCACCCTGACGCCGACAAGCTGCAGGTCTGCAAGGTCGCCACCAAAGATGGTGAGATGCAGATCGTTTGCGGCGCGCCCAATGCGCGCGCAGGGATCAAGGTCGCCTATGCGCCGGTCGGGGCTTATGTGCCTGGCATCGATGTCACGCTCTCGAAGGCGAAAATCCGCGGCGTTGAGTCTTTCGGCATGATGTGTTCGGTCCGCGAGCTAGAGCTGGGCGACGATCATGACGGCATTATCGAGGCGCCGGAGACCGCAAAGGTTGGCGATCCGGTGGCGAAGGTGATGGGCGCCAATGATCCGGTGATCGATTTCGAAGTGACGCCGAATCGCCCCGACACCAATGGCGTCAACGGCGTCGCCCGCGACCTTGCTGCAGCCGGGCTGGGCAAGTTGATCACGCCTGAACCAAAGCCGGTGAAAGGCGCTTACCCTTCCCCGCAAAAGGTCGAGCTAGACTTTCCGGCGGGGTCTGAAAACGCCTGTCCCGCTTTCGCCGGACGTTATGTGCGCGGCGTCAAGAACGGGCCGTCGCCGAAATGGCTGCAGGATTACTTACGCGCGCTCGGCCTGCGCCCGATTAGCGCGCTAGTCGATATCACGAACTACATGTCTTACGACCGCGCCCGTCCCCTTCACGTCTTTGACGCCGATAAACTCAATGGCGTGTTGCGGGCGCGCCTCGGAAAACCGGGTGAAAAATTCCTCGCCCTGGACGGTAAGGAATATGAAATCGATGAGACCATGACGGTCATCGCCGATGACGCCGCTGTTCTGGGGCTTGGCGGTATTATGGGCGGCGAAGATACCGGCTGCACCGAAGAGACAACCAACGTCTTTATCGAGTGCGCCTATTTTGATCCTCTGCGCACAGCGAAAACCGGCCGGAAAACCGGTATCGCCTCCGACGCGCGCTATCGTTTCGAGCGCGGCGTCGATCCGGCGTTCATCCTGCCGGGTATGGAAATGGCGACACAACTTGTGATGGATATGTGCGGCGGCGAGCCGTCGGAAATTGTCCTTGCAGGCGATATTCCGCAAACGGATAAAACCGTTCTTTTCCCACCTGCAGAAGTCAAGCGTCTGACCGGTCTGGAGGTCGCGCCGCAGGATTGCGAACGGATTCTTGACGCGCTTGGCTTCGCCGTGCGCAAAAGCGACCCATGGCAAGTGGATGCGCCGTCCTGGCGGCCTGATATTGAGGGCAAGGCCGACCTTGTCGAAGAAATCGCGCGTATAACGGGCTTCGACAAGCTGCCTGCTGCGCCTTTGCCGATGCTGAAAGCCGTGGAAACGCCAAAACTGACCGCAGGCCAGGAACGTCGCCGTATGGCTCGGCGCGCGCTTGCCGGGCGAGGTCTGTTGGAGGCGGTGACATGGTCTTTCCTTGACCAGAAACACGCCGAACTTTTTATGAGCGCAGACGAGATCAAGGCGAAGGGCCTCACCCTCGCCAATCCGATTGCGTCCGACCTTGGCGTCATGCGCTCGTCACTCCTGCCAAACCTGATCGCCGCGCTTCAACGCAACGCCGATCGCGGTCGGAACGATCTTGCGCTGTTTGAGGTCGCGCCGATCTATGCTGGCGATCAGCCTGCGGATCACGCGAATGCTGCGGGCGGCGCCCGCCGCTCCGATCCCCAGCGTCACTGGCAAGGCGCTGCGGCGAAAGTTGATGCTTTTACTGTGAAAGCTGACGCCATCGCAGCGCTCGAAGCGGCGGGCGCGCCTGTCGCAAGTTTGCAAACGTCGGTAGAAGCGCCTGACTATTTCCATCCCGGCCGATCCGGCGCGCTGCGTCTCGGGCCGAAAGCGCTCGCCCATTTCGGCGAGATTCATCCGCGGGTGTTGAAAGCCATGGATGTGGACGGGCCGGTTCATGGCTTCGAGGTGTTTCTGGACATCATCCCCGAGCCGAAAAAGAAGGGAGCGAAAACCCGGCCTGCGCTCGACGCGTCAGAGCTGTTGCCGCTTTCGCGTGATTTCGCCTTCGTTGTCGACGAAGCGGTCGCCGCCGAGGCGCTCCTCAAGGCGGTGCGCGGGGCGGAGAAAAAGCTCATCCGCGATGTCAGCCTTTTTGACGTTTACCAAGGCAAGGGCGTGCCGGATGGCAAGAAATCCCTCGCCGTCGAGGTGACCCTGCAGCCGCGGGACAAGACCCTTACAGACGAGGAAATCGAGGCGGTTTCGGCCCGCATTGTGGCCCAGGTTGAAAAGGCTGTTGGCGGAAGCCTGCGGGCCTGACCCGTGCGGCGCCTGAAAGCGCTCTTTTCCCGCGCAAACCGGCTTGCGGATCGCGTCTCGCCAAGTTATGACGCGCTTCCGCCAGCCGGTAAGCCGCATTAGCTCAGCTGGTAGAGCACATCATTCGTAATGATGGGGTCGGGTGTTCAAGTCACCCATGCGGCACCATTTTTTGAAATCCTCACGAATTCAGCGCCTTGCCGCTATCACGCAGTAGGCGGCGCGGACCGCCCGGTTTCTTGAAAGCGCCATCAAAAAATATCGAACAGATAACGATTGCGCCGGCGATGATGTGAACGAAGAGGGTTATCGCAGGGCGTAGTTCAAACTTTCCTGTATCCTGAAGCATCTTGAAATAGGAAATGATTTCACTCTCGCGGCAACAATCCATAGCGGCGTATACCAGAATGTCGTTTGCTGCATGTTCGTAGAATATCTGCTGTTGCAGCGAGACAATGAAATTCAGAACCGCGAACACCGAGTAAAAGATGATCGCAAACGCCTTTTCTGTACGGTTGAGTGGGCGATCAACATAGATGATGCCGCCAAAGAGCGCCATGTGAATAGTCAGAAAAAGCGCCCACTGGGCGTCGATGCGATGCCCAGTGGAAATTATAATGTTGGTTATCTCGTAGGGAGACATTTGACCGTGCTCACTCGCCTTTAAATTTTTTCACGCGTTCAAGGACGTCGTGCCATGCGTAGGAGAGTGTGACTTTCGTCAACGAGCCTTCGAGATCGAAGGGATCAGTTGAAGATGACAGCGTCTGCATATGCGTCAGATAGAGATGCATGCTGTCATTGATTTCCCAATTGAGGGTGGCGCCGAGCGCTTGCGCGCCAAGCCCATCGGTCTCGCGGACGAAGGCGCCGGTCGTTGCGTCGGAATAGGTCTGCTGTCCGCCATTGATCCAGGTGTAGTCGGCGGAAATGTAGACCTTGCGTGTGAGGTCGCGGGTAAGATGCGCTTCAATCGCGAATGTGGGGTCCTGCTCAATGCGATTGCCGAGATTGTTGTCATTGGCGCCATAAAGCATGAGCGAGGGAACGACTTCGAGCGTTGTGCGCTTGCCTGGAACCCAGGGACCGATCGACTTCACCATTGGCGCTGAAAAGCGGATACGCCACTGGTTCGAGCCGACATTCAGCGCCTCGTTTTCATTATACTGTCCGAACGGGAAATAGATCATCGCTCCGAGATTGGCGCTAAAATCGAGATCGTGACGCAGGAAATCCTTCGCTTTCATCGCCGGGACGCCAACAAGATTAATAGTTGCGCCGAAGGACGGATCGCCGAGACCTTTGACGAAGTCATCATTAGTCGATAGCGGCAAAGGCGAGTCGGTCTTCAATGTTCCGGCGGGCACAAC
This sequence comes from Alphaproteobacteria bacterium, assembly GCA_030426465.1. Taxonomy (GTDB): domain Bacteria; phylum Pseudomonadota; class Alphaproteobacteria; order Caulobacterales; family Parvularculaceae; genus Hyphococcus. Next base: position 4,401 of record JAUHYK010000038.1, read on the forward strand.
TAATTGCCAATAGACGGCGCGGCCAAAGAACACCTGATTTCGCGTATAGGTCAGGAGGAAGAGATCGCTGTCGATGTCGACATTGGCCTGAACCTGGTTCCAGACTGACCACGAAGCGTTGGCCGTTCCATTGATGTAATGCGCAGCGACGACGTTGTAGTTCTTTGGCATCGGCCAGTAGGTGCGCGGGCCGTCGAATTGCGCGTAGGCCGGCGTCACAAGGAGCAAAAGCAGCGTTAAGAATGAGATGAGCTTTTTCATGGTGGCTTTCCCTAGATTATTCGTCATCGGAGTCGTCGTCGGACGATACCCAGTTGGCTTCGCCGCCGCGCGGCCAGTCAGGTGCGTCAACGGGTGGGCGCGGCGGCAGGTTCTCCTCCATGCCGTCAAATACGGTGCGGTCCGGGACGATGACGTTGTTGGCTTTGGCGTAGGCGTTCCAAGCCGCAATCATGCGGGCTGTTACTGCCGGATTGTCATCTGAAAGGTCTTTCGTTTCGGATGGATCGGCGGCGAGGTTGAACAACTGCCAATCCGACTTGCCGAAAGGCTCATACATCCAGGTGATTTTCCAATCGCCTTCGCGATAGGCGCGGCCGCCGAAAATCTCCATACCGAGGCCGCGAGAAGAAAACTGGTTGCCGCCATCGAAAAGCGGCGCCCAGGAACGGCCCCGCTGCAGTGATGCGGATTCCGGTCTGAACAATGCCGTCAGCGGCGTATCGGCAGCGTCAAGCATGGTCGGCGCGATGTCGCTGACATGCATGATATCCTGATCGTTGATGGCGCCTGGCGTTTGGTTGTTCTTGCTCCAGACAATGAGGGGGGAGCGAACGCCGCCATCGAAGCTTGTAAGCTTGTAGCCGGTGAAAGGCGTTGCGGAGACCTGGGCCCAGGCGACGCCTTGGGACAGCCATGCGTCGGGACGTCCCCAGGACGCGAAGTCGGTTTCGTATTTGTTGGCGTAGAAGTTCGCCGCCATCACCTTGCCCGCGCCGCGCTTGGCGTCTTCAATCGGATCATGTGGATTAGGTCCGTTGTCGGAAAAGAAAATGATAATCGTATTGTCGAGTTGTCCCGTCTCTTGGAGATGATTGAGAAGACGGCCGACCTGAAGGTCGAGATATTCGACGACCGACGCATAAATTTCCATGCGCCGCGCGGCCTGTACCTGCGCCACGCCGGTGAGCTTGTCATATTCCGGGACGTACCAGACGCGTGGCGACAGCGTTGCTGATTCCGGCACAACGCCGAGATCTTTCATGCGTTGAAGGCGCGCCTCGCGAATATCGTCCCAGCCGTCGTCGTAAGCGCCCTTGTAGCGGCGCAACCAGCCTTTCGGCGCCTGAATGGGGTCGTGCGGCGCCTGATAGGCGAGATAAGCGAAGAACGGCTGATCCGCCGGCGCGCTGTCGATATAGTCGATGATCTTGTCGGTATAGGTGCGGGTCGAATAATAGTTTTTCGGAAGCCGCGTTAGATATTCGCCGTCTTCAACATATTCCGCTTTTTCGGCGTCGTTATTCGGGCCGGTCATGTCGTAGTGGCTGCCTGAGCCGTTGAGGAGCGCAAAGCTCCGGTCGAAACCGCGCGCAGCAGGAAGGTGATCGGGCGAATGGCCAAGATGCCACTTGCCCGCCATATAGGTGTGATAGCCGTTGTCGCGCATCGCCTCCGCAATGGTGCGATAATCGGTGCGCAAGACGCCTTCATAGCCTGGCTGTCCGAGTTGGTTTGGCGCCGTGCGCTCATACATGTTGCCTAGACCAACAACGTGATTGTCGAGACCGGTGAGCAACATGCTACGGGTCGGTGAACAGTTCGGCGCCACATAGAAGTTGGTGTAGCGCTGGCCTTCGAACGCCAGCCGGTCGAGGTTGGGCGTTGCGATTTCTCCGCCAAAAGCGCCGATGTCGGAAAAGCCAAGGTCATCGGCGACAATCAAAATGATGTTCGGGCGCTGCGCCGAGGGGCTTGTTTCCACCTCTTGAGCGCGCGCCATCAGGTTGAGCGATGCAAGTGCGCTGACGGCGGCGGCCAGAATCCGACGCCGTTTACGGTTGGCGCTGATGTTTTCTTCGCGCCTCATTTGGTCACCTCTTCGGCAATGTTGTCGGGAAACGACTTGAAGACGCTTGTGACTGCAGTTCGGATGATCTCATTCGGGTTTTCGCGGTCATGCTGCGTAATTTTTTTGCTGGCATATCCTCGCCACACGCTCGATGAGGCCGACATGTCGAAAATTTCGATGGTCAACGTCGCTTCCGGTCTTCCGTCTTGGACGGTTGCCCCAGCGTCACGATGTATTCCCGTCCAGAAATCGTTGGGTGCGCCGATCTCACTTGTGGGAAGGCGTTCGCCTCCGACGCGCAGATAACCGGAGGCGTGATTCCAGTTGGCGCCGTAATACTCGGAGCCGCCGCTAGTTTTAACGTTGTTATGAATTACGACGCCATAGCCGACCGTAAAGTCAGCGGCTTCGCGCTCGGCGACAAAGACGTACCCCTTGTCTTCCAGCGACGCGACGATCGCTGCTTCGATCCGGTCATCGTTTTTGCGACTGTAACCTGGACGCTCAGTGATCTGCGGGTCGTCTGCGACCCAGGAAAATGTCTGATAATCACTGAAGTCGGCTCCGGGCGTAGCGGCGTAATCAACTTTCGGCGCTGAAGCGCACGCTGCGCCCAAGCCGAAGACAGTTAGAATGAATCCTTTGCGGATCATGGTGCGCTCCTTTGCGTTTTGGGTGAGGAGTTGAAACCGCTGTTGGGAGTAGGCATCACGGTTATGTTTCCAGTGTCGGTTGAGGATTGGGCGCGCGCCGGAACGCGGCCATCTTTAAGGCCCGCTTGGCAAAAGCTCGGGCGCCGCCGGATCCGGTGGTAATAGGCGGATGTATGCGGATGGCGGGTGCGATTGACGAAGTCATCCAGTCCCAACCGGCGAAGGCGGGCCACGAACGCTGTCCAAATGGCGTCTACATAGGACCAGCCTCCGCCGAGAATGTATTCGCGGCCAGCTATATATTTCTCGAATGTGTTGAAGAGTACGTCGAGGTGTCGCAGACGCGCTTGCGTCTCTTCGTGATTGCCGATTGCATTCAGCTGATCGCGCAACTCGCTGGTTTTTGCATTATAAGCGGCAGCAAGATCGTGATGTCTCCCGGCGCGGTTTTGCGCCAGACGGATCTGCCGCTTATGGGCGATGCGCAGGCCTATCCGCCGCCACCCGGCGACGAGGCCCGCTTCCAAGAGAAGATTGCAATAGTCTCCAGGTTGCAGCAGCCACTGCGTGTCTGCGTCAACCGGCTCTCGGGCGCCGCTCGCCAACGCCCTGCCGATATCCGCTATCGTTGTCATACGCTCGCCGCCGCACGCAAGCACAGGCAACGACATGGAAGGATTGAGACGGGCGAATTCCGGCGCGAGGTGATCACCGGAAAAGCCACCCCGTACCGTCATGAGGCGGCAAGGCGCGCCGCTTTCGGCGAGCATGATGCGCGCCATCTGCGACGTCATCCCGCGGGGGTCGTAATAAAGGGTCATCTCGTTCTTCATCTCAGGGCTCGTTGGAGAACCACCCTTTGCGCCGGCGCCCGGGGGAGGGGAGACGGCTGCGAGCCGGGGAGGGTTAGTCACTGAAACCTTCGTCGTAGCGGCAGGGCGCCGAGCGCCAGTCAGCGGCGTAGGCTTCCGCGGCGGCGATCTCTTCAGGGCTGAGGTCAGCGCGCAGCTTCTGCACCCGCTTAGCCGCATGCTCGTGGCCATTCGTGGCTGCTCGCTCGAACCACATGAGCGACAGCGGCTCATTTTTTTTCACAAGTGCGATCTGGGTGAGTTTTTGGCCGGGTGCAGGCGTCCGGGAAGTTGCGCCAGAGTAAATCCGGCCAAGCTCATACTGCGCGATAGGGAAATCCTGATGCGCCGCCTTGCAGAGCCATTCCGTCGCTGTCTGGGTCGAAAAGCCGGGGCCCCGGCAGCAATAGGAAAGGCCGAGCCTAGTCTGGGCCTCGGGATCGCCAGCCTCGGCCGCTTCTTCAAGGCCGGCCCGGTCAGAGGCCTTTACGGCGTAGGTCGTGCCGTGAATGCCGGCGGCGACGCAGCCAGATAGAAAATTCGCGGATAAAGCCAGTCCCGCCAGCAATATCGCCTGCTTTGGTGTGTTGAGCCCGTTCATCGCCCATGTCCTTTCCGTGACGTTCGCGGTGAGGATGGGCGGGGCTTTCGGGGGTCTCAATCGAGATTTCCCGAAAGCAGATTCGCAATGTATAAGAGGTTTTTCGGGGAGAATGGGGCTCCATTCGTGCTGCACCAATGGAACAAACTGGGCTTTTGGGCCCATCACCTGCTGGCTTACTGCTTGATCACGATCTGGGGCTCAACGATCAGGGGGTTTGTGGTCGCCCGGTTTCAGGGCGATCTCGTCATAACCACTCTCAATTCCATCCTTGTGATGGGGATCGCTTGGATTCTGATCACATCGGTCTTTGAGCTGGTGAGCGGCTATTACCGTGAGAATATCCGCTTCGAATACAGGCTGCTGATCGCAATCCTGTTTGGGTCAGTCCTGGCGGCTGCAATCACGCCGATCTTCAGCTGGATGCTCGGGGTAATGCCGGTTGCCCTCGAAATAGGGAGTTATAGGGGCGACATCGTGAGTTTTATGACGGCGCGCTATCCCCGTGTGCTCGCCGGTATGATCTTCGCGATAGCGCCGTTCTGGTTCGTCGCCAATTGGGGCTGGTATGCGTATCGCGAGAAAGCCGGCGTCCATTCTAGCCTGGGGCAGAGGCGTGTGGCGCAGGGGACGGCGGAAGCCGCAGCGCAGATGGGCGAGAAACAACATGAAAGGGTTACGGCCCTGCCCCCCGCTTTCATGCGCAAGCTGCCGCCGGAAAAACGCGGTATCCTTTGGGCCATTACGGCCGAGCAGCACTATTTGCGTATTTACACGAATGCGGGCGACGATCTCGTCCTAATGCGTTTTTCTGATGCGCTGGACGAATTGGTCGGGGTAAATGGTATGCAGGTTCATCGATCTCACTGGGTGTCTGCGGAAGGCTTTAAGACATTCTCAGAAGAAGATAGGCGGCTCTTCATCGAACTCCATAACAGCGTCCTGGTTCCCGTGAGCCGTCCAAATTATACGGCGGCAAAAGCGGTCTTCGCGGGACAAGTCAGCGGCATGAGCGAGGGTGGCGAAGTATCATCTTCGCCCGGAGCGACAAAACACCTTACTTTGTAAAAAGCCTGTACGATGCGTGCGACGTTTTCTTGCGCCGATACTTGATACACCTCACTGGTCGGGTTTGGGCGTACTCGGTCTAGTGCCCTCTTTAGCCAGTTATAACGGGGGTATGATTGGGGGCACCGAAATTTTTCGAATTGGTATTTTTAGTATAATTCAATTGGTTATGGCGTAAATTAAAGTGTCCCATGCGGCACCACTTTTCTTCGACCGGAACTCTCTGCCTTCGGCTTGTGCGGAGCAAGCTTTCGAAGGCTCCTGTTGGACTCATAAAGCGCCGTTCAAATTGACCCTATGGGCGTAAACTTTGGAGGATTGCGCCCACCGCCCATTCACGCCTTGTAACGACGGATCATTCGTTTGAAGCTGCAAAAAAAATGCTTTGAACGAACGGCAGGTTTGCAATGGCGGCTTTAAAATTCGGCAGAGCGTTGGCGATCTGGTCTCTTTGCACCTTTATTGTGAATTGTTCTCGCCCTGCAGAAACAGATGAAGCGCCGCCAGCAGGCGTTGCGCAGGCAGAACAGGCGGAAGCCTTCAATGATCTGGCGCGCGATATCGAGCGGCTCGAATCGCTGCGAGCGGTCAAGGACCTGCAACGCAACTACGTGCAATATGGCCAGTTCGGATTGTGGTCCGACATGGCGGCGCTGTTTTCCGAAAACGCTGTTGTCGCCTGGGGCGACCAGCAGGTTGGAGGCGCCGCCGCAATCTTGAACTGGTTGCGTGAAAGGGGCGCTGACGTTTCTGATCTCGCACCCGGCGCGCTCAACACCGAATTTATCGATCAGCCCCTCATCAACTTGTCAGTGGACGGCGACAGCGCGAAAGGACGTTGGATGAGCCTAGCGTTCAAAGGCGACGGCAAGGGGGAGGCCTGGTTCGAAGGTGGTCTTTATGAAAATGATTATGTCCGCGAGGGCGGCGTCTGGAAGATCGCCGCCATGCGCTACTATCCGCAATATGAAGGTCCTTATACGGAGGGCTGGACCAATGTGGATGGCAAAGATCTGCCGATTATTCCCTACCATTTCACCATCGATGAGACCGGAATCCCCATTCCAGAGCCTTTAGGGCCGGCGCCGGCGACACCCGAAACGCTTGATAGTCTCGAACAGCGCATCGCTAGATTGAATGACGAAGATGCCGTGCGGAATGTGCAAAACGCTTATGGCTATTATGTTGACCGCAAGATGTGGGACGATGCCGTTGAGCTTTTTACAGATGAAAGCGCGGTTGAGATTGGCGGCGAGGGCGTATTCGAAGGGCGCGCGGGCGCGCGCAAGGCCATGGAGCGAATGGGGGCGGCAGGCCTGAGCCATGGCGAGCTCAACGAGCATCCTCTCTTCGACACAGTGGTGAAAATTGCGTCCGGCGGCGATGAAGCGGAGAGCCGCGGGATCGAGCTCGCCATGCTGGGCGATGCCGATGCAGGAACAGCGTTTTGGGAGATCAATGTATATCGCAACCGATTTGTTAAAGAAGACGGGGTCTGGAAGTTCAAGGAACTGCGCATCTATCCGCTCATGAAAGCCGGCTACAAAACCGGGTGGGGGAATGGCGGCGAGCGTGGCCTTGTGAAGCCTAAACTGCCGGCGTTTCTCGGGCCGAACCCGGCGACAGGCGATCCCGTAGATACCGGCGAGTTGAGCCTTGTCGCAGATGAAAATCTGACTGGCGCCATTGAACAGGCTGACGCCGAACAAGCGTCCGTGGAACCAGAAGCGCGGCTTGCAGAAGCGCGCCGCCGTTTGTTGCGCTCTGAGGCATATGACGGTGCTGTGAATGTTTCCGCCGCCTATGGGTTTTATCTGGACGATTTTCAGTGGACGGAGCTGTCATCGCTTTTCGCTGTTGAGGGAAACAAACAGTCGCCCTTCGCCGGATATTATCTGGGGCGTGAAAGGATCATGGGCGCCGCAAACGCCATGTGGGGCCCGGCGAAAAAGCTGCGTCCCGCGATTTCTTTCCACTGGCGCACCCAGCCCGTCATTCATGTCTCTCATGATGGGCGGTCGGCCAATCTTCGCACGCGTCTGTTTCAACCGCGCACAACAAAAGACCCAGGCGCGCCGGCCTATTTTTATATGGGCGGCGTTCATGGCGGCATGTACCCAAATGACCAGATTGTGCTTGAGAATGACATCTGGCGGTTCTGGAGCCTGACAATTGATGAGCACTATTTCTATTCCCCGGATTGGGAAGGCGGATGGTCAGCGGCGAAGGATCCGCGAGGCGACGCTGAACCCTATCGCAGCAAGCTTCTGGACATCTATCCGCCCGATGTCTTGCTGACAGACCTTGGCCGGCGGCAGGAGGGGTTCAAAGGCGGCACTGGCGAAACGGTTGAATGGCCCGGCATCCTGCCCATGTGGTTCCACTATCGAAATCCCGTCAGCGGGCGCGAACCGGCGACCTACTGGCCCGATTGCGTTCCCTGTGAGATCGTGCCGGAGGCGAGGATGACCAATCACGGTTACCAGATGCCCCCGACCGGGCCGGAGATTGACGGCGTAGAGCTTCAGGGTCGGTGATCGGACGTAGAGGCGGACGCATTTGCTGCAAAGCGGCAAAAGCTGAGGCAAATTTGTATGCCTCCCGGATCAAGACCGGGCGCCCGGATGCTTGCTAGATAATTGGCGCGTCTGGTGAAATTGGAGGTCAGAGGCGCTAGGGGGACGGCTTGGCCGCTTCCCGATCCGCCGCTTTTGATCCCGCCAGCTTCCTTTAGCCCAAGGTAATCCGAACATGATCTGGAAAAGCCCCGCCGCTGCCTTGTTGCGACTAGCCGCACCCGCTTTGGGCGCAGCGGCGTTAGCCGCCTGTTCGTCGTCTGACGAGCCGGAGACTGCGCGGCAAGTCACGCTGGCGCCCGACCCGGCGCATGTCTGTGATTTTTGCGAAAGGCTGAACGAGCCCGCGGAGCCGTTTCAGGTCTATGGCGACACTTATTATGTGGGTACGGCCATGATCTCTTCTGTGCTGATTGCCTCAGATGATGGTCTTGTCCTGATCAATGGCGGCATGACGCAGACCGCGCCCCAGATTGCGGCGAACATCGAAGCGCTCGGATTTTCGCTCGGCGATTTGCGCCTGATATTGAACACCCACGCCCATTTCGACCATGCCGGGGGCATCGCCGCCCTGTCCCGCGCAACCGGAGCGAAAGTCGCTGCATCGGAGCGCGGCGTCGAAGCGCTTATGCAGGGCCGACCCACGGAAGACGATCCTCAACGCGGCTTAGAAGACAATGTCTTTCCCGCCGTGCCGCAAGCGCAGGAAGTTGCCGATGGCGAAACGCTCAACGTCGGTGATGTCGCGGTAACGGCGCATTATACGCCTGCCCACACGCCCGGCAGCGCAGCCTGGAGCTGGCGCTCCTGCGAGGAAGACCTCTGTCTTGATGTCGTCTTTGCAGATTCCTTTTCTACCCGCTCCGCGCCCGGTTTTCGTTTCACGGGTAATGACGACTATCCGAGCCGGGTCGATGCATTTCGCAGCGCCGTTGCGACAGTCGCCGATTTACCTTGCGATGTCTTGCTGACGCCGTCGCCGCTTTCTTTTGGTGTGAAGGAAAAGCTGGCGGCGCGCGCGGAAGACCCTACGGTCAACCGATTCGTTGATTCTGATGCGTGCCGCGCTTATGCCGCCAAGGGCGCCGCCGGTCTCGATGAGCGCATCGCCGAAGAGACGGCTGATCAGTAGCAACTTATATCGACGAAAAAGTAACAGGCATAATTGATGAGCATGACAGAAAGCCTTGAAGAACCCGTCGGGACCGGGCCATTCGCGTGGTACCAGCGCGCCGACAGGAAAGTCCGGCGCGTATTTTGGACATGTTCGGTCGCCTGGACGCTCGATGCGATGGACGCGCTTGTCTATCAGTATCTCATTCCGGTTATCATTGTCGCTTTCGGCGTTACCCTGGCGCAAGCGGCCGCCATTGCGAGCGCGAGTTATTTCGCCTCGGCGATTGGCGGCTGGATGGGCGGATGGCTCGCTGACAAATTCGGACGGGTGCGCATCCTTCAGCTGACCATTCTGTGGTTTTCGGTTTTCTCGTTTCTTTCCGGATTTGCACAGACATACGAGCAGCTTCTGTTCTTGCGCGTGTTGCAAGGCGTTGGATTTGGCGCTGAGTGGGCGGTTGGCGCTGTTCTGCTGGGAGAGATTGTAGCCCGCAAGGACCGCGGCAAGGCGCTGGGGTCGGTGCAAAGCGGCGTCGCAGTTGGTTCAGGTCTCGCCGCGCTTTTGGCAGGACCCTTCGTTGCGATGTTCGAACCGGAACTCGGTTGGCGGATCGTATTCTGGATCGGCATCCTGCCAGCGCTGCTGATTTTCTTCGTGCGCCGCGGCGACGATGACTCAGAAGTTTTCAAGGAAGATAAAGCCAAGCGCGATTCGGAAAAAAAATCCGTCACGCCGTTGGAGATTTTTCGTCCGAAATATCTTCGTGTAACGGCGCTGGCCGCGTTGCTCGCCGTTGGCGCGCAAGGAGCGGGATATTCGGTGTCGAGTTATCTGACGACGTTCCTGCAAAATGAGCGCGGCATTTCTGCGTCAACCGCCGGCGTCTTCGTTCTCCTGAACAGCGTCGGCGCCTTTTTCGGGCTAATCGCTAACGCTTATTTCAGTGACCGATTCGGCCGGCGCATGGCGTTTCGGATGTTTGGCGCTGCGTTTATCGTCGCCACAACCGTTTATCTCTGCGCGCCGCTTGGCAGCCACGCCTCGTTGCTGATCCCGGCCGGTTTTGTTCAAGCTTTCTGTCAATTCGGATTATACGGATCGTTCGGCCCCTATTTCACCGAGCTGTTCCCCACGGAAGTGCGCGCGTCGGGCCAGGCGTTCGCCTATAATTTCGGAAGGGCGGTCAGTGGCATCTTTATTCAGGGCGTTGCGATCCTCGCGGCGACGGTCGCGTTGAATGTGTCCATGACCTTGATGGGCGTGATCGGCGTCATATGCGCCCTGATCGCGACAGTCATGCTCCCCGAAACGGTGGGCCGAGATCTGCGCGAGCTTGATGACGGGCGGGCGCCTGAAAAAGCGGGTTAGGCCGCCTGTCTTCCGCCGGAGCGCCGAACGCCGCCAGGATGACTTCCGGCGGCGTCAACTCTTGGGGCCGCTTGGATAAAGTGGCGGGGCTCCGTCATTCGATATTGTGCCGTTCAGGGTGTTCCGATGAAACAGTTTCTAGACTTTTGCGCCGATCGCGGCGGCGGCTTGTTGGGCACCTGGCTCAAGCTGCCGACATTGGCGACCGTGGAAATGCTGGGGCGCGCAGGCTTTGATTTTCTAGTCATCGATATGGAGCATGCGCCGCACAGCCTGGATCAGGTCTATCAATTCATTTTTGCGACGCAGGCCTCCGGTATGGCGGCGCTGGTGCGCTTGCCCGACCATAATGGCTCTGACATTCAGCGTCTTCTCGATTCTGGCGCTGACGGTCTTCTCGCGCCGCGTATGACGAGTGTTGAAACGGCTGAGCGCCTCACGCGCCAGATGGTTTTCAGTCCGAAGGGCGAACGCGGACTTGGAACAACGTCACGCGCCGGAAGTTGGGGCCAGGCCCCCATGGCGGACTACCTTAGACGTGGGGATGAACAGTGTTTGCGCATGGTCCAGCTGGAAAGCTGGGACACGGTGCAGGCGGTTGAAGACTATCTCGAGATTCCTACGGTGAATGGCGTCTTTGTCGGCCATGGCGATCTGTTTCTGTCGAGCGGAAAACCGCCTTCCGATCCGGACGTGCGCAAGCTGACCCAGCGCGTTGCCGATGCTGCGCGCGCTTCGGGGAAACTTTCCGGCGCTGCCGCGGCCACGCCCGAAGACGCCAAAATCTATGCCGGGATGGGCTATTCGCTCGTCATGGTGAGTAATGATGCAACAATTTTTGCGAACGCAGCCGCTGCGGCTGTCGCTGACAGCCGCGCACGCTAAGGCGTTCTGCGGCAACTTACATTGAGGTTGAAATGAGTCAGACTGTTGATCCCCGTTCCCGTCTTTCCACCAGCGGCGCCGTCTCGGCGTCGAGCGGCGAGGCTTATTCGGCGGCCGTCTATGAACGGTTTTACGATTCGCCGCCGCAAGAGGAGACGGATAAGGCGCGGACATGGCTCGCGCGTGGTCAGAATTTCATTGTGGCCTTTTCCGAAGTGAAAGCCGGCGCGACTTTCGAACGAAAGGACCAGCCTGACGAGTATGTCCTGATCCTGCAGGATGAGGACATGAGCGCAAGCGTGACGGCCGGCGGCGAGACGCGGGAAATTGACGGTTTCACGATCACCATCGTTCCACCCGGCGATAGCGCCATCACGATGAAGGCGGATGGAAAAATCATCCGTCTGTTTTCAACGCAGTCGCAAGACCTTGCGGACAAGACCGCAAATGCAAAAGACTATCGCGAGCATCACCCGCATATTCCGCCGCTGGAGCTCTGGCCGGAACCCAAAGGCGGCTACAAGATTCGGAGCTATAGTCTAGATGTGCCCGAAGAAGACGGGCGTTTCGGCAAGATCTGGCGCTGCACAACTTTCATGGTGAATGTCTTCCCACCACAGCATGGACCACGCGACCCGTCTAAACTGTCGCCGCACCACCATGATGATTTCGAACAATGTTCGCTCGTTATTGGCGGCCAGTATGTGCACCATCTGCGCTGGCCCTGGACGGCCAATTTGGCGGAATGGCGCGACGACGACCACGAACTTTGCGGCGCGCCGTCAGTGACGGTGATCCCGCCCAAAGCTATTCACACATCGGCGGCGGTCGATCCCGGCGTCAATCTTTTGATCGATATCTTTTCGCCGCCGCGCGAGGACTTTTCGAAAATGGAAGGCTGGGTGCTCAATGCTGATGAATATCCGACGCCGCCGGGCATGGGCGACGACTAGCGCTTTTAAAATGCTGTGCGATCAGCGCCTTTGAGGTCCAAGAGGTTGCGGGCCTCATCAGGCGTGGCGATTTCAAGTCCCAACTCTTCAATGATGTTGCGCACTTTACGCACTTGATCTGCGTTGCTTTTTGCTAGCTCGCCGCGGCTGATATAAAGGCTGTCCTCAAGTCCGACGCGGACATTGCCGCCAAGCAGCGCTGACTGATTGCAAAACGCCATCTGGTTGCGGCCCGCCGCGAAAGCGGAAAAGACATAATCGTCGCCGAACAAGCTGTCGGCGATGGTCACCATATGGGCGAGGTTGCGCGGGTCCGCGCCGACGCCGCCAAGAATGCCAAAAATTCCCTGAATGAGAAAAGGCGGTTTAATCAGGCCGCGCTCGGCGAAATGCGCGAGGGTGTAAAGATGTCCGATATCGTAGCATTCAAACTCAAACCGCGTGCCATAGGCTTCGCCCACTTCGCGCATGATCCGTTCGATGTAGCTGTTTGAATTATACATGATGCGGTCGTTCGACGTTTCCACATAGTCGCGTTCCCACTCATGCGCCCATTTTTCGACCTTTGCGCCAGCCGCGCTGAAGTCAAAAATCAGCGGGCCCATATTCAAAGAGCAGACCTCGGGTTGCGCCGCATGGGCGCCTTCGAGGCGATCGTCGAGGGACATGTTGGCGCTGCCGCCGGTCGAAATATTGATAACGGCGTCGCTTGCCTGTTTTATCCGCGGCAGGAACGCCATGAAATCTTTCGCTGCTGGGCTCGGACGGCCATTTTCCGGGTCGCGCGCATGCAGATGCAGGATAGCCGCGCCAGCTTCAGCCGCTTCGATGGACGCTGCAGCGATCTCGTCCGGCGTCACCGGCAGATAAGGCGACATGGATGGCGTATGGATAGAGCCTGTCGGCGCACAGGTGATGATGACCTTACCGCTTTTGCGCATGTCGCGTTTCCTAAAGCCCGGCCTGGCAGAGATATTTGAGGTTCAAATATTCTGCGAGCCCATGGGAAGACCCCTCCCGGCCGAGACCGGACATCTTGACGCCGCCAAAGGGAACGACCGCCGTTGAAATCAGCCCGGTGTTTATCCCGACCATGCCGCTTTCGATATCGCGGCCGGCGCGGGCGATGGTCGCCGGGTTTTCGGAGCATAGATAAGCCGCGAGTCCGAAGGGCGTGTTGTTGGCGAGCGTGACGCCTTCTTCTATCGTTTCAAATGGAATGACGCCGGCAAGAGGGCCGAATGTTTCTTCGCGGGTGAGCAGCGCGTCCGGCGCTACATCGCGCACCACTGTCGGCGGCATTAGTTGGCCGCCCGAAGATTTTCCGCCAGCGAGGATTGTCGCGCCGCCTTTGACGGCGTCGTCGAGATGCTCTTCGACTTTCGCAACACCCGCCTTGTCGATCAGCGGACCGATATCTGATCTTTCATCGAAACCGTCACCGGGCGCGAGCGCTTTCACGCGTTCTGCAAAGGCGTCCAGAAACGAGTCATAGACGCGCTTTTGCGCATAGATGCGGTTCGCTGCGATACAGCTTTGGCCGCTATTGCGGAATTTCGCCACAAGCGCGGTTTCGACGGCCGTATCGAGATCGGCGTCGTCGAAAATCAGGAGCGGCGCATTTCCCCCAAGCTCAAGTGACAAGCGTTTGATCAGCGGCGCGGAGGCTTGCATTAGTTGCGCGCCGATTTCAGTTGAGCCGGTAAAGCTGATTTTGCGTACGACCGGAGACGATGTGAGAAGCTTACCGATCATGCTGGCCTTGCCGGTAATGATGTTCAAAACACCCGGCGGGACGCCAGCCTCTTCCGCCAGAACGGCAAGCGCATAAGCCGATAACGGGGTTTGGCTCGCTGGTTTTGCGACGATGGTGCAGCCGGCGGCGAGCGCCGGCGCGGCCTTGCGCGTCAGCATCGCCAGCGGAAAATTCCAGGGCGTGATTGCTGCGCATACGCCGATTGGCTCGGGCTCGACCATCAGGCGGCGACCGGCCACCGGCGCGGGAATAATTTCTCCGAACATACGGCCCGCCTCTTCGGCGTAGAATTCGATAAAGCCGGCGCCGTAAGCGACTTCCGCGCGCGCCTCTTTGAGCGGCTTGCCATTTTCGAGCGTGATCAGCCGGGCGAGATCTTCCTGATGCGCCATGACGAGATCGAACCAGCGACGCAAGATTGCGCCCCGCGTCCGCGTCAGCTCTTTCGCCCAGGCGGGAAAGGCGTTTTCAGCGGCGTCGATCGCCGTTCGCGCCTGTTGTTCTGAAAGTGACGGCGCATGGCCGATGATTTCTCCAGTGAAAGGGTCATCGACATCAATAACGGCGCCGTCATCAGCGGCGATCCATTGTCCGTTCACATAGGCCTTGTCGCGTATAAGGTCCGGCCGGGACAGTTTTCCGCGTTCGAGTTGGGGGCTTCCATCAGCGTGAGGCATATTGCTCTCGAATACCTTTACTTGTCATCGTCAAGATTTGGATTGGTCACGGGCGTGTCGCCCTCGAACCAGTGTTCGAAGCGGCGATAGGTGCAAAGCCATCGTCCTTCGCTTGTGCGTTTGTAGCGGTCCGTCGCCAGCGAAATGGTGATGGGCGGATGGGTCGGTAAAACTTTCTCGCCATTTTTGGCGTAGAGAAACAGAAAGTTTGTTGCTTCGGCGGTGTCGGGGCCGGTGAAATAGGCCCGGAAATTTGTGAAGGAATGAACCGAAAGTCGCGGGCCCTGCTTCACCCGCCAGTCATAGAAGTCCTGAATTTTTGACTTGCCGTAATAAGAAGCGAACTGGCCGTGAAATTCTGCATCATCGGTGTAGTAAGTGGAGGCGTTGCGTCCCCCATTGGTGTCGATTTCATGCCAGTATTCGGCAAGTTGCAGAGACAGTTCTGCGTTTAATTTTAGGACGTCATCCTGATACACCGCCGCGCTCCTTTATGTGGTCAGGGTAGACCATCGCGGTGTCTTCCCCTCCGGTCTTGTTCGGAGGGGAAAGAAAATTTGAGCGGAGCGGATTTGAGCGTTAGTTGTGGGCGTTCGTTGCGACGCTTCGGTACTCCCGGGGCGCCATGCCGAATTTATCACGGAAACAGCGGGTGAAATGGGCGGCGCTGTTAAAGCCCC
The DNA here is from genome assembly GCA_030426465.1 of Alphaproteobacteria bacterium. Taxonomy (GTDB): domain Bacteria; phylum Pseudomonadota; class Alphaproteobacteria; order Caulobacterales; family Parvularculaceae; genus Hyphococcus. The sequence continues at coordinate 19,657 of JAUHYK010000038.1, forward strand.
AGGAAAACGCGATTTCGGTCAACGTATGGCCATTCCAGGCGGGGTTTCTCATCTGCCGGGCGCATTCCTCGAGGCGGCGGCGCAGAATGAAGGCGGATATTTTTTCGCCGGAAACAGAAAAGACCGAGCGAAGGTAGCGCGGCGACAGGTTGAGGCTTGTGGCGATAGAGGATGCGCACAAGCCAGGATCGCGCAGATTGCTTTCGATAAAGGAGATCACGTCATTTCGGCGGCGCCACAAAATTGCGGAATCTTCGGAGATGTCAAAGCCGGCCGTGTAGGACATGGAAATCATTTCGAGAAGGTGACGCGCCACCCGGTCTTCGTGATCGGCGCTGATGCCATTGCCGACGCTTTCGCTCAAGGATTCAACCATAGCGCCAAGCGTGCCCACGAGCCCAACCGCATGACCGAGGCGAAGGCCGCTGAATTGTTCCGGCGTAGGAAGATATTCGCGAAGCAAGGATGGCAGTACGCGCACCATGATCGTGACAGAGAAATCTTTTGTATCGAAAAAATGCGGCAGGCCGGTGTCGACAAGAACGAAATCACCTTCCGTCATGTTTGATTCATGACCGCAATGGTGAAGCACGCTGCTGCCTTTGGCCTGCAAGAGCAGCGAGTAGATGCGAGGACGCTTGTCGTTGATGTGATCTTTGCTGCGCTCAACGCTGTAGCTATCCATTGTGAGCTTAGCGAGTTTAACGGGGCCGAGACTGCCGATGCTGAGTTCGGCGCCAAAGCCTTGTTTATCAGCGGGCGTAAATTCAACCTGGCTCATTTGCGACGCATAAAGAGCATTCCAGGCTGCGGTCCGTCCGCTTGTCGGCAAACCAATCGTGCTAATCTTTTCCATCTGCACACCTCCCACTTGGCCCGGCTTTTTTATTCCGGTGCCAAAAGCGGCTTTTTGCCGCTTATAACAGACTCTTGCACCGACCTTCGGCGGCGTCAAGCTAGGAAATATATGGGACTTTGCAGGTGACGAGTTGGGAGCGAATTCGCGCAATTATACCCCCAAGTCCGGACTGCGAGCAGGCGGAATGGGGCGTTAGTATTAACGTCAAATACGTTATTAAAATGCGCTGCTTGAAAGGTTACAAAGCAGCTTCGTAAATTCTTACTGTATCCGCTTCTGTGAGCGTCCGCGGATTGCGTTCAAGAAGGCGCGTTACAGTCATCGCCGCTTTGGCCATGCGTGGGACGGAGCCTACGTCGATTCCAAAAGAAGACATGCGTTGTTCGACGCCGCAGCGTTCCGCGAGATCGACGATAACGTCCACGCCTTTTTGTGCGGTTGCAATATCGTCGCCGGTATCCTCTACGCCAAGCGCACGCGCGATTGCTGCGTAGCGTGCAGGCGCCGCCTCGATATTAAACCGTAAAACGTGGGGCAGAAGCAGGGCGTTGGCGACTCCGTGGGCGATATGAAATTCGCCGCCTAATGGATATGCCAGCGCATGAACCGCTGCGGTGTTCACCGGGCCAAGGCACATGCCGCCATATAGGCTGGCGAGCAACATCGCCTCGCGCGCGGCGAGATCATCGCCCTGCTTGCAGGCGTGTTCAATATTGTTTGCGATAAGGCGAATGCCTGCTTCCGCGTATATATCTGCAATCGGGTGCGCGAATTTGTTGGCGTAAGCCTCGATACAGTGCGTGAGCGCATCAAATCCCGTGGCGGCGGTGACGGCGGGGGGCATCGTCACCGTCATCAACGGGTCAAGATAAGCGCCGTCGGGTACAAGATGACGACTGACGACGCCTTTTTTGAGGTCCTCATCCTCGTCGCCGAGAATTGCAATCGGCGTGACCTCGCTACCGGTGCCGGCCGTCGTGGGAATGCAGGCGACGGGTATCGCGCGCGCTTTCAGGAGGTCAACGCCAATCGCCTTTTTAATGGGCTGTTTCCCGTCATAGAGCGCAGCGACAAGCTTTGCGACATCCATGCAGCTACCGCCGCCAAGGCCGATGACAGCGTCGGCGCCGAAGGCGCGAGCCGCTTCCATCGCTTGTGCGAATTCATCAAATGTGGGTTCGCCTTCAAGATCGTCCCAAAGGGCGGCTGCACCGCCCCGCTTTTCAATCGACGAGACGAGCGGGTGGCATAGATTGCGCGTCGGCGGTGAGGTGACGATGAATAACCGGGTCGCCCCACGATCCATAAGATCTTCGGGGCAGCGTAAAGCAGCGCCGGGCCCGAAGCTCAAGGTTCCGACATTGAACAGAGTGAGAAGGCGTTGGCCCGGCTCCGTCATGCGTCGCCTCTCAGCCCTATTGGCTCTGGACCCATTGGATCATCCTGAATTTCAAGCAACTCCACATCACTCTAGTACGGTTTTCGCGCTCCGATTTGATCTTAACGGCGTTAGGATTTGCACGTTCGGCGAATCTCGGCGGCAACCGGGGATCGCGCTTGCAAAGCCCGTTTGCGCCCCCTTAGTGGTGTGCGTCCGGGTATCTCCCCGAAGGCACAAGATGAGAGGCCGCGCCATGACAGACCCGCTTTTTGATGTTGTTGGAAAAATCGCGCTTGTGACGGGCGGGACCAGCGGGATCGGCATGATGATCGCGAGGGGACTCGTGCGGCGCGGCGTAAAAACATATATCACAGGGCGTGACGCAACCATAGCGGGTGATATAGCCGATAAAATTTCGGCCGAGGAACAGGGCGTTTGCATAGGGCTTGGGGTGGACCTTTCAGAAGAGAGTGGCCCGCAAAAGCTTGCCAAAGAAATGGCTCACCGGGAGAGCGCGCTCCACATTCTGGTGAATAATGCCGGGGCCGGGGAGACGGCTTCTCTGGCCGATGTGTCCCTTGAGGCGTGGGACATGGTGGTGAACGTCAATCTTCGGGCGCCGTTTTTTCTTGTGCAGAAATTACTGCCGTTGTTGGAGGCGGGCGCCAGCGGCGGCGATCCCGCGCGCGTCATCAATCTCGGCTCCATCGGCGGGCTACACATTCCCAACTGGGATGCGTTTCCCTATGGAGCGTCGAAGGCGGCGATTCATCATCTTACTCGCGCTTTGGCGAAGCGCCTTGGCGGTAAGGGGATCACCGTAAACGCAATCGCGCCAGGCCCCTTCCCATCGAGATTAACGGACACGGAGTCGGACGCCGTGAAGAAAAGCGTCGCCACCTATGTGCCGCTCGGCCGGCCGGGCGAACCAGAGGATGTTGAAGGACTCGTGGTCTTTTTATCGTCCCGGGCCGGCGCCTATGTGAATGGGTGCACCATTCCCCTCGATGGTGGATATATCGCGGCTCTCTAAGGCGCCGCATCGGAGGGCGACATTCCAAAAGGACCATGCTGTTAGGGTGGCGGCCTTGACACAGTGAAGTCTCCACCATCGCTATTACGGCAAATCGTGGCTCCGTTTCAGGCAAGTTGCGAAAGCCCGCGCTGAATACCCTGACCTCAGAACAGAAAACGACAAAAGACGGGTGGGGAGAAGAATCTTGAATCATACCGTTGAAGCTATGCTTGCGATGCGTTCGCCGGAGCGATGATTACGAGTCTCCGGCGGCCGGATCTTTGAAGAAAGAGTTCAAGTGTTTCTGTCGGCCCGTTTCCTCCCTTCCGGTGGTCGGCCGCCATCCCAGTCGGGCCCGGTTTGTGATCGCCGCTGTCCGGTCTGGGGTGGCGCAATTTTGGCGGAGGCTTTTTTCGGCGAAGAGTCCGACATGGAGCGCAACTTGAGAGCAAAACGCGTCGCGGATTTTTCCCAGGAAACGAAACCAGTGGTGAGGCGCGGACGACGCCCAGCGGCGCAGAAAAGAGAGTTTTGAAAGGGCGCTTTTATGACGATTGCATTGTTTGATACACATGCACATCTGATTTCAGATGACTGGGATACGTATCGTCCAAAGCCGTTAACACCGGATCTGCCGACCCCTGAGCGTCCGAACTATTCTGTGACTGTTGATTCGTTGATCGAGATGATGGATGCGAACAATGTGGAGCGGGCCTGTCTTGTTCAGCGCGGCCACGTTTATGGCTATGACAACAGCTACATTATCGACTCGGCCGCTAAATTTCCAAAGCGCCTGCACCCGGTTGTGATACTCGATACGCAAGATCCGGCCACGCCTGAAGTCTACCGTGAAATGGTCCGAAGGGACGGGGTATGCGGTTTCCGGATGGCGCACACTCGGCCATGGATTCTGGACACGGCATGGATGAGCTCGCCGGCGGCGATGGATGTTTGGAAGGCATGCGCAGATCTCGGCACGCCAATGACGATTATTTTCTATCAAAAGCAATTGTCTTATAATTTGCCACTGCTCAAAATCATCGCCGAAAAATTTCCTGACCTGCCGATCATCGTTGATCATGGAGGCATGCCCTATGGCATGACGCAGGTGGAGGTTGGTTACGCCGAGGAGGATGGTGAGGAGGTCGTTATGCCGCCTCCGCCGGATTTTGGCATCGATGAAACGATCAAAATATTCGAAGATGTTCCAAACATTTATTTCAAGTTCACCGAGATCAATATTGAACGCCTGATGGCTGAGAATATCCGTCCCGCCCGGATTGTCAGGCGCCTGGTCGATAGTTTCGGGCCAGACCGTTTGGTATGGGGGTCGGATATTGGTCAAAGCATGCTTTGGTCATATCAGGAGAAAACTGAAATGGCGCACAGCGCCGCTGATTTTCTCTCCGAGGATGAGACGAGAAAGTTTCTTCGCGACAACGCCGCGCGAATCTACAGCCATGTCAGCTGACGTTAAGGCCGGCTGATCGGAAAATGTCTGTCGCGTAGCGGACCTGCGTGGGGGTGATGCAAGCGCAAGGACCGGGCTCGGTTCTGTAATGTAGGTGTGCTGACGATGATCGCTCCCTAAAGAGAAGCTCAGGCTTGAACCCTTGGGGCCTTGCTTGTTTTCTGTGATCGCATGCGCTGGGTGAAGGGGCGGCTAACAATGAGCGTTCAGGCCTGATAAAGAATGTTAGGCTTTTCTGACGCTTCCTTAATTCCAGTTCTTGAATGAAATCCAACACAAAATTTTGATCCGATTGGATCAAGCCGGGTTACCGCGGCTCGTTTACCTGTACTGACAATTACAACAATTGCGTCCATGAGGAGGGGTAGGAAATGTTAAAAACACTAACGATGGCGTCGATCTCGACAGCGGCCTTACTGGCTGCGCAAGCCGCTCACGCGCAAACGGACGATTCCGGCGATAATCGCCGGGAGCGAGACCAGATCGTTGTGACGGCGACGAAGGTTGAAACCAATCTTCAGGAAACGCCGATCGCGATCACGGCGGTGACATCCGAAACGCTTGCGGAGCGGGGGCTCACGACAACCGCTGATCTTGGCAAGATCGTTCCCAACGCCGATTTCCAGAAGTCGCAAGGCGTTTTCGGCCCCGCGGTCACCGTGTTCTTGCGCGGCATAGGGCAGAGCGACCCACAACTCAACGGGGAGCCGGCCGTCGCGTTTTACATTGACGACGTCTATTACCCACACCTGTTTGGCTCTCAGTTCGACCTGCTCGATCTCGATCACGTGGAAGTGCTGCGCGGTCCGCAAGGTACGCTCTTCGGACGGAATGCGATCGCCGGCGCGCTCAACATCGTCAGTAAAAAGCCAAGCCTGACAGAGGCCAGCGCTTCTATTGAGGCGACCATGGGTGCATATGAGCGCCGGGATTTCAGGGCGGCGTTCAGTGTTCCCGTTACGGATAATCTGGCGGTGGCCGTCACGGCGCTTTCCAAAAAGCGCGAAGGCTATCAGGAGATGATCGACTTCTCGTGCCAGATGTACATGAATGGCACGCCGGAACTCGCGGGCTCATTCCCTTTCCAAACGCCGGATACGACCTTCGGCGGCGGGCGCACGCCTGACAATTGCGTGATTGATCACCTTGGCGGCGAGGATACGCGCGCCATTCGCGGTTCTTTGTACTGGGAGCCGACAGATCGGCTGTCCGTCTCCTTTAGCGCTGACTATATGGACCAGAATGATGAAATTCCGGCGGAATATATCAGCGATACGGACTACGCCCAAACAACGACGCGTCCCAATTTCGTAACCGCATTCGATGAGTTTTCCGTTCCCGGCGAGGCGCCCTTCCAATGGGATAATCGCTTCGAAACCGGAGATCCTTACAAGACCTACGACAATTTCTGCGATCCGTTCCCAGCAGGCACGCTGATTCCGGGAAACACTTACTATAACGGTTCGGTTTTCAAGGGTGGAAAATGCTATGGCAACACCGTTCCGCTCACAAACTGGGGGTTCCAGGGCAAGGCGGTCTACGGGATTACGGACAGCATCGACTTCACATTGATCGGCGGCTATCGCGAACTGGAATTGAGTTTCGGCGCAGCCTCTGATGGAACGCCGCTCAACGACTCCGTCATCTATCACGCATTTGATGAATCTCACTGGAATGGCGAAGCGCGTCTGACCGGTCAGCATGACTGGATCGATTGGGTCGCCGGCTTCTTTTACTATAAGGGCTCCGCAGAGCATATCGGTCAGCCTCAGGGTGTGCGCGCCGGAACACAGCGTTTTCAGGTCGACCTCTACGAACCGACCGCTTGGGCGGGTTACGGCAACGTTGTAATCCACTTGCTTGATGACCGTTTGAATCTGACGGGCGGCATTCGTCGGTCGGATGACGAGAAGTTTGTCGACTTCAACAGTCTGACCGATGCGACGCCTCCTGGCCAGCTTGACTTTGTGGCATCGCCAGCGAGCACGATCTTTGATGTCACGATTGCGACGGAGCGCTGGGACTGGAAAGCAGGCATTGACTACAGGTTTACCGATGAGCTTATGCTCTATGCATCTGCTGGCACCGGATACCGCCTTCCGGGCTTCAACGTTCGTCCGTCACAGCCTGGGCAGGAAGGGCAAACTCCAGGCGAAGCGCTTAGGAGTTATGAGATCGGCGCCAAGTCCGAGCTCTTTGACGGCAGGCTGAAAACTAACCTCGCTGCATTCCTGATGGATTTCACGGAGCGTCCGGCGACCTACGCAGGTCAGGAAGCTCAGCTAACGGATGATCTGTCCGGAAACGTGCCTGGCGCTTCGACGGTGATTCCCGGCGGACCAACCGGCACGGGCCTGGATGCAGCGTTCTTCACCTGTCGCGATTACGATATGGCGCTGGACGGGCCTGCGAACCCAGCCGCAGGTGTCGGCGTCAACTGCGTTGCGCGCAGCTACTACTATAGCGTTGCGGGCAAGGTGAAAGGCATCGAAGCGGAGATTGAGGCTGAACCGGTCGACAATCTGCATATCACGGGCTCGATGGGTTATGTGAAATGGAAGGCTGACGACATCACAAGGGTGGTCCGCGTTCCCGACTGGACGGCCAGCGCCGGTGTTTCCTACGAGTTTCTGGATGTGCTGGGCGGATCGATCACACCGCGCCTTGACTGGTATTTCACGGGACGGACCGCATATAATGCGAACCTTCCGGATTTTGATCAGGAAGCGTATAGTGTTGTTAACACGCGCATCACCTATCACAATGAAGAGCATGACTATGACGTTTCTATCGGAGCGACCAATCTCTTCGAAAAATTCTATTACCGCAACAAGATCGCCTTCCAGGCGTTCGGCCTGCCGACCAATCTCGGTCAGCCTGCTGCGCCGCGCGAATGGTATGTCACGGTGAAGAAACGGTTCTAATCGTTGATGGCTGCAACCTGGTCCGATTGGGCTGGGTTGCAGCCGCAAGACTAAAAAGGCGCTGATTGGGTTTTTCGGGCTGAGCTCAAATTGCCTGCAGCGCCTCTTTCTTTATAAGGTTCCGCTTGACGATGGCGACAGAGAACCAGAATGAATACCGCAGAATAATTGGAGGAATTTCATGATTGAACGCCGCACTCTGCTTGCATCCGCTGTCGCGGCGACGGCTCTGGCGCCGTTGTCCGGACAAGCCTCCGCCATGGCGGCCAAAACCAAAGGACGGCCCTTCAAGCTCTATGATTGTCATGGTCATTTCTACACGGATGACTGGCGAAAATACCCCTTTGATGCGCATACGGCGCGTTATGGTCCGGAACGCATGGTCGCCAAGGCTATGGAAAATCCGATGACGGCGGAAAAGGTTCTGGCGTTTTGGGACAAGGCCGGAATTGAGCGCGGCCTCGGCGTCCAATATTCGAGCACCTATTTCACGGACAACTCATATCTTCTGGATATTGCGGCGAAATATGACCGCATCACGCCAATCGTCATTCTCGACGCCACCGCGGAAGAAACGCCGGCGACTCTGAAGAAGATGGCGAGCGAAAACGGCATCGCCGGCGTGCGTTTTATGGGCGTGCCTAATGAGAATAACGAGTTTCTGTTCCTGACGGACGCCGCCTCCGGCTCGTGGGAAATGGCGAATGAGCTCGGTCTGACGATCACATTGATGCCGATCTCTCGCACGGACCCCGGCAAGGCGATTACACGCGTAGGGGAGCTCGCCGACAAATATTCTAATGTGGGCGTTGTGCTCGATCACATCGGTTTCCCGCGCTACGGCGCCCGGCCCGATTCCTGGGGCTATTTGCCAGAGCATTTGGAGCTCGCGAACCACAAGAATATCTATTTCAAGTATACGACGTTCCTTATTGAGATGCTGCTTGCTGATGACACGCCGCTGAAAGAATTTTTGGAGTACACGGTTGGCGTTTATGGCGCTGATCACATGATCTGGGGCTCTGATATCGGCAATAGCGAAGTCGATGATCTTGAGTTCGTTCAGCATGCGCTCGATTCAGCGAGCGGGCTTTCATTGGAACAGCAAAAAGCTCTCTTCTATGATACGGCGAAAGGTCTCTTCATTCCCGGCGGACGCGGGGCGGCTTAACGCCACGCAGAAAACTCTTTCCTTCCATGAGCGCCGGATACCGGCGGCGTAAATCTGGCGCCGCCGGTTTTTTATTGGGACATAGGCTTCAGCGATAGAAAAAGCGGCGCGGATAAAATCCCCGCCGCTTTGTATTAGTTCGATGGAAAGCTAAAAAACGATCATCAATCGACCGTGAAAATACTGCGCGCAATATGGCGGACGCCGCCTTTGCTGCCGCCCACAACCTGCATCGGATCGTTCTTGCTGTTGAAATAATAGATCGCGCCGATCTTCCCGGGCTCGACTTCGAAAGCATTCGGATAGCCGACATCCCAGCTGCCGCCATCGTCACGAACAATGATTTCGCTGCCCCATGTCTTGCCTTCATCTTCGCTGACAACCGCGCGGATGCCGGAGTTAGGTAGTCTATAGCCATAGACGACGATAAGCCTGCCGTCGCTCATGCGCACGAGACTGCCAGGGGCGCCCCAGTCATTTACACGCGAGAGGAAGCCCCAGGTTCTTCCGCCGTCATCGCTTTGGTAAATTTCGGACCACATGGTGCCGCGTGGATCGCGCTGACAACGCAGGATGCAAAGAATCCGGCCATTGGGAAGGTTGATCGCGCGCGGATAGAACCAGCGATGGCCGCCAAAAGCGTGACTGGTTTTCCAGACGCCTGCCGCTTCGCCTTTCGGATCGTGCTGGGGGGTGATCATCGACATGAAGCGGAATTCTGTCCCGCCATCGACGCTGCCATAGACCAGCGGCCGGCGATTCCAGCCATCATCTGCGGATTCGAACAGGAACAGGAGACAACGGCCATCCGGGCGCACCAGATAGGAGTTGAGCCCAGTGAGCGAGCTCAACCCATCAAGCGGCAGGAATGATTTAGGCGACCATGTGTCGCCTGAATCCTTGGAAATCTGGATATAGGTGCGCGCGTCCGGCTTACCGAAATTCTGGCCGAAATTGCTGATCAGCACATTTTTGTCGAGATAGTTGACCGGGCCCCAGTCCTCAATTGGTCCTGTGGTCCCGTTATTGCCGCGATCAAGCATGTTGATGATCGGGTTGTCGCCGTTCCAGGTCCGGCCCCGATCGGTGGAACGCACCGTCACCATACGCCGGTCTGTAGCTCTGGAGGCGAGATTGTCATGGTTGATATTATTCGGGTCGTCATAGACGACAGTCAGGGACAAAAAGCTCTGGAGGAAATCGCCATTCGCAGTTTCCCAAAAGCCCATAGTGTATGGCCATGAACAAAACTCATCTTCGCGACGATAAACAACGGCGTGATCGACGTCTTTCGCTCCGCGCGGCGCGCGATATGTTTTGATTACCGCAGGTTTCTTGGCGGCGGCGGGGCTGGCCGCCAGGCCGGCGCCGACGATTCCGGAAATCAGCACGTTACGTCTTTCAATCATTGCGGTTCTCCAAGAGGTTTGTCACGGATGACATAAAGTTTGTAGGCGACCGAAACGCCCTTGCAACAAGATACTGAGAGAAGGCCGAGATCATCCAAAATCAGCGCCTGCACGGTCAAATGCCGCGCTGCAAAACGCCGATCAATCGGGCGCTCGACAATATTTTGGTCCTTTTCGGGCAAGTTGTGTTGGCGCTGCGCGCCATATCTTTCGGGCATCCTTTTCGCAACGGGATTGAACAACATCATGATTGAACGCCGCGGCGTGCTTATTTCAGGCTTGGGCGTTACAGCGCTTGCGTCTTGCGCTACGGGTGCGCCTGCTGTCCATCGCGCAGACACTCTGAAGACGCAGTTTCAGCGCCCACAACAGGATGAAACGGCAGAGCATGGCGTTGTCTATCGCAGCGAACGCGAGTTTTGCGGCTGGCCGTTTTATTGCGGCTTCTGGAAAACCGCCGACGGGAGTCTTCTTGCGAGCTTCAAGCGCATCCCGACCGAGTACAACGCTTATAATGATGTCGACCATAACAATCTGACGCGCCATCGCGGCAAGCTGTGGACGATCCGGTCAACCGATAACGGACAGAGCTGGGACCCGAATAGCTTTCAGGAAGTTTTCGATATGAATTACCGGGAGGAGAGCGATCTCCCGGGCGGTCAGGCGGCGGATTGGTCGGACCTTGCGCCGCTGAATTTTTTCAGCCGCGACACATTGCTGATGGGGGGCGGTTTACCGCGGCTTTTCGCGCCCGGCGCCGAGGCGTGGCTGCGCGCATCGTCTGACGGTGGGCGGACATGGCGGCAAACGATGTTTCTGCCGAAATACAGCTTGCCGTCTCTGACGGCCTTCGGCTCCTCTATGTATGCAACACGCGAAGACGGTGTGCATTTGCTTGGCCTCAACACAACCTCTCCGGACGCAATGTCTCCTCGCCCGCTAGTTTACTCGTCAACTGATGGCGCGGACTGGCGATTTCTCTCTTTTGTGACGCCTGAAAAGCCGCCATCAGCTTTCTATAAAGGAGGCTCGCCCTTTGCGCCTGCGCCGCATTTCTATCCGCGCGTGACGGTTTTAAATGGCGGGCATATGCTCGCGTCACTGCGCTATCAGCGCGATCCGCGCAACGTCATCTGGACAGAGATTTATGAGAGCAAGGATGGCGGGCGCACCTGGGGGTTCCTGTCGCGCGTCAATGACTGGGGCGCTCCGGGTGATCTTGTGCCAATGCGCGACGGACGGGTCGTTTGTGTCTATGGATATCGCATCGCGCCGCAGGGCATTCGATACCGTGTTAGTGAAGACAAAGGCCGGAGTTGGAGCAAGGAAATGATCTTGCGTGATGACGGCGGCAGTTGGGATCTCGGCTATCCGCGCGTGATCGAAGTCGAGCCCGGCAAGCTCATGACGATCTATTATATGAATCTCAACAGCGATCCCGTGCAGGTCAACGGCGGCGTGCGCCATATCGCTTGGACGGCCTTCCGTCCTTAACCCGCCATCGCGCATGCATTAAAAAACCGGACTCGTTTCATGTCAGACAATTTCAAACCACCACAACGCGCTGTCGATGCGGAGCATGGCGTCGTCTATCGCAATGAAGACGAGTATTGCGGTTGGCCATTTTATTGTGGACTCTGGAAGACAGAGAACGGCGACATCGTAACCGGATTCAAGCGGGTGCGGAATAATTACGCAGACGCTGACGATGTAGACCATGGGCAAATTGCGCAAAAGCCGGCGCATCTGGTGACCATTCGGTCGGCCGATGGCGGGCGAAACTGGAGCCCTGCAAGCCTTCAGACCGTATTCGATATGTCCTGGAAAAAAGAAGAGGATTTCCCGGAAGGTAAAGCCGCTGACTGGTCCGACTTGCCGCCGCTCAATTTCTTCAGTCGTGACACGTTGATCATGGGTGGCGGCGTACCGTCGCTTTTCGGACAGACGGCGCAATCATGGATGCGCGCCTCTACCGATGGCGGCAAAAGCTGGCGTGCGCCCATTATTCTGCCGCGATATGATCTGCCATCCCTCACCAATTTCGGCTCGTCCATGTATGCGACGCGTGAAGATGGCGTGCATCTTCTTGGCTGCCAGACCAACTCGCCCGAAGCGCTGTCGCCGCGTCCACTTGTCTATGGCGGTATGAACGGCGCGGATTGGTATTTCCTTTCCTTCATGGTCGAGGAGCGCCCACCGTCGCCTTTTTATGTTTTAGAGTCTCCTTATTCGCCTCTGCCGCATTTTTACCCGCGTATTGTCGTTCTTCCCAATGGCAAGGTTTTGGCGTCCCTGCGCTACCAACGCGATGCGCGCAGCGTCATCTGGACAGAGATTTACGAAAGTCTCGACGGTGGGCGGACCTGGGGCTTTCTTTCCAGACTGAATGATATTGGCGCCCCGGGCGATCTTGTACCCATGCGTGACGGAAGGGTTGTCTGTGTTTACGGCTACCGGGCCATGCCTTCCGGTGTACGCTACAAGGTCAGTGAAGATGACGGGCGTTCATGGGGCAGGGAGATGGTCCTACGGGACGATGGCGGTAGCTGGGATTGCGGCTATCCCCGGGTTATCGAAGTCGAGCCCGGAAAGTTGCTGACCGTTTACTACATAAACCGCAAAGACGATCCGATGCAGATGAATGGCGGTGTCCGCCATATCGCCTGGACCATGTTCAAGCCTTAGAGCGGTTCGGCCTGTCTGCCGTTTTGCAGGTGATTTGGGCATATCGCGTCAGTACGCTATGACCTACCCTCGGCAATGCGTGAGGCCTGAAGTCATCTTTAGAGAAACCGTTAAATCCACCCGCCCGCTCGTGTTCTGGCCGCCTGTTGTGCTGCTCACTGCTGCGCTCGCTTTCAGCCTGATTGATTTCGACCGGTTTCACCACCTCGTCAGCGCCGCCAATCAGTGGATTTTGAGGCATTTCGATTGGCTGTTCAGCTATGCGTCGTTTGCCGCGGTGCTCCTCATTGGCTGGGTCGCGATTTCGCCGCTGGGGACGGTGCGTATCGGCGGACCGGATGCAAAACCGATCCTCAGCCGCTGGAACTGGTTTTCGATTACCTTATGCACCACGATCGCCATTGGCATTTTATTCTGGGGATCGGCGGAGCCGATGTTCCACATCAAGGCGCCTCCGCCTTACGCTCATATCAATCCTTATACAGAAGATGCGTCCACCTTCGCCATCTCTTCCATGTTCATGCACTGGACGATCACGCCTTACGCCATTTACACCGTGCCCGCGCTCGCCTTCGCATTGGCGCATTACAATCTCGGCAGGCCCTATTCTCTGAGCGGGCCTTTGTCGTTGGTGTTCGGCCGCGCCGCGACGGGGAAAGCGGGCGCTGTCATTGACGCCGTCGGGCTTTATGCCTTGGTTGCGGGTGTCGCCGCCTCTCTGGGAGCGGGTGTGATGACGCTTTCCGGCGGGCTTGAGGCGATAGCGGGTATTTACGATACGACCCTTCTGCGATTTGTGGTGACGCTTCTTATCGTTGCGCTTTTCGTGGCGTCGTCGATCAGCGGGCTTCAGCGCGGTATAAAGTTGTTGTCCGACATCAATACGAAATTCTTCTTCGTGCTTATTCTGTTTGTTTTCATCGCCGGGCCGACGCTCGATATTCTGGCGTTGGGGGCGCAAAGTCTTGGAGAATATGTCGTCAAGTTCATACCGCGCAGCCTTGCTTTGGGCGATCGCGCCGGCGCGGACTGGACCCGGGACTGGACTGTTTTCTATTTCGCCAACTGGCTTGCATGGGCGCCGGTGACGGCGCTTTTTCTGGGGCGCATCGCAGTCGGTTATACTGTGCGCGAGTTCATTCTCTTTAATCTTGTCGCGCCTGCCTTGTTTGGCGGCGTATGGATGGCCGTTTTCGGCGGCGCCTCGATTGGCATCGATGCGTCAGAGCAGCATACGCTTGTCGCGGCGCTTGAGGATCGTGGACCCGAAGCCGTGATTTATTCACTGTTCGATGCACTACCCGCAAGCGCGATTGTGATGATGTTGTTTGTTGGGCTTACCTTTATATCTTTCGTGACGGCGATGGATTCGAACACGCACTCCATCACCAGTGTCTGTCTGAAAAATATCAAGCCTGGTGAAAAGCGCCCGCGCGCGGAACGCTGGGTGAAAATTTTCTGGGGCGCACTGATTGGCGCGGTCGCCTTCATTATGACGTCGACGACGGGAATTGACGGCGTCAGAATGCTGTCCAATCTTGGTGGCCTACCCGGTCTTTTCATCCTGATCGCCATGGGCGCCGTCATAGTGACAATGCGCGTCAACTGGCTCAGCGAGATTAGCGCGGCCGTGCAGCCAGCGTCAGCGGAAAAACCCGCCGGGGAAGAAACCGCCGTAAAATGAGGCTCGTTGTTGCGCGATCTCGCATGCAGCCTCTGCGCTGGATTTTTGAAACCAGATGCGGTCTCCCGGTCGCATTTGCCCGGCAAGATGAAGATCGGCGGCGATGACTTGTGCAATACGCGGATAGCCGCCAACTGTCTGGGCGTCGCAAAGCAGAAGGAAAGGCTTACCATCCGGGGGGCGCTGGATTGTGCCCGGGAAAACGGGACTGGACGCCATGGGCGGCGTTTCCTGAAGCGAAAGCGCCTCACCTGTTATCTGTACGCCCATTCGATCGGCGCGTCGGCCGACGGTCCAGCCTGTCGTAAAAAAGTCGGTCAGACTCCCTTCACTGAATTGTGTCGCTTCCGGTCCCGGCAGGGCGCGCAGAAAAAAGTCATGGGCGATATTGGGACGTAGGGTGACTGGAATGTCCTGGGGCGAGGCGACTGGAAGACCTGCGGAAACTATTGCGTCGCCTGCGGTCAGTGCACGGCCCTTGTGGCCGCCGAGCGCGGCCGGGATATAGGTGGAGCAACTTCCGAGAAAGTCCTCCCCCTTCAGGCCGCCTTCAAAGGCGATATAGGCGCGCGCGCCCGTTCGCGTTGAACCGAGACCAAGAACATCGCCGGCTTGCGCGTGATGTGGCAGATAAAGATCGAGTGGTTCGTTGTTCAACATTGCTTTCATATCAGCCCCGCCCAATGCAAAACTAGCGGCGCTCTTGAAGCGCAAGGTTAGGCCTTTCAGCGTGCATTCCAGTCCGGCGGCGTCAGGCGCGTTGCCGATGGCTGAATTGGTGAGGGCAAGAGAAAGCGGATCGGCGGCGCCAGAAAGAGGGACGCCGAGATGACGCATGCCCGGCCGCCCCAGGTCCTGAAGCGTGGTCATCAGGCCGGGTGATATGACTTCAGCGATGACTGTCATGTTGTCTCCGCCTTGAATGTATTGAACGCATCTTCGTCAATAGGGCGAAAACGAACGGCGGCGCCGGCTGAGAAAAGGAAAGGTTCGGCGCCATGAGGATCGAAAAGCTTTTTCGGCGTACGGCCAATCAGGGGCCAGCCGCCGGGAGAAGCGAGCGCATAAACACCGGTCATGGCGCCCGCGACGCCGACAGAACCGGACGGCACATGTGTGCGCGGCGTTGAGAGGCGTTCTGTTTGCAGCGCAAAAGGCAAGGGCCCCAGATAGGCAAAGCCCGGTGCAAAGCCGACGGTCAAAACACGATAGAGTTGGGACGAATGAAGAGCGATTAGCTGGTCGTGGGTGATCGAAAGCTTTTCGCAGAGCGCTTCAAAATCGGGCCCGTGTTCGCCGCCGTAACAAACCGGAATGTCGATTGCCGGTCCGGGTGATGCAGTTTGCGTGGCTGATTTTTTCAGCGCGCTTTCAAGTTTCTTTCGCGCATCGCCAGCAGGCAGCTCTTCGGGCCGAAAGCGAAGGACAAGACTCTCAACACCGGCGACGGCGTCTGTCACGCCCTGTAAGCAACGTAACGCATCAGCGGCGGCGTTGGCGGCAAGGGCGCGGGTGACCATATCGCCGCCGGAGAGTGTCGCCAGCCATCCGTTCTCGCCAAAAGGCGTCACCGAACAGGAAAAGGCGTTCATGTGAATGGCCGGATGGTGATGCCCGCATCATCAAGCGCTTTGCGCACAGCCTCGGCTGTTTTAACGGCGCCCGGAGAATCGCTATGTATGCACAGCGTCTCCGCCCTGACGATAAGGTCGCCATCCCTGGCTTTGATTTTTTCGCCCCTTGCTATCGCAAGCCCCTGCGCGGCGCGCGCGTCAATATCAGCAAGGACAGCGCCCGGCTCATTGCGGGGAGAAAGCGCCCCGGAGGCGAGATAGAGCCGGTCCACGAAACCTTCCGCGGCAAAGGCGATCCCGGCTTCTTTTGCGGCGGCTTCAAGCGCTGAATCCGCTGGGCCCACAAGAGTAGTCCCCAGGCTGACGGACGCCACAATGCGCGCTAGCGTAATGTCTTGCGCTGCATCGTTGTAGAGCGCGCCATGGGCCTTTACATGGGAAAGATAAAGCGTCTCCAGTGCGAGAACGCCTTTGAGAGCTTCGACTTGCAAGGTTAGAGACAGGCGCAATTCTTCAGCTGAAAGCGTAACCGCTCGCCGACCAAAGCCTCCGCGGTCGGGGTAAGAGGGGTGCGCGCCGGTTCTGACATCATGTTGCTTTGCGAGGCGAGCGGTGGCGCACATGGTTTGCGCAGTGCCGGCATGACCACCGCAAGCGATGGAGCAGGATGTAATCAGCGCCATCAGCGCTTTTTCAGTATCGCGCTGTGCGTCATCGGCGTATTCGCCCATATCTGCATTGAGATCTATGGCGCCCATCACATCAATCCGACAGCGCGCAGGACGCCACGCAACCCAAGTCCCGCTGCGATCAGGGTGACAAGCACGCCGCCGACATTGGCGAGTGCGCCATTGGCGTATTTGCCCAGTAATTGATGGTTATTGGCCGCATAAAGCAGAAACACCGCAATCACCGGCAACAGAACGCCATTGGCGATCTGCGCGAAGAGGATGAGCTCCACGGGGCGTGCGCCCGTCATTGCAACAACAGCGCCGATGACCAGGACCGCGCCTGCAACCAGCCGGAATTTGAGCGCAGACGGATCGCTTTCAAAGCCGAAAAGCTCCGCCGCGGCGAAGCCGGTGGCGAGAGGCGCGGTGATAGCGGAGGACACTCCCGCAGCAAAAAGGCCGAGAGCCAGAAGATAGGTTGCGCCAGCGCCAAAAGCCGGCTCAAGCTGGCGGGCCATGTCGCCGGCGTTGCTGATCTGAAGGCCCGTCCCGAAAAGACTGGCCGCCGCCGTCGACAAAACAAGAATGGAAACAACGCCGCCCATACCGATGGAAACGCGTGCATCGAAACGCGCTTCACTCAGGCCGTCGGCTCCTTGCCAGCGTTTGCGCGCCGCCGCCGCGTGAAGAAATAGATTGTAGGGCACGATTGTCGTGCCGATGAGGCCGAGCACAATTGGCAAAGCGCCGGCGGGAATGGCGGGAATGAGCGCGCCCCTCGCGAGCGCAGACCAGTCGGGTCTGATGATGATAAGCGCTGTTGCAAAAGCGATGGTCATTAACAGGACAGCGCCGATCAGAACTTTTTCGATGATGCGATATCCGCCGAACACGAGGATTGCGCCAGCGAAAATGGCGATGACCCCGGCGATAACCGCGCGCGAGGCGAGGTTCGCCGCCGCCGCCTCAACCCCCAGAACGGCGCCGGCGATATTGCCGCCTTCATAAGCGGCGTTGCCGATGAATAAAGCTGAAATAATCAGTGCGGCGGCGGTCCATTTCATGAATGGCGCCGTTGAAAAGCGCTGCATCACCGCTTCGCCAAGCCCGAGACGGGAAATGACGCCCAGCCGCGCCGCCGTTTCCTGCAAAATGATGGCGGCGATGGTGGCGAAGACAAGCGCCCAAACCAGGGCGTAACCATAGCCTGCGCCGGCGAGGGTCGCCGTCGTGACTGTGCCTGGGCCGATAAACGCGGCCGCCGTAAGCGCCCCCGGGCCGATCGCGCGAAATCGTCTAAACATGTAAAGGGAGCTTATCGCGCGCTGCGGGGATTGCGATAGCGCAAAGGCAACAGTTTCGAACGACTGCCCGGCCAGGCTCGGTTTAACTCGCCTAAAACGCGAAAACCGCCCCGAACCCTGCTCGAAGCGGCTTACGCTACCTGGCGCTTCGTACGCAGCGCCTGCAATCGGTCCCCTGGACCAATTATTCGTCGTCAGTTTTGAGCTCGATGCCGCCCTCGACGGGGGCCGGCTCTGCCGGCATGGAGGCGCTGGTGACCGGCGCGACTTCCATAAGCGCCACCGGAGAGCTGTCAGCCTTTTCCTCGTCTTGCTTGGGCTCTTCCTGGAGCTGCGGCTTCGGTGATGGAGCGACTGGCGATAGCGGCGCAGATGGCGCATCGTCGAAATTCGGCGTGTCGACATCGCCTGCGGCATATTGGTCCCAATATGCCGGCTGGTTCATCAGCTGACGGTAAACGTCGATATTGTTGTCGGCGACCAGCGGCGGCAAGTCGGAGCGCGCCAGCCGTTCCGCTTCGCGCATGTCGCCGGAAAGAGCGAGAACGAGAGCGAGGTTCTGGCGAATGCGGGAATCCGCGCCGGCGTTGGTGGCGGCCTGGCGCAGCGTCATGCGGGCCTGAGAAAGGTTCCCGTCAAGCGCGTAGGAAAGCCCTTTATTATTGAGCAACATGACCTCGCCCGGCGCAACGCCGAGAGCGCGGTCATATTTTGCGCGCGCCTCGTCATGCTCGCCGATCTGGTCGAGCGCAACGCCATAGGCGGAAAGGGCGCGCCAGTCAGCGGGAGATTTGGCGACTGCGGATTCAAGATATCGCACCGCTTCAAACGCGCGGCCGCTTTCTACAAGGACTTTGCCATATTCAAGATTGACGTCCGCATTATCCAAATGCATTGCGGCTGTTTTCTGCATCACGCCGACAGCTTCTTCGTTGGAGCCGATCTTGCGCAAAGCGCGGGAAAAACTGACCGCAACGGCTGGGTCGGATTGGTCGGTGTTGTACCGTGTGCCCCAGAATGCGGCGGCGGCGATGGGGTCCATGCCTTCATCGCCTGAAGGTGACGAATAAACGCCGATCGCTTCGCGATAATCTTTATTTCCGATTCCGGCGGACGCGGTTGTTTTCTGCACCGATGATGCACAGGCAGGCAGCATAATCGCTGCGCCAACGACAATCGCGTATTTCGTTGCAAGCTTGGATGCGGTAAGCATGGGTTGCGCCTCGATGAATTCCATTGATGGATCGGGCGCATCGTGACGGAAGGAATTCAATAAAGGCTTAACCGTATGCTTAATGTGCAACCTAATGCGGTTCTGACTTGGTAAGTTAACGGAATATTTATGCCCCCTCATCTGTTAAGCGACTATGAACGCGCCGCAGCGAATGCCGCGACGAAAATCTATATGGTGCGCGATGGCGGCCTCAGTGAAACTGACGCGCCGGAAGGCTTGAAGCAGCTTGCGCAGATAAATGGCTTTAACGGAGAGGCTGGCGGTGTTTTCAGCGACGGCGAGGCGGCGCTGCTTGGCTTGGGCGATGGAAGCGATCCGTTGATTGCGGCGGCTGCTGCGGAAAAACTCTCTGAGGGCGATTATGTTTTCGCCGACGCTCTACAGAAAGATGCGGCTGAGCTGGCTGTGCTGGGCTGGCTGCTCGGCGGATATCGCTTCGATCGCTACAAACAGCAAAAGCCTGCGCTCGCCCGGTTGGTGGCGCCGGAGAATGTGGACGCCGCCGCCCTGCGACGCGCGGCTGCCTCTGTTTTTCTGGTCCGTGATCTCGTGAATACGCCGGCGGGCGATATGGGTCCAGCGGCGCTTGAACAGGCGGCTCGCAATCTTGCTTCGGAAATGGGCGCCCAGGTTGAGACAATTGTCGGAGATGACCTTCTTGGCCAGAACTTTCCCATGATCCACGCGGTCGGGCGCGCGGCGAAAGGAGCGCCGAGGCTTATTGACATGCGCTGGGGCGATGAAAGTGCGCCGAAGCTGACCCTTGTTGGCAAGGGCGTCACCTTTGATTCGGGCGGGCTCAACATCAAGGGCGCTGCAGGTATGGCGATCATGAAAAAAGACATGGGCGGCGGCGCTCACTGTCTCGGCCTCGCCCGCATGATTATGGAAGCCGGGCTTAAGGTGCGTCTGCGGGTGCTGATTCCCGCTGTAGAGAACGCCATTTCGGGCGACGCCTTCCGGCCGGGGGATATTCTCAAAAGCCGCAAAGGGCTGACGGTCGAGATCGGCAACACCGACGCTGAGGGCAGGCTCGTTCTCGCTGACGCCCTTGCCTATGGCGGCGAAGAGGCGCCGGAGCTGATGATTTCGCTCGCTACCCTCACCGGGGCGGCTCGCGTGGCGCTCGGCCCTGATCTTGCGCCTTATTATTGTGACGACGCTGATCTTTGCGACGCGCTCGAGCAATCGGCGGTCAAGAGCTTCGATCCCGTCTGGCGGATGCCGCTCTGGCGGGGCTATGAATCCTTGCTTTCCTCCCAGATCGCCGATGTGAACCATATTACCGGCGGCAGCTTTGCAGGTTCGGTCACGGCGGCCCTCTTTCTCAAGAAATTTGCAGGCGACGCCGCACATTGGATGCATTTCGACCTCTATGCCTGGCGGCCCAAAGCGGCGCCGGGGAGGCCTTCCGGCGGCGAAGCCCAGGCGATTCGCGCGCTCTTCAATGTGTTCGCGGACCGCTATCGCCCGTAATTCGGTCTTGCCCTTTGCCTGCGAACGGTTGCAAGCATAGGGCTTCTTTTTGAACGGATAGGGCGACAGGCCGGACGATGGCGTCGACGGATAATCTCACAAGCTGGCGGGAAGTCATGTGCGACGCTGTGCGCGCGGACGGGCCAGACCTTTCCATGCGCCAGTGGTCGATCCTCCTGACCGTTTATTTGCGCCCGGGCCCACATACGGTGCGCGCGCTCGCCCGCGATTTGAACGTGCCGAAGCCGGCGATTTCACGGGCGCTTGATGCGCTCTCCATTCTCGGTTTTGTGAAACGTGTGCGAGACGCCAATGACAAGCGCATCGTGATTGTCCAGAAGACGGCGGAAGGCGCTATCTATCTCGACAACTTCTCCCGTCTTGTGGAAACCCATAATGAAGACGCGCCGCTTGGCGCCATGTATGGCTAATACTTAATCTGCAGACGGAAGATCAGCGATCTTGGCGCCGGCGATATGCGCCGCACCTTCCTTCAGTTCAATCGGCGCCGTCAATTTCCCGCCCGCCGCGATGGCGGCGAGGGTGAGGGTCGCCGCGGCTTTTTCCGCTTCCTCCGCATTAAGGGCGCCAGCTTTTGCGAGAAGCTCGATAAACGGCGCCGGTGCAATGATTTCGGTCTTCAGCGCGCCTTCGGGGGAGCC
>JAUHYK010000039.1 GCA_030426465.1 Alphaproteobacteria bacterium
AGGTGAAAGCATTATAGCGCTCGGCGAGATCGCAAATCTCCGCCATAGGCGCAATGTCGCCATCCATTGAATAGACGGATTCAAAGGCGATCACTTTCGGGCGTTCAGCCGGAAGCTCCGCCAGCAACTCTTCGAGATGCTCAAGATCGTTGTGGCGCCAGATGCGCTTGATGGAGCGCCCGCCGCGAATGCCCTCGATCATGGAGGCATGGTTGAGTTCGTCGGAAAGGATCACGCAATCGGGCAGGATGCGCGAAATCGTCGACAGCGTCGCCTCGTTCGAGACATAACCGGACGTAAAGAGCAGCGCCGCTTCCTTGCCGTGGAGATCTGCGAGCGAACGCTCAAGCTTCATATGGTAATGAGTTGTGCCGGCGATATTGCGCGTGCCGCCCGCGCCAGCGCCCACTTTCGCGAGCGCTTCTTCCATGGCCCCGACAACCGCCGGATGCTGGCCCATGCCGAGATAGTCGTTGGAGCACCAGACGGTGATTTCACGAGGCTCACGTTCGCGCTCATTATGGCCGCCATAATAGAGCGCCCTCGGAAACTGACCGCGCATGCGCTCCAGATCCGCAAACACCCGATAGCGCCCCTCGGCCCGAACCGCGTCCACCGCCGCCCGGAATGCTTCATTATAATCGACCATCGCGCTCTTTCGGCTTAACGCCTCGTTTTTCCTCAGAATGACACATAATCAACTACCGCCGGTAAATGCCAGTGCAAAGCCGCCGGACCGAACGCCGCATGCGCTAAGGCGCACGGCCTGACCCAGCCATAGCGCTGGAAGATCAGATGTTTTTTCCGGCAATACAATGCGCACCGATGGCTTTTCCCCATGGATTATATTGATGGCGCCTATTGGCGCAGCAACAGATTGCCCACGCTTGCGCAGCAAACGGAAAAAGAAAACGCGCCTCCCGGAAGGAGGCGCGTTCCACGCACCAATTGAGAATGATTCTTAAAAAGTTGGCTTGCTGAATAGTCTACAGACGATAGCGAACCTGGTCAGCCCAGAAGCGCTCAAGGCGCTGCAGCGTCTTGTTGGTGTCGTCGATGAGCTGGCTGTTGACGCCGCCCACCTGCTCCACCGACTGAAGCTGGCGTTCGAACAGTGCGTTGATGGCGTCACGCACTTCAAGGCCCACATCGGTCAGCGACACGCGCTTGGAGCGGCGATCCGTATTGGAGCGCTCGTCCTTGATGTAACCTTTCTCCACAAGCTGCTTGAGATTGTAGGAGACATTGGAGCCGAGATAGTGACCGCGCGAGCGCAATTCGCCCGGGGTCAGTTCGGCGTCGCCAATATTATAGAGCAGCAGCGCCTGAACGGAGTTGATATCCGTCTGGCCGAGCCGCTCCAGCTCATCCTTGATTACGTCGAGAAGCTGCCGGTGAAGCCGTTCCACCAGATGCAAAAGCTGGAGATATCCGGACTCCAGCGCTTCAGGGTCCTTGCCGACCGATGTCGCGCTTTCGCCAATAACTTCTCGCATTGCCCCGTTAACCGTCATTATTATTACTCACTCAACGAAAACCTGTACTGCACTTATAGGAACGAGGTCTAAAAGCGCCGTTAAGCCGGACTGATCAATTTGAAATCAAATTATAAGGACCGCCGCCTAGGCTGGGCTTTCTCGGCTGTTGAGAATAATAACGGATTATGAACAAACGCCCTCTCGCCCCTTTGGCCCGCTTTCCCGCCCTGCGTCTGCGCCGTTTACGGCGCACGGACTGGTCCCGCCGCCTTCATGCGCAGACGCGCCTGTCGGCCGACGATTTGATCTGGGCGATTATCTTAAAAGACGGAAAGAATGTGCGCGAACCGGTGGCGGCCCTGCCCGGCGTCTATCGGCTCTCGCCTGATGAAGCCGTCACGGCCGCATTAGAGGCCCGCGAGCTAGGCATTCCCGCCCTCGCCCTCTTCCCTTTCACGGACGCCAAAGGCCGCACGCCCGGCGGTGAGGAAGCGGTCAATCCGGATAATCTGATGTGCCGTGCGGCGCGGGCCATTAAAGCGGAAGTTCCCGAAGTCGGCCTGATGGCCGATGTCGCCCTCGATCCCTATACCGATCACGGCCATGACGGGCTGATGAAAGACGGTGAAATCCTCAACGACGAAACCGTTGAGGTGCTGGTGAAGCAATCCGTGGTGCAGGCTGAGGCCGGTTTCGACATTATTGCGCCGTCAGACATGATGGACGGGCGCGTCGGCGCCATCCGCAAAGGTCTCGACGACGCGGGATTCTCTCATGTGATGATCATGGCCTACGCCGCGAAATACGCCTCGGCGTTTTACGGCCCCTATCGCGAGGCGATCGGCTCATCGGGCGTCCTGAAGGGCGACAAGCGCACCTATCAGATGGACCCGGCCAATAGCGACGAGGCGATCCGCGAAGTCGCCCTCGATCTCGCCGAGGGCGCCGACAGCGTGATGGTCAAACCCGGCCTTCCCTATCTCGACATCGTCGCCCGCGTGAAAGACGAGTTCGGCGCGCCGACCTTCGTCTTTCAGGTCTCCGGCGAATATGCGCAGATCAAGGCCGCCGCGCAAAATGGCTGGATCGACGGCGAGAAAGCAATGATGGAGTCTTTGCTCGCGTTCAAACGCGCCGGCGCGGATGGGATTATTACGTATTTTGCGGCTGAGGCTGCGAAGAAACTGCAACAATCAACCACATGAAACGTTTCGCAGATTTTCCGTTTATCCGTTGGATCGTAGGTTATGCGGTTATCGCATTTACAGTCGCCACTTTCTTTGGAGAGAACATCCGACAATACCTATCACGCATATTAGCGCTCACCGCTGGACTGGGTATTTTTGCTCCCATCGCGGTTTACTTCTTTGTCCTTATCCAGACTCCAACCGATAAGCTAACTCAAGACCAGCAAGCCATTCGACAAAGCTTGAAAGGTCCCGGAATATTCTTGCTTTCCTTTATCGCACTATCATTTGTTATCACGACCATAACAAAGATTGGCGATTGGTTTTTTAATTAAATCCCCCCGTAGCCGCCTTTCGGCTTAAGGGGTTTTCGTAAAAATCCGTATACGGGCAAAAACAGAAGCGCGAAAAGCGTCTTGATGGCGAAGTCGCCGATCATCCAGTTCACCCATGGCGCGCCGGAGCCAGCATAGACGCCGGGGAAATAAATCAGCGCATAAATTCCATAGCCGAGCAGCGCGCCGTAAAGCGGCGCACGCCACCAACGAGCCCCGCCACGCGAAATGTCATAGGCGCTGGCGGCCACATATTGCGCGGCCATGGCGCTCGCGGTGAAAAACACCGTGAAGCGAACGCCCGGCAGATCGCCATCTTCCAGCGACGGCGCCAGAATCGACAATTGTGCAAAGATCGCCGCCGCCGCCACACCCCAGGACGCGGTGACCGCGCGCGAGGCTTCGTCGCCGCCATATTTGCGCGCGAAGAGAATGACCGCCAGCGGCGCCATCGACATGATCACCCCGCCCCGCGACAGCCAGTTGGAGGGGCGCGAGGCAATGTGGTCCCCGGCGATCCAGTCAAACAGATGAACGGGAATATCAACGGTGAGAATCGCCGCCAGCAGAAGCGGCGTCAGCATCACCGCCAGCATCACCATGCGCATGAGACCGGTCAGGAACACGCCCGAATGACGCGCCAGCCGCTCCATCGCAGTTTCCCGGGGATTATGCTTTTCGACCGCGCCTTCCATCTGTCCTTCTTGGGCGTTCCTCTTTTCGAGGGCTTTTATACAGACTCGCCGCCGATCCCCAGAGTCCGGGCCGGAAAAAGAACCCGCCGCTGGAAAAGGGACGCACAATAGAAAACGGGGCGGACCCGAAAGCCCGCCCCGTCCTGAAATTCTTTTGAAACCGCGCTAGCGCTTAAGACGCTTTCGCCAATTTGCGCTTCAGTTTCAACGCATTCGTCGACAGCTTGCCCTCGTCAGCCTTGGCGAGGAAAACGTCGAGGCCGCCCATATGGTCGACCGTGCGGAGCGCAGAAGCTGCGATGCGGAACTTGAAGCCCTGGCCGAGCTTGTCCGAATGCAGCGTCACATTGCAGAGATTCGGCAGAAAACGCCGCTTGGTCCGGTTTTTCGCGTGGGAGACATTGTTCCCGACTTTCGGGCCAATACCCGTCAATTCACACCGCCGCGCCATGGGTCTTACCTTGCATTTTTAGGGGCCCGCGCCATATCTGGCGGCGTCCGCCCGTTCCGAGAAACCTTGAAATTGAGCCGCGCTCTGTAACCGAGGCCCGGGAGGGCGTCAAGCATTTGCACGGCAGATTTGAGCCATTAACTGCGACTCTCCTATAATTAGTCCCGTAATCGCCGAAAGCCATAAGTTTCCGTGCCCTCATCCCCCTCCTTCGATGAATTTGCGCCCTCGGGCGGCGGGCGGCTCTGCGCGGTTCTGGGGCCGACCAACACCGGCAAAACCCACTATGCGCTGGAGCGGATGCTCGCCCATAAGTCGGGGATGATCGGCCTGCCCCTGCGGCTCCTCGCCCGGGAGATCTATGACCGGATCATCGCCATCCGCGACCCGCGCGAGGTGGCCCTTGTCACCGGGGAGGAAAAGATCATCCCGCCCAACGCCCGCTACTGGGTGGCGACGGTCGAGGCCATGCCGCTGGAGCGTGAGGTCGATTTTCTCGCCATCGACGAAATCCAGCTTGCCGCCGATCCCGAGCGCGGCCGGGTCTTTACCTCGCGCCTCCTGCATGCGCGCGGACGCGGCGAGACATTATTACTTGGCTCGCACACAATGCGCCCGATCCTGCAGCGCATGTTTGGGCGGATCGAGTTCCTGTCGCGCGAAAGGCTGTCGCGCCTCACCTATACCGGCCCCAAGAAAGCAACGCGCCTGCCCCGCCGCTCCGCCATCGTCGCCTTCTCCGCAGATACTGTTTACGCGCTCGCAGAACTCATTCGCCGCCAGCGCGGCGGCGCGGCGGTTGTGCTCGGCGCCCTTTCCCCGCGCACGCGAAACGCGCAGGCCGAGCTTTATCAATCGGGCGAGGTTGATTTCCTGATCGCCACCGACGCCATCGGTATGGGCCTCAACATGGATATCGACCATGTGGCCTTCGCCGCGGCGCGAAAATTCGACGGGCGGCGTCCGCGCAATCTCAATCCATCTGAACTTGCGCAGATTGCCGGCCGCGCCGGGCGCCATGTGCGCGACGGAACATTCGGCGTCACCGCCGACTGTCCCGCTTTCGATGAAGAACTCGTCACGGCGATTGAGGATCACCAGTTCGATCCCGTGAAGGCATTGATGTGGCGGTCGGAGCAGGTCGATTTCTCGTCCTTGTCGGCGTTGCGCCGGTCGCTCGATAAACCGCCGCCGCGAGATTATTTCATGCGCTCGCGCCGGGAAGATGACGAAGATGCGCTCCATCGCCTCGCCGCGCATGATGACATTCGCCATATGGCCAAAGGCGGAGCCGCGCTTGGGCTGTTATGGGACATCTGTCAGATCCCCGATTTCCGCAAAACCGGCGGGGACCAGCATGCGCGGCTGTTGGGCGATATTTATGAGCTGTTGATCGCGGGCGGACGGCTGGACGCCTGGCTCGAACCGCGTATGGAACGCCTTGATCGTATTGACGGCGATATTGACGCTTTATCGGCGCGTATCGCCCATATCAGGACATGGACATATCTTTCGCACCGCTCCCACTGGCTTGACCGCGCCCCTTATTGGCAAGAGCGCGCGCGCGCGATAGAAGACAGACTCTCGGATGCGCTGCATGAGAAACTCACTCAACGCTTTGTCGACCGGCGCACGGCAACCCTGTTAAAGCGTTTGAAAGATGATACGCCCTTACTGGCGGGCGTCACCGACGACGGAGAAGTGATTGTGGAAGGCCAATTCATCGGCCGCCTTTTAGGGTTCGAATTTATTGTCGACCCGCGTGCGACCGGCGCCGAAGCGAAATCATTGCGCGCCGCCGGCGAAAAAGCACTGCGCCCGGTGCTCGCGACGCGCGCGGCTGCGCTTGCTAACGCCGAAGCCGGCGAATTGCGTCTTGATGATGATGGAACGGTCTGGTGGCGCTCTGCGCCGGTGGGCCAATTGCAAAAAGGCCCGGCGCCCTTGCGTCCCTCGCTTGCGATCACCGGCCTTGCGGAAGTGACGCCGAATTTGCGCGGCCGCGTTGAAGACCGTCTGAAAGATTTTGTCGCCGCAAAGATTGAAGGTTTGCTCGGCCCCCTCGTCGCATTACAGACCGCCGCAAATTCAGAGAGCGAAGACGGGCTGAAGGGTTTGACCAAGGGCGTTGCTTATCGCCTCGTTGAAAATTTCGGCGCAACCTCACGCACGCAATTTGGCGATGACTTGAAACAGATCGATCAGGAAGAACGCGCCAAGCTCAGAAAGCTCGGCATGCGCTTTGGCGAGTTCACGCTTTATATGCCGGGAATTTTGAAACCGGCGCCAGCGTCCCTGCTCACCCTGCTTTGGGCGTTGTGGACTGACCGTAAACCCGGCGATGCGCCGGCGCCCGCTGCGGGCCGCGTCTCCATTGAGATGAACGAAAACCTGCCGCACGCTTATTATTACGCCAGCGGTTATCGCCCGTCCGGCGTGCGCGCCGTCCGGATCGATATGCTGGAGCGTCTTGCGGGCCTGATCCGCACCGCGCGCAACGAGGGCAACACAAAAGAAGGCTTCGAAACCAACTCGCAAATGATGTCTCTCGTCGGCTGTTCCGGCGAAGACTTCGAAGCGATCCTGCGCTCCCTCGGCTTCCGCAAGAATGTGGTCAAACGCAAGGTTGAGGCGAAAGCGGAAACGGCGCCCGCCGTTGAAGCCAAGCCCGAAGAAAAACAACCGAGCGACGCAGCTGAAGCGGCGCCTGCCGCCGCCACTGACGCCGCTCTGGGTGAGGCGCCACAGGCCGGCGCTGGCGAAGTTCAGCCGTCCGAAGCTGCGCCGCCTCCCGCCGATGTGGTGCTCGACACTGGCCTCAGCGCCGGCCAAGTCGCCGCACAAGAACAGACTTCGCCGGAAGCCCCCGCGGCGGCGGCGAGCGCGCCGCAAGGCGGTGACGCAATTGAAGACGCAGCCTCTGCGTCAACTGAAGACGCAGCCTCTGCGTCAACGGCGCCGGAAACGCCCGCCGTCGAAGCCGAAGAAATCGAAGTCACACTCTGGCGCCCGGCGCCGCGCCGGCCGAAGCCGCAAGGCAAACCTCACGGCAAAAATGCGCGCCGTGACGGTGAACAACAGGGTGACCGCGGCGGCAATCGCACTGGCGGCAAGCCCCGCGACGGCGATCGCAATGACCGCAGAGGAAACAAGGGCGGCAAAGGCGGCCCCCGACGCGGCAAGGATCAACGCAAACCCGCCGTCTACAGCGCCGGACCGAAACGCGAGAAAAAGGCTGATCCCAATTCTCCGTTTGCGGTGCTCGCCGGTTTGAAAGCGGAGCTATCAAGCCCGCCCGGAAAAGACGACAAAGCCAAAGCCGCCGAGAAGGCTGAATGACGGGCGATAACGCCGAATCGCTCAACGCCTCCCAACGTCTCGACAAGTGGCTATGGCAGGCGCGTTTTTTCAAAACACGCACCCTCGCCGCAAAATTCGTCAGCGACGGAAATGTCCGCATCACACGCGGCGACAACACCCAACGCGCCGACAAACCGAGCACAACGATCCGGCCGGGCGACACAATCGTCTTTACGCGGAATGATCAGCTGCGCATCATCTATATTCTAAACTGCGCCGCACGGCGGGGCCCGGCGTCCGAGGCGCAAACCCTTTACGAAGACCGCTCCCCGCCACCACCGCCAAAAGAAGAAGCGCCGCGCAAAGACTTCGCCCGCGAAAAAGGCGCCGGCAGGCCCACCAAGAAAGATCGCCGCGCGCTCAGCGCGCTCAAAGCAAACTGACACAAGCCTAAAGGAACGCATGATGTTCGACAAACTTTTCGACCGGTTCAAAAACGAAGAGCCCGAAGCGGGGTCTAGCAACCGGCTGGAGCTTGCCTTTGCAGCGCTTCTGGTTGAGGCCGCGCGGATTGACGAAAATTACGCAGACAATGAGATCGCGATCATCGACCGGGCGCTCATGAAACGCTTCGAACTGACCGCAGGCGACGCCGCCGCCCTGCGAAAGCAGGCGGAAAGCGCGCAAGAAGGCGCCACAGACATCCAGCGCTTCACCAAAGTCGCCAAAGCGATGACGCGCGAGGAAAAGGTCGAGCTGATTGAAGAACTGTGGGAGATAGTCCTGTCCGACGGGACACGCGATCCTTACGAGGAAACCCTGATCCGCCAGATCTGCGGCCTCATCTATGTGGATGACCAGGACTCCGGCTCGGCCCGGGCCCGCGTCGCGGCCCGGCTTAAATAACCTCAAGAGAAAATGACGACCCGATCAGGAAAGCTCGCTTGCGTCACGGCGGTGAGCGGGTAAGAAAGGCGAAAACCGCCGCCGAGAGTAAGGAGCGCGAGCAACATGACCTATGTGGTGACTGAAGCCTGCATCAAGTGCAAATACACGGACTGCGTGGAGGTATGCCCCGTCGATTGTTTCTATGAGGGGGAGAATATGCTGGTGATCCACCCGGACGAGTGTATCGATTGCGGCGTCTGTGAGCCTGAATGCCCGGCCGAGGCCATCATCCCCGACACTGAGTCAGGGGCGGACAAATGGCTCGAGATCAATACCAAATACGCCGCGGAATGGCCCAACATCACCCAGAAGATCGACGCCCTGCCCGGCGCAGACGACGTGGCTGAGGAAGAGGGCAAATTCGAGAAATATTTCTCCGACAAGCCCGGTCAGGGCTCTTAAGCTCCAGGCCGACAGGTTTTGCCGCCGCTCTGCACAGCGCTGAAAGCTGTAGCGGAGGTTGCAATTTTGTGCTAATATTCTGGCTGAATCTTGGATCGTTTTGCGGCGCGCACCGTTAATCCGGAGTCTTCGGACTGAACTATAACTCTTTGGTATTACTGGATATATCGCCTGTATCTTAAATGGGCGGTGATCGGTTTTCGCTAAGGTGGCGCACCGTTGGGTCAAAGGCAAAGCTGGGGAAAACCCCTCCGGCGCCACTTTGACACACCGCTGGACGCATCCACCCACGACTGCTCGCCGGGCGCACCCGGCGCTGCTAATTTTAAGGTCTCACATGGCGACGAAATCGACAAAAAAGAAAGCCGCGACGAAAAAAGCTCCCGCGAAAAAAGCGGCGGCAAAGAGCACCGCGAAGAAAAAAACAGCGGCTAAAAAGGCCGCCCCCGCCCAAAAAGCTGTCAAAAAGGCGACGGTGAAAACCTCGGCTAAGAAGGCCCCCGCCAAGAAAACTGCAAAAAAGGCGACGGTGAAAACCTCGGCGAAAAAGGCTGCGCCAGCCAAAAAGGCCGCCAAGAAAGCAACGGTGAAAACCTCGGCGAAAAAAGCGCCGGCTAAAAAGGCGGCCCCGAAAGCCACAAAGAAAGCGACTGTGAAGACTTCGGCCAAAAAGGCCGCGCCGACGAAAGCCGCAAAAAAGACCGCCGCGAAGAAAGCGGAGAAAAAGGCGCCGCCCAAGCCAAAACCGGTGAATGTGGGCCAGGCTCCGCGCAAGACCACCCTCGCCGCGTCGATTCCCACGCCGAGCACCGCTCCGGTGAAGGATGCGCCTCAGGCTGACGCCGACGCCTCCGTCAACACCGAGGCGTCGCAAAGCGCGAAGCAGAATTTCAAGGTCAACGACAAGATCGTTTATCCCGCCCATGGCGTCGGCAAGATCACCAGTCTTGAAAAGCAGCAGGTCGCAGGCATTCCGATTGAGCTGTTTGTGATCGCTTTCGATCAGGAAAAAATGAAGCTGCGCGTGCCCACAGGCAAAGCGAAAGCGGCGGGCATGCGCCCTCTTTCCGATGACAAGACAGTAAAAGACGCCATCACAACGCTCAAAGGCCGTGCACGCATCAAGCGCACCATGTGGAGCCGCCGCGCACAGGAATATGACGCGAAGATCAATTCCGGCGACATGAAACTTGTAGCAGAGGTTGTTCGCGACCTTTATCGCGGCGACGATCAGCCGGAGCAGAGCTATTCCGAACGTCAGCTTTTCGAAGCCGCCCTTGACCGCATGGCG
Organism: Alphaproteobacteria bacterium; assembly: GCA_030426465.1. Lineage (GTDB taxonomy): Bacteria > Pseudomonadota > Alphaproteobacteria > Caulobacterales > Parvularculaceae > Hyphococcus. The sequence goes on from JAUHYK010000039.1 coordinate 10,088, forward strand.
CGCGAAGTTGCGGCTGTGCGCAATGTGGACCTCGGTAACGCCATTGAAGAGCTTGAAAGCGTTCTGAAAAAGAAAACCGCCGCCGCCGCCGCCACGGCAGCCGCCTAGTCCAGCCGTTCAATCTGCAAAGGATGTTTGAGGTCGATCGACGGACCGTTGATCACCTCAACAAACCCGCGCACACGGATATTGGCGCCGTTGAGCGCCGCCAGATCCGCACCGTTTTTCCGCCAGCGCGTATAAAGCCGTGACGCGGCGCCGGCGGTGAAATCCTCGCGAAAGTCCTCGCCGAAATTGAGATAGAACCGGCTGCCGTTTTTTTCGGCTCGAAGGACCTGCCCTTCAATAAGGTTATAGGCGCCAATAGCTCCTGCCGCCTGCTTTGCACCGAAGACGCGATAGTCTTCTAGCGCCCACAGTCCCAATCTCGCGGCCCGGGCCTCTTGTTCCAGCGCAAGCAAACGCCGGATAAAGTCATGATCTTCCGTTTGCGGCGCAACCCGGACAGCGCCAAGCCGGACCAACGTCTCCTGCAGGGTTTCATCTGCATCATACGCCGTCGCGAAAACCGGCTTTACGCCCCATCGTGTTGGCGGCAGGGCGTCATGCGTTTCGACGCCATTTGACAACAGCATCTGCAAGGCGCTGCGCGATTGCGCAAAATATGCCGGCGACTGATCACCCAGCGCATAAAGCGGCGGCGCCATCACATCCGCCAGCACATATTCGACATCGCCGGCGATGAACCGGCCTCCGGATAAAGCCTTTGCATGGGGAATTATCGTTTGCGCAAAACCGCGGGACACGCCAAGCGCCAGAACGCCCGCCAAGAGATCCCGCCGCTTCACCCGGAAATCACGCGCACTTTCGAGCGCGACTTGCGCCCAGCCCTGTCGACAACGGTGACATCGTAAAATCCGGCCCGCGACGGCCGCCACACATGCCGGCCGCTGGTTTCCTCAAGCGTCAATGGCTCGCCATTTACATACCAGCGAAGGTCGCCCTCCCCGCCACGGGCGGCGAGCGAAAAGCCGCGCTCGTCTGCACCCATGAAAACCTCGACACCATCGCGGGGAAAAACGATCTGAGGCGGCGCGGCTGACTGTGCACGCTCGAAACGGGCCATGGCAAGCAAAGGAGCGCCGTCTTCCCGATCTTCAATGTCACCTTCCGTGGCGCCGTCGCGATCAAGCATGTCGAATACATCGAATAATAGAGGCGCCGCCGTTTTGCGGCCGGTCGCGCCCGGTCGCGGGGCGCCGTCGGCGCGCCCGACCCAGACAACAATTGTGTATCCCCCGCCATGACCGGCGGCCCAAGCGTCGCGATAGCCATAAGACGTGCCCGTCTTGAACGCGACGCGTGTCGCCTTGCGCGCGAGATCAGCCGGCGCCCGGCCTTCCAATGACGGAGCGCCCGCGAGGATCGACGAAATACGCGCGGCGGTGTCTTCGGAGAAAAGGCGATAGGCGTGGACAGGCGGTTTTTCATCCGCGGCTTTCCAGACCAGCGGCGCCACCTCACCGCCGCTCCCGAGCCCGGCGTACAGCGTTGCGATCTCCCGCGCTGTGACGCCGGCGCCGCCAAGCGCCAAAGCCAGCCCCGGCGAGTTGTCCGCACGCGTCGGGGTTTTCAGATCAACGCCGGCCGCTCTCAGTAGCGATGCGAAACGTGATACGCCGATACGATCGAGCGCGCGCACAGCGGGAACATTCAAGGAGTGTTGCAAGGCTTCGCGTACATGCACCTCCCCACGGAAAGTGCGGTCGAAATTTTCCGGCGCATAATCGCCAAACGCGCGCGGCATGTCGTCGATCACAGTGCTGCCCGACGCGTAACCGGCTTCAAACGCCAGGCCATAAATAAAGGGTTTCAGCGCAGAGCCCGGCGAACGCGTGGCCGCGGTGAGATCGATCCAACCGCCTTTGACATCAAGGCCGGAGGACCCGACACTGGCGCGCACGGCCCGGGTTTCGTTCTCAACGATGATGAGTGAGGCTGTCGCGCCGTCATCGAACTGTTCCACATATTGGCTCAGCGCCTTTTCGGCGCGCGCCTGAAGCAAAGCGTCAAGCGTTGACCGGGTGACGCCGGGCTTATTGGCGCGCGCCAGCTCCTGCGTCGCATGATAGGCAAGGCGCGGCAAAGGATGGCGCGATTGTGGAAGGCGCGCCTCACCCGCTTCGGCCGCATGAACTTCATCCACGACATCGGCGGCGGCCAGCTTTTGCAGTATCTCCTGACGCGCCTTCCTCGCGGCGGCGGCCCGCAAATCCGGACGGCGGGCTTCGGGCGCTTGCGGGAGTGCTATCAATAATGCCTGCTCTGCGTCTGTGAGACGCGTCGGCTCCTTGTCGAAATAAATGCGAGAGGCGGCGCGGACACCTTCTATGTTGCCGCCATAAGGCGCGAGCGTCAGATAAAGTTCCAGAATTTCGTCCTTTGACAGGCGTCGCTCAATCTGGAGCGCCCGCACCATTTCCGCAAACTTCGCGCCGATGTTCCGCTTGCGGGGTTCAAGCAGACGCGCCGTTTGCATCGTGATGGTTGAGGCGCCGGAAACCACATGACCCGCCTTCGCGGATGAAACACCGGCGCGCATCACGGCGAGCAGATCGACACCCCAATGCTTATAGAAACGCTTGTCTTCAACGGCGATCAACCGCTCCAAAAAGACCGGATCGATCTGATCGAGATCCGCTTCAAACCGCCACCGCCCTTCCGGCGTCGCGAAGGCGTGCAGCCATTCGCCGTTTTGGTCTGTCACCAGCGGCGACAATTCCTGGGCCCGTTTGAGCGGCGGTGGAAAAAGAAGATCAAGCGCAGCAATGGCGGCCAGTAGCGCCAGCGCCGAAAAGACAATTCGGCGCCAGCGCGTTTTCAAGATGTCGCCAAACGCGATCATTCCGCAGCGGCGATGGAGATTCGTCCGACCTCAGTCCGGGCGAATTCACCGGGGCGATACATATCTTCAATCACCGCGCCCGGCATGACAAAGGCGCCCGGCGTCACCGCGCGCACCACATAAGCAAGGGTGAAGCGACTGCGCCCGTTCACATCGACAGCCGCGACGAAACGGTCATCACGCGCCTCAGCGACTTTCGAATAGGAAAGCGCGCCGATCCATTTATAGGGACCATTATTGCCGGCCCCGCCCGCATCATCAGGATCGAGGACCGTCTCGATCTCAAGACCGGCGGGCAAGAGGTCCGCGATCACCGCCGGATGAAGGCGCTGATCCGTCGCCGTCCCGCTGATGACAACAACAAGCCGATCATTCTGGCGCACGCTGGATAAATCCGCCGGACGGCCGTCACGAGTGGCGACTCGTTTTGTCAGGGAAAATCCTTGCGCAACGGCAGGCGGCGCAGTCGTCGGCGAACCTGACACCGTCAGGGAGCGGAAGATTTGCCCCTCACTGTCATTGCGATAGGAAACACCGTCTTCGATTTCCGCATCATTTGGCGCGAATGACGGCGCCGGCGGCAAGTCAGTAAGACTCTGGCCGTTGACCGTCAGCTCCACCGCCTCCGACGTCCGCAGAAGCGCCTGCGCCGCAAGCAGCGTGAACGCCTTTTCCTGCGTGTGCATGCGGCGGGGCTCTTTCATATAGGTCTTGAGCTGTTCGACAAGCGCTTCAGTTTTGTCGGTCTGGCCGGACTCCACCGCCAGCGCCACGAGCCCAGCCACATCCCGCAGATTGGTCTGGTAGTAGTCGCCTCGATTTTGCCAGCCCACCGCCTGCATCGCTTGCTGGAAGGCGCTTTCTGCGCGGGCGCGATCGCCCATCATGGCGAGCGCCGCGCCGATATGCGCCCGCGCCAACGGGCTCGGCGTGCCTTCAAGCAACGCATCGTGGAAATAACGAAGGTCGGAAAGGTCGGCCCGGCCAGCCCGCGCCAGAACATATAGCGCATAGGCGGCGGAACGGCGTTTCAGGAATTCACGCGTGTCATTGTTGTTCGTAAATTCCGGAACGCTGGTCTGGTAGCTTGCAAGATACCAGCGATCGACGCGCGCAATATCAGCAAGCGACTCATACGCGCGATCGAGCGCTTCATCCGGCACACCATAGCCTTCACTCTTGGCGCGATAGAGGAAGTCGGTGACATAGGCGCCGAGCCAGGGCGAGGCCCAGCGATCGCCAACCCGCCACAGACCGAACGCGCCGTCAGGCGATTGCCGGTTGAGAAGCTCGTTCACGGCTTTCTGTACACGCGGCCGCACAGCGCGCTCCGGCCCCTTGCCCACTTCGCCGCCGAGCACATCAACGAAGAGGAGCGGCATCGCCGAACTCGTCAACTGTTCAGAGCAACCATAGGGGTAGCGATAGAGCGCATCGAGCAGCGGCCCCGGTTCAATTCCGTCGAGACGCGAGAACGACACGGCGACATCCGCTGACCCCGGCACGAAAGGCTGTGTGACCGCATCGGTAAGCTGGAAGGTCTCACCAGGTTCAAGCGCCGCAGTTCGAACTTCTGTTACCGGAAAATATGGCGTGCGCGACTGAATTGGATAGGAGCGCGAAACCGCAAACCCGCCCGGCCCTTCAACGCTGAGGCTGACCGCCCCGATGCCAACTTCGCCGGTTGTGAACGAAAATGCTTTCGTCTGCTTCTCGCCCTGCGCCAGCGTGAAGGTTTCGTCGGTTGAAAGACCAACTGGCCCCTGACCCGTAAGCGAGACTTTGTAGTCGCCAGCCTGACCATCGACATTGTCGATCAGGAGCGTCGCTGTCGCGGTGTCGCCGGGCGCGAGGAAACGAGGCAGGGAAAGCTCCGCCGGCACAGGATCGCGTACGGTCAGCGGTTCTGAATCGGAACCAAGCTTATCCTTCGACCAAGCGACCGCCATCAGACGCAACTCGCCGTTGAAGTCAGGCACTTCGATGGGAACGCTCGCCTTACCGCCAGCGCCGACCGTCACGGGACCGGTAAACAGCGCCACCGATTTTGTCGGCACCACCGTCAGCCCTTCGCCGCCAATGGCGTCACCGCCAAACCGCGCAGCGGCGCCGAGATTAGCGTCAAGGATGCGGCCGTAATCATCGCGAATGGAAACGCCGAGACGTTTCTTGCCGTAATAATAATCGACCGGATCGGGCGATGCGAATTTCGTCAGGCGCAAAATGCCCTCGTCAACTGCGGCCACGGTCATCATTACTGTTGAGCCCGGCGCGGCGCCGCCGACGGTCACAGGAAGATCGAGCCTTTGACGCGGACGGAAGACCTCCGGATCGTCGATAGCGACATCGAGTTTACGCGCCGACATATCGAACGGCACATAAGAGACCGCCATGGCGCGGCGCGGCACCGGCCTGTCGCCGGGATCGCGCGGCGTCACCACGGTCGCCATGACATAAAAGCCCGCGCCCCAGCTCGGGTCCGTATCGACGATAATCTCGCGACCCTTCGCTTCAACGCCCATGCGCTGAACGAGATGCACCTTGTCAGTGGCGATCACGATTGTCGCCTCGCCTTCATAAGGAGGATTGAGGAACAATCGTGCGCGCGACCCGGGCGTCACCTTGTCTGTCTGCAAGGTCAGCGCCGCCTGATCTGGCGAATCCGCACCTGACGCATAAGACCGCCAGCCGACATAAAACCGGATGTCGCTTTTCGCCTTGCCGCCCGCTTGGGACACGGTGAGGCGATAGGTGCCCGGATCGACACGCTGGCCGACAAGCGTTGCAATCTGTTCAGGACCGGTTTTGCCGCGGCCCTCCGCAATCAGGACATCGCGGAAAGACCGGCGCCAACGCCACTGGCCATTCTCACGATACCAGTCGAACCAGTAATCTTCTTCCACAAGACGCCATTCGAGCTCGCCTTCAATGGGCTGACCCTGCCAGTCGATCAGTACGGCGTTAACACCAACCTCTTCGCCCTGACCGAAGCTCGTTTCATCATTGGCGAGTTTCAGCCCCACATAGGCGTCATCCGGGCGCACCGGAATGCGCGCCGACTCGCGCACGACCCGCCCACCGGGTTCAACCACGCCGACAACAACATCCGCCCGCATGGGCGCGCCATAGTTTTTCGGCGCAGTGTCGACATTGACCGCGATGCTGGCTTTCCCTTGCGCATCGGTCGTGGTGTTCGGCAAGGTCAAAAAGCGTTCATCGAAACGGCCATTGACCGGCCCGAAACGATAGCTTCCAAAATCGGGAAACGGATTGGGATCGAGACGCAACCGCGCCTCGGCCTCCACGGCCAGCCCGCTCGCCGGCGCGCCGTAAAGGAAACGGCTTTCAACGGAAAGCTCGCGCGCGTCACCGGGACGGATCGGGCTTTTTTCATCGCCTTCGAGCTTCACCTCAAGACGCTGCGGAACGAAATCTTCAACCGAGAACTGTTCCGACCCGACAAAGCCATCAACGCCATCCGCCTCGACCTGAATGGACCACATGCCGCGCGGGGCCGACGCCGGTACGGCGTAATCGAAGGTAAAGCCGCCAATGGTCAGCGCATCGATCCGGCGCTTGTCGGCTTCGGTGCTGTTGGGACGGCGAACCGTGACCGTCAGCGGACGGTCTTCAATGGCTTTTCCAGCATCGTCGCGCAAAAGACCCGAGACATGAACCGTTTCGCCCGGGCGATAGATTCCGCGATCAAGATAGACGAATGCATCGACTTTCGACGGCGCAGAGCGCCCGCCCACATCGCGGTCCGATAGATCGAGCGGCGCACGATCGAGATCGAGTGCGGCGTAGTCATCCTGCGGCCCGTAAGCCATCAACATACGCGGCGTCAGCGGATAATCGCCATTGACCGCCGCTTCGCTGAAACGCGCGCGGCCATCGCCATTGGTAATAGCCCGTGCAAGAATATCGTTATTGGCGGCGATCAAGGTCAGCTCAACGCCAGCCATGGCGCGCGCTGTAGAAATTGAACGCACAAAAACATCAATGCCGTCAGCGCCGGAATAAGTGGTCAGCGCCATGTCGGTGAATACAATCCAGCGCCAGGCCGATGCGGCGCGGCGATCATCCGCGCCTGGCGACACATCCTTGAGGCGCAGGAAGTAAGCGCCCGGTTTCAACTCACCGAGCGCCGCGCCGAGTGCAAAGACAGTAGTGCTGGTCTCATTGCGCTCACCCGCGGTTGCAAGCTCGCCGGACCAGACTTTAACGCCCACATCCTGACCGTCTTCCTGATCCCAGATATAGGAATAGCGATCCTCGCCGCTGGCTTCGCCGGCGACGATATTCTTGCGCGCAAGCGAACGGTCGGAAACGCGGTAGACGGTGATCTCCACCTTCTCCACATTGACGGTCTCGATGCCGATCCCGTCTGCTTCAAGACGCGGCAGGATGACGCCATCACCGGCAAAGCCCGCATAAGACGGCTTGTCGCCAAAAGCGACGGTCACTTCCTCAGTGCGCTCAAGGCGCTCGCCTTTGGCGGAAGGCAGCCCGGCGCGCAGGCGCACACGGTAGTCCTTGTCGAATTCCAGACCGGTGAGACAAAGCGATGTCCCGTCAATCTCGATAGCCGATCCGTCGGCGGGGCTGACACGGACGAAATCGCTATAATTGACGTCGCCGCCATCATTCAGCTCGCGATTGAACTGAAGGCAGGCTTTCGGAGTCGCCGTCCCGGTATCAAGGCGCAGGCGCCGGTAAGCGAAGTTCTTCGCCTCCACGACCTCCGGCCGCTCCGCATTATCTGACCGGCGCTCCTGGAACGGCCGGCGCTGAGCCTGCCCACGCGTCTCGGCTGAAACGACGGGCTGGCTGTTCGGCGCGCCCCGCGATCCAGAATTGGGGGCTATGGTCCGCCCCAGAAGAAGCCCCGCCGCAAAGGCCGCCAGAATGCCGGCCGCCGCAATCACATATTGTCTGCGCGCAATCATATCGTCTCCCGCCTAACGCCACTCCGCCCGGATGGTCCCCGCCGGATACCGCCAGCCAATTATGGCGGTTAATCAACTAAAGGAAAACGATTCCAAGACGTTTTCGGGAAATTTAGGCGGCCAGCCCCGCGAATGGTTTTGGTGCAGCGCGATATGGGCTAGAAAGCAGCCCGCTCGCGTCCCCGTAGCTCAGTAGGATAGAGCACCAGATTCCTAATCTGGGGGCCACAGGTTCGAATCCTGTCGGGGACGCCAGTTTCTTTTTCAAGAACAGTCACTTCCATTTTACGCGCTCCCGTTCGCATTCGTGGTTTGCAGTTGGTTTGCAAATTTCGTTGCCGCTGCGTTCTCAAAAGCGATGATTGCGGCCTTGGAAAGCGCGGGTGTGCGCGCCATGTATTTTTCCAAGATCGTGTAAACCGACTTGATGCTGTGACCGGTGAGCCCGGCGATCTGTTGCGGCGTGGCGCCCGCCTCTGAAAGAAGCGTGACCGCCGTTCCGCGAATGTCATGGAAGTGAAGCTGACCGCGCTTTTCTTCCTTCGTCATCTCATCCCATGGTTTCGGATAGATGCCGGAATCCTTCATGCGCGCGTGCCACGCCTTCCCCAGCGCCTTGTCATCCTTCTCAGTGAACCAGGGGCGCCCATCGGGGCGGGTGAGAATGAACGGGCCGCGCCTGTCCATGCCGTCGAGCATCGCCCGGAGCGTCGCCGTCGCCGTCACGGCAACCGAGCGGCTGCCCTTGGACTGGCAAAGATTGAGGGTTTCACCGTCATAATCGGCCCAGCGGAGCCGGACGAGATCGCCGTAGCGCTGGCCGGTGTGAAGGGCCAGAATCAACGCCTGCTGCAGTTCCAGTGGCGCCCCCTTCATGAATTTCTTGATGTCGCCTTCCAGCCAGATTTTGTCGGAACGGTCCGAATCATAGAGCCGCTCGAAACCCTTGATCGGGTTTTCAGCGATGGCGCCACGCGACGCCGCATAGGAGAAGATCGCCGACAATACCGAAAGCCGGTTGTCGGCCTCGCGCGGACGGTCGCGCCCGATTTCTTCATGGTAGGCGAGAAACACGGCGCGCACTTTCGGCGAACGCAGCGCCCGGATCGGCATACTGCCAAACTTGTCTTCGACGTGCGCGGCCATGCGCTTATACTCGCGCTGCGTCGTCGCGCGCTTTTTTTCAAACTTCAAGGATGTGAGATAAGACCGGATCAGCGCGGCGACCGTGCCAGTATCCTTCGGCGCAATCTCATCCGCCTTGGCAAACGCCGCCATGAATTCAGCGGAGCCCGGCTTGCCCGGAAGCGGCGTTCCCGTCGCACGATGATAGTAGAACGTCTTCACCGTGTTGTCGGCGAGACGCTTCTTCACCTTGTTGATGCCCTTAAGCTTCACGCGCATTTTTCTTCAACCATTCGTTGAGCGCGTCGTCGTCGGTTTCGACCTTGCCCATATTTGTGTGAATATTGATGGTCCCGTCAGGCGCAACTTCTACGCGGCCAACAGGAACCCCTGCGGCCTGCACGGCCTTCACCGCGCGCATGATTTGAGATTGGCGGACGGGCGCTATTGGCATCAGTCGCGCACCTCATCAATAACAAGGATTTTTATCTCGGGAGGCAAAGCCTCCGCTAACGGACGAATTGGAAAGAGACAGGATTCCCTATCGTTATTGGCAAAGACGTCAGGAAGATCGTTAACACTTACGATCGGCCAAGCGTATTTTTCAGGATCGGTCACATCGAGGAATGCAATAACGCAATTGTTTTTGCACACGTCGGTAGGATCGATTAGATGACCAATCACATAAGGGGCGCTGGCCACACCTACTGTGAACGCGAGTTCCTGCCTAAATCCGCGTTCATGAAGGCGACGCCCCACGACAAGGCCAACAACGTCTCTAATGTTGTACGCCCAACGCCCATTAGATTGTTGGCGGCCAAAGAAACCGCCGAAAAACCGGCGGCGCGCTTCGCGCATGAATTCTGGGCTAAAGCCCGTGATCTCTTCCAAGCCTGCCGGATCAAATTTTGGATCAGTTTCGCTCATGATAATTCCGTGTAATCTCTAACACGCTTAAAGCATGGAATGGATTACACGGTCAAGGGCCATGTTGCTGGATTTGTCGCTTTTTCACGGTCTACATGTCTGTCAGCCGACGTTCATCAGAGAGACGTCTTCAGCGACTACCAATGCCCAGGGTCACAACATCCGCCTTGATGGCTGCTAGCCAGACCATTTCTCGGCTTCCGCGCAGACCACCACCGCGCACCGCCTCAGGCAGATTTTCATCAAGAACGCCCCACTTCCGCCAAAGGTCGTCCTCATTACCCGCTCGCGTCAGCATCATGGCGTCTTGCGCCGCGTGAAATTCCTCGCCCACCTCATCAGTAATGTCACCGGTGTTTGGGTTGTAGTAAGCGACGCTCGCCGCAGCATAACGCGACCAAGCCGCCTCGAATTCTCTGATTTCTCTAGGCATGGTTCTCTCCTGCAGCTGTAAGCGCATCGGCCATAAGGCTGGAAAACCAAACATGCTCACGCCTGTCGGTTCGACGGCCTTGCTCATCTGCATCGAGAACAGAAGCCTGAAATATCTGGAATTTTTCCTGAATCTCCCACTCTGATTTGGCCGGAGCCGTTAACACGGCATCGAGCGCACGAAGCTGATCCGCCCAAAGCGCCTCTTGACCGGGATTTCCGTATTTCTCCGGTGTAGCACTCAAAGCGCCGTTGGCGCGTCGCCATTCATGCCATGCGTTTAAAAACTGCTCGCTCATAGCTTTTCCTTTCAAATAACGTTACTGATGGAAACGCATCATACAATACTGATGGAAATACATCAAGCATGACTTCGCCAGCACAAATCCGCGCCGCACGCGCGCTTCTTGGATGGTCGCAATCTGACCTCGCTGAAGCCGCAGGGGTTAGCGTCCCTACCGTTCAACGCTCCGAAGGTAAGACGACAATCAAAGCCGCTGACGAGTCTGTCGAGGCCATAGTTGACGCTCTGGAATCTGAAGGGGTGCAATTCATCCCTGAAAACGGCGGCGGGCCGGGGGTTCGACTGAGCGGCAAATGACCAACAATCCCTCCATAGCTGTCGCTGAAGCCATCTATGAAGGTCTCAAAGAAGGCGCCGACGCGGTATCGATTGTGAAAGCTGTCAGCGCAGTGACAGTTGGTATCCGCGATAAAATTCTAGAACAGAAAATCATTCGATTTATCACATCCGTGCACGAACTCAGCGCTGCGCAAAGAAGTAGCGTCATTCATGAACTCACAGTGAGCGCACCAGACGAAAAAGTCGGGTTTCTATTGCTTTCATACATAGACCGCACAGAAAGTGACCGGTCTGCGGAATACATAGGACGAGCGTTTTACAATCTCGGGATGGGGCGCATTGATACCCAAGAATTCTGGCGGGTCGCTTATGCGATTAGCGTGCTTCCACATTTCGCCCTCAACTCCTTGCGACGCAACGAAAACGGAATCGTGCTTGCTGATTATTCAGATCAATTTGGGGCGGCAGGAATAGCGACATTGGCTGGCGGCGGCTCAATGGGAAGCAGTTTCGCATTTATAGGGCGGATGCCTGAAATTCTGCTCGCAATCAAAAATAACGAACTTGTTAAAAAGAAATAGCCCCCGCCAGCCGGTCAGTAGCTGGCGGGGGCTTTTTGTGCCCGAACGCGGGCGGGTTGCTGCGTCACCGGATCGTCAAAACCGGCCGCAACTGCGGGTGTTTAAGCGCACCGCCCGCTGGCGCATTGACGGCCCCAAATGACAACCGTCAATTCCGATAATCCGCAGGCGTCATATCGATGAACGCGAGCGCCTGTTTCATTTGCTCCGGCGATAGTCCGGCATCCTTCGCCTGCGAAAACGCCTGAATTACACCTGAAAGCGCGCGAGCGCGTCCGCCTGCGTCATAAGCCTGCAAGGGTCGCAGGCAATCAAGCTCGACATTGCCGCCAAGCTTTTCACTGGCTTCTTCTTCGATCAATTCGCAGATCGGTTGCAATGTCCATTGCGCAAGCTGGCGCTGCGCTTCCCGAACAAGCGGGCCTGTTGCATTCGATGAAAGCCAGCTTGGCAGTACGCCGAAACTCGCGGCGATAGCATCCCGCGCGGCGGTAAGCGTTTCTTTTGTCATCGCCGTTGAAAGATCAGGCGACAAATCCGCCGGGCGCCAGTCGCTTTGAGGCGCAGGACCGCCGCCCGCCGTCACATTCACCGATTCCCGCAACAGCATCCGCCCGCGCTTGCCGCGAAAGCCTCTCGAAAGCGCTTCATTGTCAGTGTCGGGCGATTCTGGAAACGGAACGATTTTCGATCCGAGCGGCGCATTTTCGAAAACATCGCGCAGCGCATCTTCGACGGCATGGAGAAGACCGGCGGAGATGGCCGCGCGACGCAACGGCGCCTGGCCGTAATAAGGCGCGGCAACATCGGCGCCGATGCGAATATGCAAAACTTCCGGCGCCAGCGCGGTCATGGTGCGCCCGCCGCCCGCTTCTGAGATTGAAAGCCGGTAGGCCGTAGGGATGCCGTCTTGCGTCCTCAAATCCCAATCGGCAGCAGGTAGCAACCTATCACTGGCGATCAAGCCGACATACTCACCGCGGAGGGCGAGAGAACGGGCAATCATGGCGAGATCGCGAGGCTTTAGAAAAGCGGTCCCGCTCACATCGGCAATCGTCAAACCGCCTTCCCAAAGCGATATGCAGCTTTGAACCGTCGCCGTCAGTTCGCCGATGCCGCGCCGTCCGCTGATATAGGACTCGCGCGCGGCCATGATTTCAGCCGTGAACCCGCTCGATGCCGAGCGCGTTTCATTTTTTTGTTTTGACCAAGGCCAGCGCATTAGTTCGCTCCCAAATTTCTGAAAGGCCGCAAGAGATCAGCGGCGCCGCTAAACTGCATGGCGCGCGCCGCAAGATTAGGCGCCGCGAATTCAAAAGAACCGATGCCCTCAATCGAAGTCGCTTTTAGCGAAAGCTCGCGTCCGTCCATTTCATTCAAATAATTTGCAAGCCGGATATAGGCTTCCTGAATAACGCCGGGCGGTGTTTCCGTGTCGCCAAGCGTCGCTGTGAATCGATATGTTCCACTATCCAGAAGGTAGCCGCCAAGCGGTGAAGGCCGCAGCGTGACCTCTTCCCACGCATCACTGCTATTCCAATATTCCGTGGCCGTGAACGTCGCCGGTTTTAACGGCGGTTCCCAAAACCCATCGCCCGAGGCGATGAATTCACAACTGCGCTCATTCCAGCGCCAGGCGATATAGCTTTCAATCCGGCGCCACACGGCGGAGAGAAATTCAGCACTTGGCGAAGTCAGCCCGGTTTCAATAGTAGGATAAGAAGCCGGAACGCCTTCCGTGATTTTAAGCGTCGTCGCCATTAGTACCGATACCTCCTAAGAAAATCAGGAAGCTGACCGCCGGTGCGATTGCCGGGATGCCAGTTGCGCGCTTCAACGCGCGTTCCGTCATAAGCGGGCCAGCTCGAAACAACGCTAATTTCTCGAAGGTCGATTTGCGTAAGAGTGCGGACATTGCCGTCGCGCCGCTCGCCGCCTTTCGGAATAATGAATCCGAAAGACATGCCGCCAAGGTCGCCGCGCTCCGCAAGCGCGAGAACGTCACGGCCTAAAGTTGTCTCAGGAAGATCGACTTCAAAAGACAATCCCTCATCGCTATCAGCGATGCGAAGCGTTCCAACAGATCGGCGGCCCAGCAACTTGCCCGCATCGTGATCGACAAACGCCAAAACTTCCGCGTCCGTCGATAACGTGCGTTCAAATGCGCCCCGCGCGATACGCTCGCGCACGCCGCCAATATCGGTTTCGCGATCATAGACCGCTGCGAGGCCCGCAAGTTTGCGCGGGCCTTCGCGTTGGACATGCGCAACCTGCCTTTTATGCAAGGTCACTGTCATCATGCGCGGTCCTGCACATTGTTGAGAATTTCAATCTGCGCCGCGCGCGAGATCGTGACATCCATCGTCGCCAGGCCGGTAAGGCGCAGTCCGCCAGAGGCGGCGTCGGAATATGGGTCCCTGACGACATCCAAGCCACCCCACATGCCCACGAAGATTGGCGGCGTGCCGCCGGTGACCGCCGTTGCGACAATCGTGTGCGCGCCTTTGTCGGTCCCGTCTTCGGCTTCCGATGCGGGAAGCGCATTGTCGGAAATGGTGAAGGCGCTTTCGCCGAACCGGCGAACAAGGCGGTCCCATTCGGAGTCAGCGGTTCCGGTAAGCACGTCGCCGTCAAGAATGGAATAGGTGAGCGGACGAATCAGCCAGCGTAAGGCGCTTGGTTTCATTGCCGCGTTTGCGTCCATCATGCGCCGCGCCGCTGCTTTGAAGACAGCATAGCTCGCGATGGCCGAAACGTCGGTTTCGGTGATGCCGACGCCGGACGCCAAAGCGATGACGCCCGTGGGCTCGCCCGACGATCCGGCGCCGGTGAAAGTCGCCCGGTCAACAGCTTCGGTGATAGCGCCGGACATATCGCGGCGGACCGCCGCTTCCAGCGCATCGCCCGATTGTTTCAGCGATTTGCGGGTGATTTTCATCGTGATGCCGAGAGTATGCGACGGATCAAGCGGGCGATCCGTTGTCGCGTAAACGGTCGGACCGGCGACGCTGCCGGTTTCTGTTGCGGCCCAGCCCGCCGTGACAGAGGAAGTCACAACCGGATATTCCATAAGGCCGGAATTGATGTTGACGACACGCGCGCCCATGCGTGCCGACACTGACTCCGCGAAGATGCGATCAATGATCGGCGCCGTCATTTTCGGGTCCGGCGTGCCGCTGGCGACTGTTTCGCCGGCGCGGGTTTCAAGCGCGGCATAGGGAACCGGAATTCCGCGATAACCGCCCTTGGAACGCATCTCTTGAACGATTTCCGCCGTCTCGCCAGAAAGCGCTGCGCCCTCATCAAGCGCAAGCGCCACTTGGCGAAGCTCGAAACGGCCCATGAGATCGGACCATTCCCGCTCCGAACGGGTCTCAAAGTCATCATTCGCGGCCCGGCGTTCCTCATCTTCGGAAATAAGCGCCGCGCGGTAGCGGGTTTCATTCGAGCGATATTCCTTGTCCAATGTTTCCATTGAACGGGTTTCGTCATCGGTAGGCTTGTCCTTGCCGACAAGTTCGGCGAGGGATTGGCGGATTTCAGATTGCCGCCTCTGGATTTTTACTGACTCCAACATGGGTTTCTCCTGTTTTTTCTCACTGTGAGTTCTTGAACGGCATCATTCCATGCGCCGAATTTGTAGGCATACGGAGCTAGTCCGATTTCAATGCGCGTCTTTCGTGAGTGACAGGACGCGCAAAGGCTTTGAAGGTTGGAAAGCGTGAAAGCGAGTTCGGGATATGACCGAACCGGCTTGATGTGATCGACCTGGAGCCCATAGCGGGCCTTGCATTCGACGCAGGCGAAGCCGTCGCGGCGCAAGGCTTCAAAGCGAAGGCGCTTCCAACGCGGCGTTGATGTGATAGATTTGGAGTGTCTTACATATCGCATTGATGACACTCCAAAAAGGAAAACGGCTCATGACGAAATACACTGGCTACCTTGAGGTATCGCTGCCGGAAGATGCGCAGGCGATGGATATTCCGACGATGTTCAGATCCAACGCCGAACAATACCGGGACTACATCTTGGAAAATTTGCTGTTCCAAGATCATCACGGAAACATCAGGTCGATGATCGGCGAATTCCCGCTTGCGACAACGCAAAAGCAGGTCGATGTTTTGATCGAAGTTCTCAACGAGTGGCGCGATAAGATGGATGATTGATGCTAAGCCCATATCAACCTCGCAGGCTTAGAAGCAGGGCGACCGATATGGCGTGCGCCTTCTGCAACAGCTAGAACCGTCGCCGACGCAGCATCGATACGGCCAAGGCTTCGGGCTTTCGCCAGTTTCATGTTGTTTGACGGATCGCGAAGGCAAATCGCATCGGCCATTGCCGAGCGCATCAACAGGCTTTCGAGCGTCTGCACCTTTTCATCGAAGACAGCGCGCCGGAAGCGTTCAATGTCTTCGGAACCGTCCCGGAAGCCAAAGCCGCGCCAGATAACCGGCGCCGTGATGCCCGCGCGCTGCACTGCCTCGCTGATTTCGGCTTGCTTGTATCGGTCCGCGAGAAGCGCGCCGACTTTCTCACCTTCAACCCGGCGGAAAACTTCGCCCAGCCATGCGGCGACGGGAACGGTCTTTGCGCCGATGACCGTCAATTCCCCACGCTCGAACATACGGACATAGCGGTCGCCGACGGCATCATATGCGCCGCGATCCAGCAATGACGGATCGGACGGAAATGTTCCGTAAACCTCAAGCCGCCCGGTCATGGGCCAGTAAAGCGCGGCCGCGCTCATCGAGGCGGAGCCGCCGAGATCAATCCCGACGAAAACAGGCCCGTCCTTTGGCGGCAGTGATGACCGCTCGCAGGATAACCATTCGTCAAGCGTCAGAAGATTGTCCCGCGTCTCGCCGGATACACGCTCATTGCGGTGATAGAGCCGAAAACTGGCGAGCGCCGAACCGCCCCGCGCAATCGCCCGCGCCGCTGCGGCCTGTAGCCATTCCAGCGATGCGCCGACGCCGTATCGAGCACCGGGGTTGGCGATCAGCAAGCTCGCGAGATCGTCGGCAGGGAGGCTAGGCTCCGGGCGATGCTCTTGAACGTAGGTTCCCGGCGGCGGGTTATCGATCCACTGTGAAAACGGGTGCGTGTCGTCATTGGCGCTAGTCGAGATAATCAGCGCGCGTCCCTGCCGTTTGCCAAGGCCGGTGAGAAGCGCCGCTTCGAGCGAATCGCCCTTATCGCGCGCCCAATGTCCGCGCTCATCCATGATGACCATCGTCGGACCGGAGCCGAGCGCGCTTTTGCCATCCGCCGCGATAGCGCGAAGGATATGCGGGCCATCCGCGTCTTCGAATTCGATTTCAAGGCGCGGCGAGCGCCGGAAGGTCAGCCGGGCCTGCATGTCGTCAGGAAGCGAACGCGCCAGCCCTTCCGCGAAATTCCACGCCACCTTAGCCTGATCGCGTGTTCTGGCGGCGACGATCACGTCCCGGCGGGGCTGATCATCCCAGATCCCGGTGAGGGCGCCGAGCCCAACGCCAGCCGCAAGCGCCGACTTCGCATTGCCGCGCCCGACACTCAACACGCCCACGTCAATCTGCGGCGCAAGCGCGCCCTCAATGAATTGTTTTTGAAAGGGCGCCAGCCGCAATTGAGCGCCAGCCTTCGGACCCTCCGGGATGCGCAGCGTCTCTAGGAACCGCACCGCTTTCCCGGCGTCGTCGAGGCCGTGAAGGGCCCGCCTTGTCAGCTTCCGGGGCCTAGCCATTGGGGCCCCCGCAAAGTGATAAAAAAGATGCCCAAAAATGTCGCGGTCTGGACAAAAAGGTAAAGCCGACTATTGGGACCATAAAACGGGGTGCGCAGCGGCGAGTTTTCGCTCGCGCTTTTTTTTCTTTCCCGTTCATCGTCTCAACTCTCATCATCTCTCTAACTTCAACGTCTGCGCCTGCGTGTTGGCTGGTGAGTTCCAGAGCGAAGGGCATAGGACGAACAGCCCCCGCCTAATGGCCGGGGTGTTCCCATGCCCTCCGCGTGCGTGTTGGCCGGAGCCGTCCCGTCGCTTTGGGCCCGATGCGTCATGTCGGACTGCGCATCAGTTGGTTGCTACTTGCGAGAGCGTCCGTGCTCCCGGCGATCAGGCTTCAACCTTTCGGACTGCCCTTGGCATTTGATCGCGCCCCGTGGTATGCCTTCGTCATCGCGCGCCACTGTCTTCCAAACCGTCCACGCGATGAGCGCCCCGCTAGCCGGGGCGTTATTCTTTTCAGGCCGCCTCCTCATGTTCGATTGACTGTTCGGGGAACGTCGCCGCCGCGTGCGCGTGTAGTGCGCCTATGGCTTTGAGCGCAGCGCTGGCGCGCGTCTTCAAAAGCGTTCCCTGATATTCGATGTTCTCGACAGATACGGCCTTGCCGCGCTTCAAATCGTCGGCGCAGGCTTTGAAATGATTGGGCAACCTATCGACGCAGAAAGACAACTCCTGCGTTGCGCCCTGCGCCTTACTGTAAAGGCTGGCGAGTTCCTCAAGATCACGGTTAGACGCCATGATGCGCCTCCATGATCGCGGTGAAGGCCGCCTCATCCATCAGGACAAGCTTTTGCTTAAAGCCCTGAATGACGGTCACGTCGCCGCCGTTCAGAAGCCCTTCCAGAAAGATGACCTGTTCCCCGCAAAGCGGGCCGCCATATGTTGCCCGGACTGTAGGGGACGGCGCAAAGATGGCGCAGGCTACGTCGCCCGTGAACGCCATAGCGCTCCAATCGGACAACGCCTTGCGCACCCGCTTTTCGGTTTGCAGCCGCGCCGTAAGCTCTTGATTTGTTTCGGTCGGATTATTGGCCGGTTTGCTAAAAGTCTCTGAAAAAACAGAGCCCTTAATCAGCTTCCTAATCTGGGGGCCACAGGTTCGAATCCTGTCGGGGACGCCAGTTCAGCTTCGCTGATATCGCAGAGCTAATGGCGGACGCTATTCCAGCTCGACCAGCAGGTCCTTGGCGTCAACCTGGTCGCCGGCGGCGACAGCGATGCGCTTGACCACGCCGTCGGTCTCGACGGCGACTTTCACCTCCATCTTCATGGCTTCAAGGATGATGAGCGCATCCCCCGCCTTCACCTTGTCGCCGGGCGCAACACGAATTTCGGTGACGGCGCCGGGCATGGGCGCGCCGACCGCCTTTGCGTCTCCGGCTTTCACCTTTTCGCGCTGGACGCTTTTGTCCTCACGCGAGATATCGCGGATCTTGATCGTGCGCGGTTGGCCGTTCAGGGAAAAGAACACTCGCGCCAGTCCTTCCTCATCGGCGTCCGAGACCGACTGGCACTGAATTATCAGAGTTTTTCCGTGTTCGATTTCGACGGAAATTTCTTTCTCCGGCGGCAGGCCATAGAAAAACTCGTCCGTTGGCAGAACGCTCATGTCGCCATATTCGGCGCGGAAGCCTGCGAAACTCGCAAACACCTTTGGATATAACAGCGCCGAAGCGAGGTCATTGTCGCCGACCACGACGCCCAACGCCTCTGCGGTCTCAGTGCGCTTGGCCTCAAGGTCGACGGACGCCATATGTTTGCCCGGCCGATCGGTAATCGGCGTTGCGCCTTTCAAAATTTTCTGTTGCAGCGCTTTGGGGAAGCCGCCATGGGGCTGGCCGAGATCGCCATGGAAAAAAGACACGACCGATTCCGGAAAGGAAATGTCCTTTTTCGGATTCTCCACATCCGCGCGCGCCAGCCCCGCCGAGACCATGGACAGCGCCATGTCGCCGACGACTTTGGAACTTGGCGTCACCTTGACGATATTGCCGAACATCTCGTTGACGTCAGCATAGGCTTGCGCCACCTCATGCCAGCGCTCGCCCTCAATCCCGAGAGAGCGCGCCTGTTCGCGTAAGTTTGTGAACTGACCGCCCGGCATGGCGTGGAGGTAAACTTCCGATGCGCCGGAGCGCACATCGCTTTCAAAGGCGGCGTAGAGATCGCGCACCGCCTCCCAGTAAAAGCTCAATTCGCGGATCGCTCCGTCATCAAGACCGGGGTCGCGAACATCGCCATGCAGCGCAGCCACGATAGACCCGAGCGGCGGTTGCGCGGTGAGCCCGCTCATGGAATCGAGCGCCGCGTCGACCACATCCACGCCCGCATCGACCGCCGCCAGAACTGAAGCAGAGGACGCGCCGCTGGTGTCATGGGTATGGAAATGAACGGGCAGCTTGGTTTCTTCCTTGAGCGCCGCCACGAGCAGCTTCGCCGCGCGCGGTTTCGCAACCCCCGCCATGTCTTTGATCGCCAGCATATGCGCGCCATGAGCCTCAAGGTCTTTGGCGATTTTCAGATAGTAATCGAGGGTGAACTTCTTTTCGTGTTCACTTGTCAGGTCGCCGGAGTAACAGATCGCGGCTTCGCATAGGGCGCCGGTTTTTTGCACCGCATCCATGGCGACATACATATTCTCCGCCCAATTGAGGGAATCGAACACGCGGAAGATATCGATGCCCGTATCGGCGGCGCGCTCCACAAAATACTGAACGACATTGTCCGGATAGTTGGTGTATCCGACCGCATTCGAGGCGCGCAGGAGCATTTGCAACGGGATGTTCGGCGCCGCCTCGCGCAATAACTCCAGCCGACGCCACGGGTCTTCTTTCAGGAAGCGCATGGCGACGTCGAAAGTCGCCCCGCCCCAACATTCAAGCGAAAAGAGGTTGGGCAACCGCCGCGCGTAATGAGGCGCCGCCTGAACCATGTCATAGGTCCGCATGCGCGTCGCCAGCAGCGACTGATGTGCATCGCGCATCGTCGTGTCGGTGACGAACACTTGTTTCTGTTCCCGCACCCATTGGCCGAATGCGGCGGGGCCTAGTTCTTTCAGCTTGTCGCGCAGGCCCGGCGGAACAGGACTTCCGGTAACATCCGGCAATTGCGGATCTACATGGCGCGCAGGTTCCGCCCTGCCCTTCACTTCCGGATTGCCGTTGACATTCACGTCAGCGAGGAAGCGCAAAAGTTTGGTCGCGCGATCTTTACGCTTGGGAAATTCGAACAACTCCGGCGTCTCATCGATGAACCGCGTTGTGTAATCGTTCGAACGGAACTTCGGATGATTGACGAGGTTCGCGAGGAATACGAGGTTGGTGGCGACACCGCGAATGCGGAATTCGTTTAACGCCCGCGACATGCGGTTGATCGCTTCTTCCGGCGTCGGCGCCCATGCCGTCACTTTTTCAAGAAGCGAGTCATAAAACCGCGTCACCTGCGCGCCCGCATAAGCCGTGCCACCGTCGAGACGAATGCCGAACCCCGTCGCGCCGCGATAGGCGACGATGCGGCCATAATCGGGAATGAAGTTTTCTTCGGGGTTCTCCGTCGTCACCCGGCATTGCAGCGCGTGACCGTTGAGATGGATGTTCTCTTGCGCCGGGATGCCGCTTTCCGGCGAGCCGATTGCCTGCCCTTCAGCGATGCGGATCTGCGCTTTGACGATGTCTACGCCGGTGACTTCTTCCGTCACCGTATGCTCCACCTGAATGCGCGGATTGACCTCAATGAAATAAAAGGCGCTCGTCTCGGCGTCCATCAGGAACTCAACAGTCCCCGCATTGTTATAACCGACCTCGCGGCCGAGCTTTAACGCCAGCGCACATAGCGACTGACGTTGCGCTTCATCGAGATAGGGCGCGGGCGCGCGCTCCACGACTTTCTGGTGACGGCGTTGCACCGAGCAATCCCGCTCAAAAAGATGCAGAAGATTGCCGTGGGAATCGCCGATCAGCTGCACTTCCACATGGCGCGCCTGACGGACGAGTTTTTCAAGATAGACATCGCCCTTGCCGAAGGCCGACAACGCTTCGCGCCGGCCGGTGTCCACCGCAGCGAGGAGTTCTGACTCATCCTCAATGACGCGCATGCCGCGTCCGCCGCCGCCCCAGCTCGCCTTGAGCATTAGCGGATAGCCAACCTGCGCGGCGGCCTTTTTTATTTCCGCTTCATCGTCGGGTAAAACACCGCTTGCCGGGACCACCGGCACGCCGGCTTTTTCGGCAATCATCCGCGCCGAGACTTTGTCACCCAGAGACCGCATGATCGACGGCGACGGGCCGATAAAGACGATCCCCTCTTCGGCGCAGCGATCTGCAAAATCCGGGTTCTCGGAAAGAAAGCCATAGCCTGGATGGATCGCGTCGGCGCCGCATTTGCGCGCGATGCGCACAATGTCTTCTATATCAAGATAGGCTTTGACCGGCCCCAGCCCGGCGCCAACCTGGTAGCTCTCATCCGCCTTAAAACGATGCAAGGCGAGCTTGTCTTCCTCGGCATAGATCGCGACGGTCTTGATCCCAAGCTCCGCCGCCCCGCGCATAACGCGGATGGCGATTTCACTGCGGTTCGCAACCAAAATTTTCTTGAAATTCAAAGCGATCCCCATGAGCTCGTGATGCGCTGGGACACTATGACGAAAAATGCTGCAACGCAATTTTCCAACGTGACGGCGTTTTACCCAGCTAGAGTTCGCCGTTGATCAATTTCATAACACCGGAGAAATCGAGACCATCTTTTCCGGCCGCTTCCATCAGCGCATAGATCGCTTCGGACTGAGCGCCAAGCGGTGTCGCCGCTTTCGCTTTATGCGCAGCTTCCTGTGCAAGGCGCATATCTTTCAGCATCATCGCCGCAGCAAAACCCGGTTGGTAGTCGCGGTTCGAAGGCGCATTCGGCACTGGCCCCGGCGCCGGACAATAACTCGTCATGGACCAGCACTGACCAGACGCCGTCGACGAAATGTCAAAAAACGTCTGCGCGTCGAGACCCAGCTTGCCGGCAAGATTGAACGCCTCGCAAGTTGCGATCATTGAAATGCCCAAAAGCATATTGTTGCAGATTTTTGCGACCTGCCCGTTTCCTGCGGCGCCAGCATGAAAAATATTCTTGCCCATTTTCTCCAGCGCAGGCTTGGACCGCTCGAAAGCGTCCGCTTCGCCGCCCACCATGAAAGTCAGCGTCCCTGCGGTAGCCGCCGCAACGCCGCCGGAAACCGGCGCATCGACCATGGAAAAGCCCTTTTCACTCGCGGCGGCGATCACGGCGCGCGCGGAATCCACATCAATTGTCGATGAGTCAATAAACAGCGCGCCGGATTTGGCGTTGGCTATCACGCCATAGCTTTCCGTGTAAACCGAGCGCACATGAGCGCCCGCCGGCAGCATGGTCACGACAATGTCGGCTTCCTTCACCGTGTCAGCCACCGTCGCGCCGCGCGCGCACCCCGCCTCTACGGCGCGGTCCACGGCGCCGATGGAAAGATCCGTCGCGGTCACAGCAAAACCGGCTTTTGCGAGATTGGCCGCCATGGGGCCGCCCATATTGCCGAGCCCGATAAATCCGATTTTCGTCATGGCGTTTTATCCCTGATATTCTTTCAGCAAATCTCTTGCGACAATGACGCGCATAATCTCATTTGCGCCTTCCAGAATCTGGTGCACGCGCACATCGCGCAACATCCGTTCCAGCGGGTAGTCTTTCAGATAACCATAGCCGCCATGAATCTGGAGCGCCTCATTGACAATGTTAAAACCAACATCGGTGACAAAACGCTTCGCCATGGCGCAGTGGCGCGTTGCGTCTGGCGTTTTCTGATCCAATTTCCACGCCGCCTGATAAAGCATGATGCGCGCCGCTTCGAGTTCCGTCGCCATGTCGGCGAGCTTGAATTGCAGCGCCTGCTGTTCGTTGAGACGTTTGCCGAAGGCGCGGCGCTCGTTCGAATAATCAAGCGCAGCCTTGAGCGCCGCGTTCGCTGTGCCGAGCGAACAGGCGGCGATGTTGAGACGCCCGCCGTCGAGGCCCATCATCGCGAATTTAAAGCCCTCGCCTTCTTCGCCAACGCGGTTTGAAACAGGAATGCGGCAGTCTTCGAAAGTGACAATTGCTGTTGGCTGCGCGTTCCAGCCCATCTTTTTCTCATTGGCGCCGAAGGAAAGCCCCGGCGTTCCCTTTTCAACGAGCACCGTTGAAATGCCTTTGGGTCCATCGCCACCGGTGCGCACCATCACGACATAAAGATCGGAAACCCCGGCGCCGGAGATAAACGCCTTTGAGCCGTTCAGGACGTAATGGTCGCCGTCCTTCACCGCTTTTGTCTTCAGCGCCGCCGCGTCGGAGCCGGAACCCGGCTCGGTCAGGCAGTAACTCGCCACCATCTCCATAGAGGTGAGTTTCGGGCAATATTTCTGACGCAGTTCTTCCGACGCAAACCGATCGATCATCCACGAACACATATTGTGAATGGAGATATAGGCCGCCGTCGCGGTGCACCCCGCCGAGAGAGCCTCAAAAATCAGCGCCGCATCGAGACGCCCCAGCCCCGACCCGCCAACATCCTCGCGCGTATAAATGCCCGCAAGACCGAGCTCCGCTGATTTCCTGATCACCTCGACGGGGAAATGTTTTTCCTCGTCCCATTTCGCCGCGTTAGGCGCGAGCTCATCTTCGGCGAAACGCCGCGCCATCTCCTGAATGGCTTCCTGTTCGTCGGTAAAAGAAAAATCCATGTCTTGCGCTACTCCATGGTCGGAATGACAAACTCAGAGCCTTGCACATCTTCCGGCCAGCGCTGGGTGATGGTTTTGATCTTGGTCCAGAACTTCACGCCTTCGGGCCCGTGTTGATTTGTGTCGCCAAAGCCTGATCGCTTCCAGCCGCCGAAGGTGTGATAGGCGACAGGCACCGGAATCGGCACATTGACCCCGACCATGCCCACATTGACCTTTTGCGTAAACTCGCGCGCCGCGGCGCCGTTGCGCGTGAAGATCGCAACGCCATTGCCATATTGATGGTTTGAGGGAAGCGCGACCGCTTCCTCAAAGTTGCTTGCGCGCGCAATCTGCAAGACCGGACCGAAAATTTCTTCGTGATAGGTTTTGTGGCCAGACTTTGCATGATCGAGCAATGTCCCGCCAAGGAAAAAGCCGTTCTCATAACCTTGCAGCTTGAAATCGCGTCCGTCGACAACCGGCTGCTGACCTTCGTCGATCGCCATCTGAATATAATTAGCGACGCGGTCGCGGTGAGCCGCCGTAACAAGCGGGCCGAGATCGGAATCTTCAGACATCGACGGACCAATGCGTAAGGATTCCACTTTTGGTTTCAACATGGAGATCAGCTTGTCCGCCGTGCCCTCGCCCACAGGCACCGCCACCGGCGTCGCCATGCAGCGCTCGCCTGCCGAGCCGAAAGCCGAGCCGATGAGATTGTTGACGGCGTTTTCCATGTCCGCGTCCGGCAGAATAATCATGTGGTTCTTGGCGCCGCCGAACGCCTGCACGCGTTTGCCGTGTTTGGCGCCTTCGGCGTAAATATAGTTGGCGATGTCGGAAGAGCCCACAAAAGAAATCGCCTTGATGCGCGGCTCGGAAAGGATCGCGTCCACCGCTTCCTTGTCGCCATTGACGACATTAAGCACGCCTTCCGGGGCGCCGGCCTCCATCATCAGTTCCGCAAGGCGCAATGGACAGGACGGGTCGCGTTCTGACGGCTTATTGATGAATGTATTTCCGCAGGCGATAGCGACGCCGAACATCCACATCGGGATCATCGCCGGAAAATTGAACGGCGTGATACCCGCCACCACGCCCAAAGGCTGGCGCATGGAATAAACATCGATGCCAGGACCGGCGGCCTCGGTGTATTCGCCTTTCTGAAGATGCGGGATGCCGCAGGCGAACTCGATCACTTCAAGCCCGCGCTGCACGTCGCCGCGCGCGTCAGGCAAAATCTTGCCGTGCTCCGACGAGATCAGCTTCGCCAGATTATCCATGTCTTTTTCGACAAGCTCTTTGAACTTGAACATGACCCGGGCGCGGCGTTGAGGGTTCGTTGCAGCCCAGTCTGGAAATGCCTTTTCCGCCGCATCGACAGCCTTCGCCACCTCCGCAACACTGGCGAGACTGACCTTGGCCTGAACCTCGCCAGTGGTCGGATTAAACACATCGCTGGTCCGGCCGCTCGCGCCTTCGACTGCTTTGCCGTTGATGAAATGTCCGTGAAGCTGCATCGCCATTCTCTTTCTATTGCCCAGGCCATAGCCATAGGAGATCTTGGGGCTTGCAGCATACCGCCAATAATGCACATTTAAAATTGCAAAAATGCAAAGCCAGTTGCACATCAAGCAAGGCGGAGGGCCAGCCGGTATGATTCAGTGGGACGATTTCAGGTTTTTCATCGCCGCGGCGCGAAGCGGCTCCTTTTCTGACGCCGCGCCGATCACCGGCGCCGATGTAGCGACGGTGAGCCGGCGGGTTGCCAGGCTGGAAACCGCGCTCAAGGCCACCCTTTTTGTTCGATCGACCACCGGGCTTAAATTGACTGCGATCGGGCGCAATGTGCTTGGCGACTGCGAAAGCATCGAAGCGCTGGTCAGCAGGTTGCACCAGCCAGTCGCGCAGCAACTCGTCGCCGGCACGGTCCGGGTCAGCGTTTCGGAAGGGTTCGGCAGCGCTATCCTGGCGCCCGTCATCCCGGCGCTAATCGACGATAACCCGGCGCTCTCGATCGAGCTTGCGGCGCACTCCGGATTTTTGTCGCCATCGATCCGGGAAGTAGACATCGCGGTAACCTTGAGCGCTCCGGTCGATTCACGGCTTATTGTCGAACCCTTCACGACTTACCGCCTCGGGCTTTACTCATCTCCCGCCTATCTGGAGCGCAACGGCAAACCGCGAAAAATCGACGACCTGCCCGCTCACCGCATCGTCGGCTATGTGGACGATCTTCTTTATGCGCCGGAGCTACGTTATCTCGACGAAATCCATCCCAGCCTCAAACCTTCCCTCGCCAGCACATCGATCAACGCCCAGCGCGAAATGATCCATCATGGCGGCGGCATCGGCGTTTTGCCGAATTTTCTCGCCAGCGGACTGACCCGATTATTCCCGCAAAAAATCGCCCTGGAGCGGCGGTTCTGGATCGCAACCCATCGCGATGTCGCCGATACGGCCCGGATACGCCATGTCAAAAAATGGATGCGCGAAGTTGTTGAGGCATCCGCCTCTTCACTCGTCTAAAAAAAATACGGCTAACTGTCGCCTACTGAATTTTGTAACCGCGCTCGGTCATATGTCAGTAGCTGGACAATAAGGCGGGACTGGGATCGTCGAGCGGAATGTCTTTCTCCTGCATTTTCAACTCACGCGCCCTCACACTGCGCTGTTCATCGGTCAGAAATGCATGGATTGCATCAGCGTCTTCAGCGGAGAATAAATCGCCCCATGCAGGCATGCCATTATCGACCAGCAATCCGTCCAGCAGGATGTCATTGAAAATCTCGTGCGTATAAGGCTGCATGCGGCGCAAGTCCGGCGCAATAGAGCGATGCTGATTGGAATGGCAGATGGCGCAATTATCGTAGAACAGCGTGCGGCCTTTTGCGATGAGGTCGGGGGAGGCGTCCGCGAACAAGCCTTCCGGCGCCTCGGGCGCAGGCTCCAGCGGCGGAAGTAAATCAGGCTTTGGCGTTTCGCCGCCGTCAAGCTTGAAGACAAGCACTCGTCCTTCATTTTGGCGGTCATACGCGGCGCCATAGCGCGGCACATAGGACCATCCGCCGCCGCCCCACCCGGCGGTCACCGCAACATATTGGACGCCATCAACTTCATAGGTCATTGGCGCCGCCAGAATGGATGTGCCGGTGTCGATCGATTTCAAAAGCTCGCCCGTCGTAGCTTCATAGACATTGAAAAAACCGCGCACATCGCCAGCGAAAACAAGCCCGCCCGACGTCGACATGACGCCGGAACGATCCTGCCAGCCGGCATAAGGCGCCGCCCAGACAGTTTCCCCCGTTAACGGGTTGATCGCACGCAACTCCGATTTGGCCGGGCTTTCCTCAACCCGGCTCCATTCGGGAAGAGCCTTTACCGCGTCCTGCACAAAAGGCGGCAGCATCGGTAAAACATCCGGCAAGTTCGGCCCAAATATGAGCGACGCATCGGTATTCAGCCCCTTCGATTTATACGGCTTCGCATCAGGCGCCGTCATCAACAGGTTCCCCATATCGAGAACGGCGCCGTAATAGAGGCCAGTGCTCGGATTGTAAGAGAATGGATGCCAGTTGCTGGCGCCGGGAGAGCCCGGATAGACGATCTTTGGACCCGTTGAATAATCCGCATGCTCCGGCGTCATCACAGGGCGCCCGGTTTTCATATCAACGCCGGACGTCCAGTTCTGAAATACAAGCGAGTTGGCGCGCAAGAGTTTTCCGTCGCGCCGGTCCAACACATAAAGAAAGCCATTTTTCGGCGCGTGCAGGATGACCGGCGCCTCTTCGCCGTCGATATTGAGTTGCGTCAGGGTCATCGGCGCGGTCGCGGTGTAATCCCAGCTATCGCCCGGCGTTTCCTGATAGTGCCATTTCACCCGTCCCGTCTTGGGATCAAGCGCGACAATCGACGACAAAAACAGATTGTCCCCGCCCGCGGGCGAACGCTTTGCGCGATGATAAGGACCGCCATTTCCGGTCCCGATGTAAACAGCATCAAACTCCGGATCATACTGAATGGCGTCCCAGACGGTGCCGCCGCCGCCAATATCCCAACGGCTTTCCGGGTCCCAGCTTTTCACGGCCTCTTCAAGTTCAGGGTTTTCCTGGCGGCCGGCTTCCGGGTCATGCGGCACCGTGTAAAAACGCCAGCGCTGCTCGCCGGTTTTAACGTCATATGCGGTGACAAAGCCGCGCACATCATATTCAGCGCCGCTATTGCCGATAAGGACAACATCCCCGGCGATTTCCGGGGCGCCGGTGCTGCCAAGGCCGCGTCCCGAGCCGTCATCGGTGTCCGCTTTCCATAAAACCTCGCCGGAGCTGAAGTCGAGCGCATAAAGAACGCCGTCCAGCGCAGCGACAAAGACCCGGCCGCCCTGCACCGCCACGCCGCGATTGACCATATCGCAGCAAATGACCCGGTTCGCCTGCATGTCGATCTCAGGGTCGAACCGCCAGACCTCTTCGCCGGTTACGGCATCCAGGGCGACGACACGGCCCGCTGTGGTGCTTGTCACCAGAACGCCGTTAATCACAATCGGCGTCGCTTCCTGTCCTCTGTTCGTGTAAAGAGGATATTCCCAGGCAAAGCCGAGCGAAGAAACATTGGACCGGTTAATGCCGTCCAGTTCAGCATAATACGCGCCGTCCGCGCCCCCGCCGCGATGGCTCACATCGCTTTCAGCGTCGGCTTGCGGTTCCTCATGCGTTTCGGTCGCCGAAACCTGCGCTTCCGTCGCTAGATCTTGGGGCTCCGTTTCCCCGCCTCCGCAAGCCTGCAGAAGCATGGACGCCACAAGGAAAACACCAATTGCTTTTTTCATCGTTGATCCCACGGGCTCGGCATTTTGTAAGGGACATTTATAAAATTCGCCTCGATCTGGCGTATAGCGCCATCATCAATCTTGAAGAGCTCAAGCAGGTAGAAGCTGTGCGGACGCCTGAATGGCGATGTCAGAGGCGTTCCGTCGGTCAAATGATAATCACCAAGCCGGCCGGCATGGTCGATAAATCCGCCCGCCAGCACGAGACCCCGCTCCTCGTCGATCAGCGGAAACCGCCGGGCGCGTAACTCGTCATCATATTTATACTGACCCAATTTGAACTGCGCCTCACAACCAAGCGCGGCGATTGGGTAATTTGCGGCTTCCGCAAATGCTTTGTTGTTAGTGCTTTGCGTACCGTTCTCGACCCGATCGCAGTCCGGATGAAATTTGGTAAAAATTTCACCGTCATTGAGTTGCAACGTATCGAAATATCCGTCAGCGAGAGTGATCATCCGTTCGCGTTTACGGCGACGCTCAGGCGGGACGATTTCGTTCAGCACAGGCTTATCCCAGAAATTCTTGTTGGCGAAAATATCAATACCGCCAAAGGCGATGCGAACAACAAGCGTTTCAACTTCCGATATCCGGCCGTCACGTTCGACTTTCAAGCGGATTGTAAATGCGGAAGTGTCATTGGTTTCTACAACCGCGCCGAAGAACCCAACCTGACCGGT
>JAUHYK010000040.1 GCA_030426465.1 Alphaproteobacteria bacterium
GACATCGAGAAGAGATTAGCTGGCGCGCCGGAATCGCGGCGCACCCAGATTTCCCATAACGCCGTGCGCTCCACCATCTTGAACTGTGTATAGAGGAGCGCCTCGGCGCGGCCTTTGGCTTCGGCGGTTTTCGCATCCATCTCCAGACGCGGCACAAACACCACATTGGCTTTTTGCGCGGCCGCAGGACCGTCCGCCTGGCATTGACGCGTCTCCGCCAGCACACAAGCCGTATCGGCGCTGGTTAGAAACGCAATGTCGAGACCCTTGGCTGTGAGCGTGCGCGCCCGGGCGGCCGCTTCGAGCAGCATCGCCGACTGATCCACTGGCGTCAGGGCGAAAAACTCGCGCGCTTGCGGCGTGGAGAAGCGTCCCTCCTCGACCCATTTCGCAATTGTCGGTCCCCCGGGCTGCACCAGCGCCAGCTCTGAGCGAATATTTTCAGGCGCCGTCTTTGTGGCCTGATATTGGAGCGAGAACTGACCCGCCGCGTGAATGGCGATGACGCCAGTCCAGAACAGCGTCAGCGCGCCGGCGGAAAGCGCGCTCGCCACGCTGGCGCGGTCATGATCGCGGAAAAGCCCGTCATAGAAGGGCGAGGAAACGGAGAAACAGGCGAGCCCCGCCGCCAGCGCAAAGACCGGCAGCGCATTGGCCCCGGCAAGGCGCGCGGCGAGAAGCCCAGCGATCAGCAACCCGGTCGCCGCCGCCCAGTTTTTCCAGTGAGGCTTGCCGCCGAAAACCGCGCTCATGAGAATGATCACACCGGCGCCGAAAGCCGCCGCGCCAAGGCCGAACGCGCTGCGTTCACCGCCTGTAATGATGTTGTGCAATGTCAGCGTTTCCGGCGCCGCCGCAGCCCGCGCCACATTCATCCCCGGCGCCAGCACTTCCGTTAACCCTGCAAGGACAGCAAAAGCGCCAAAAGCAAAAACGTAGCGCCACAAACTGTAGCGCCCGGTCAGAAACGGACAGACCGACAGCAGAATAAATCCAAGGAGGGCGAAGGCCGGATTCAGCAACCACAAAATGAAAAGAACACACCCGCCCAAAGCGCCTTCAAAGCGCGCGCGCCCTGCACTGTCGTCAGCGGAAACCGAAACAAAGGACAGACCGCAAACCAGCAGCAAGGCGAGACCAAGTTCCGCAGGACCTGAAAACGGCGCCGCGGCGAAGCCTGCAAGCGAAGCGGTCGCCGCGACGCCAAACGCCGTCGGAAAGCGTGTCGATGCAAGATAGGCGAACGGATACAGCACCAGAAAGGCGCCCATGGCCTTGGCGACCAGATGCACCCGGCCCGGCGCATCAACAAAGAAATCCGCGGCCATCAGCAACATGAGATAAAACGGAGACGATTGAGCGGTGAGGTCCGCCTGCCCCGCGGCTGCGGCGCGCGCCTCAGCGATCGGCGCAATCATGTCAACGGTCGGCGACAGACTTAACAACGCCGGCGAGAGCGCCGCCGCGATGACAAAAATGATCGCCGCGCCAATGGACCATAAAAACGACCAGCCCGGCTCCCGCCATGAATAGATCGACATCGCCGCCTGGCGCGCCCGGGGCGCCGAGGCCCGCCAGCCAAGCTCCGTTTCGAATGCACCTTGAGACGTGTTCATCTGGGACAACCCCTGACTGCTACCGACCGGGCGGGACGCGCCCGCCAATCCTTAACGGGGACGTTGCAAGTCGCCTGCCGGAGGCCGTGAGCCCGGGGAAAAATCGCCTGAAAATAGCGCCTTACGGTTTTGCCATGAGATTGGCGCTGTTATCATCATGGTTACTGCGTTAACGAGGCGCCATGCGCACCCTGTTCCATATGCCCCTTGATCCCGCCTCGCGGATGATCCGGATCGCCCTCGCCGAAAAGGGCCTGCCGGCGCAGCTCGTTGAGATGCGGCCATGGTCTGACGAAGACGGCGCCCTCGCCGCCGCCAACCCCGCCGGAACCATCCCGGTGCTCACAGATGAGGCGCCGACCGGGGAAGACGTCTCGATCTCGCCGGCGTCCGCCATCATCGAGTTTCTCGAGGAAGCCTATTCCAGCGAGCCGCTCCTGCCGTCGACCTCGGCCGGACGCGCGGAAGCGCGGCGCCTCACCGCGTGGTTTCTGGACAAATTCGAGACAGATGTTTCCGCACACACCCTGCGCGAGCGTATCGATAAAAGATTGATGCGCCGGGGCCAGCCTGATTATGAACGCCTCAAGGCCGGCGCCGAAGCGCTCTCCTGGCATCTCGATTATACATCGTGGCTGCTGGAGCAACGCTATTGGCTCGCCGGGGAGCGAATGACAATCGCCGACCTCGCCGCCGCAGGCCAGCTGTCGGCGCTCGATTATATCGACCTCGTGCCCTGGGATAAGTTTCCGTCCGTGAAGGACTGGTATGCGCGCCTGAAATCGCGTCCCTCCTTGCGGCCCGTGCTACGCGACCGTATCGACGGCCTGCCGCCGCCTGCGCATTACGACAATCCGGATTTTTAGCGCTCATGAGCGAGGCGTTGACGTCACGCATTACCGCCAAAGCCAAAGAGGCCGGCTTTGACGCTGCTGGGTTTGCAGCGGCGCATCTTCCGGGCAATGTGCGTGAAAGACTGATGCGCTTTCTCCATCTTGGCCGTCACGGCGCCATGGGCTGGCTGGAGGCGCGCGCGGACCAGCGTGCGCATCCGCAATCGCTCTGGCCGGACGCAAAAAGCGTGATCAT
Source organism: Alphaproteobacteria bacterium (assembly GCA_030426465.1). Taxonomy (GTDB): domain Bacteria; phylum Pseudomonadota; class Alphaproteobacteria; order Caulobacterales; family Parvularculaceae; genus Hyphococcus. The sequence continues at coordinate 2,706 of JAUHYK010000040.1, forward strand.
GCTCGGCATGAATTACGGACCGGACAAAGATCCGCTGGAGGCGCTAAAGGAAAAATCAAACGGCGTCATTTCCGTTTACGCGCAGAACCGCGATTATCATGACGTCGTGAAAAAGCGCCTGAAGCGCGTCGCCCGCGACATCGCAGAAGAAACCGGCGCCGAGGTGAAAGTCTTTGTCGATACGGCGCCGGTTATGGAAAAACCGCTCGCGGCGCGCGCAGGGATTGGCTGGCAGGGCAAGCACACCAATCTCGTCTCGCGCGATTTCGGCTCCTGGCTGTTTCTCGGCGCGATCTTCACAACGCTCGATCTTGCCCCGGACGAACCGGAATCCGACCATTGCGGCTCCTGCAGCAACTGCCTCGACATCTGCCCGACAAACGCCTTCCCGGCGCCCTACCAGCTTGATGCGCAGCGTTGCATTTCCTATCTCACGATCGAGCATCCCGGCCCTATTCCCCGCGAGTTCCGCAAAGCCATGGGCAACCGCATCTATGGCTGCGACGATTGCCTCGCGGTTTGTCCGTGGAATAAATTCGCCGGTCGCGCCCGCGAAAGCGCGTTTCACGCCCGTGAAGATTTGCAGGCGCCGCGCTTGCGCGATCTCGCCAAGCTGGACGATCCGGCGTTTCGAACGCTTTTTTCGGGCTCGCCGGTCAAACGTACGGGCCGCGATCGCTTTGTACGCAATGTGCTCATCGCCATTGGAAATTCCGGGGATGAAAGCCTCGCGGAAACAGTGATGGACCTGCTCGGCGATGAGAGCGCCCTAGTCCGAGGCGCGGCCGTGTGGGCCCTGTTGCAATTGGCGCCGCACCGTTTTGACAACATGCGGAACGATCGCCTTCCTCACGAAACAGACGACGCCGTGCGCGCTGAATGGCGGGCGGATTAAATTTCCACCGTCACCTGGACATGGCCTTTGGTGAAGTTGCCATTGTCGTCTTCCACCCAGTACCAGAATTCATCTGTGCCCGTATAGTTTGGATCCGCCATATAGGTGAGCGTGCCGTCATCATTCTCAAAGACTGACCCGTGGCTTGCATAGGTGACGCCGTCAACCGCGAGCGCATCGCCTTCCGGATCGGAATCATTGGCGAGAACATCGAATGTGATCGAGCCGTTTTTATCGACCGTAACCACATCGTCGACGGCGATTGGCGCATCGCTGGAAATATCAAGGACGCCGTTATATTTCAGATCGTCCCCGACCTCGCTCAGCTTGCGCGTATATTCAACGACAACGCCAACCTTGTCGATGACGCCTGTCGCGCGGTCAGCGTAATACTGATCAAGCACGACAACCGTTCGCCCGTCGGGAAGCGTCCAGTAGCCTTCCTCCAGGATCGCGATGCGCAGCGTAAAGAAATTATGGCGGATCGGGTCCCATGTGGGCGACACAATATCTTCGCCAAGCTCATCGGTGCGCACGCCTGTCAGGTCAATATATTCGGACGTGCCGGGAACCGGCGTGCCGGGGATGCCGACAACGGTGGATTCATATTCCAGCCGCCCCTCGACAAGATCATCGCGAGTGAGAAATTTCTCACTGCCGTCAAGATTGTGATAATCCTCAACAGCGCCGTCGATATTCACATCAATGAAGGCGTAGGCCCAATTTCCGTCAAAAGGATGGTTCATCCCCGCCGGATCTTTCATCAGATGCACGCCGATGGGAAAGCCCTCAATATTAGCGCCGTTGATGACCATATTGACGGCAGCCGGACCATATTCGATGCCGCGCCAGGGATTGCGGCCGCCGGCGCCATCGGTGGCGAGAACATCAATGTCTATCAGCGTGTAATGCGCCGTATATTCAAGATGAACACCTGTCGAGACTTCCCAGCCTTTGAAATCCTCAATGACAGTGCGAACGTCGTGGCCCTGTTCGGAATTGTTCTTGATCACCATGAGCCCGGTGCCCACCGCGAAAGCTTCGTTGCCCTCGAACTGGGTGATGGCCGGGATCTGGTTGGCGACAAGCTCGTGATAGCCCATTGACTCTGAAAGATGCGCCGTATTCGGATCAAGATAAACACCGCCCCGGGACATATAGACAAAGCCTTCACCGCCAGGCACGCCCGCGGCGACATTGTCGACAGCTTCGACAAGACGTCCCTGGAACCAGAAACCCGCGCCAGTGCGTCCGGAATCGCCAGCAATCACATCCTCATGCCATTTGGGGCCGCCGCTATTGCCGATAGACTTGATGGCGATGTTATGAGACCACCGCCCGATTTCGTTACCGACTTCCGCAACGAAAGCGGCTCCGTAAACATCATAGGCGGCGTTGTCGGCAAGAACGGCGTTCGAATCGTGATGGACATAGCCCCAGCCGGGCGAGCCCCAGACCGCGTTGCCGACAATCATGGCGGGATCGTCAACATCGGTGACGCCGGCGCGGTGAATATGCAGCGAATAGCGCGCCTTAATGTTGCTGTCGCTTTCAACATGATCAACGTCGGCGACATCAAAGGCCCGTTCTGACTTGTCGGTGCGGCCAAGTTCATAGAACTCCGCATAGCGCACATCGATATTGTCCGAATGCATGAACATGGTGTGGCCGCGCTGGTGCACAGGCACGTCGTCTGCATTTTCCGTCTCAAAGCGGACATTGCGGCTGTAATTCGCGACATAGGCCTTGAGGTCAGCCCGCGCGCCTTCATGATCGAACTCGAGCGGTTTATCGAAATAAATCGTATTGCCGACGATCTTGGTGATGACGAGTTCTTCGTCCTGGGTCTCGTCATGGCGCGGCTCCAGCGGCAACACATCTTCTGTCGGCGTCAGATGCGTTCCCGTAAGCACCAGCTTGTCGCCGACTTGCCATCCATCCGGCGGCGACTCCAGCGTCAGTGATGTATCGCCCATCATGGGGTCAGCGGCGACTTTGAGGAAGGTTTCTTTTTCAGCGCCGTGAATTTCCACGTCGCCATGGCTAATGAGACCGCGCGAAAGCAACATCGGGTCCCAGCTGACATCGATCGGACCGTTATCCGCAAACTGAATGACGGTTTCGACATTGGCGGCGACCGGATTATCAGCGGTCCCGATGGTTAGCTTGCCGGTCGGCGAGACAACAAATGTGTCGACTTCCATGAAGGTGTCGGCGTCGGTGGCGAAAGTGAGATCGCCGTCGACACGCACCGTAAAGAGCGAGACCGGGCTTTCCCCGTCATAGGCCACTTCAACGCCGTCCGGGATCAGCACCTTGGCGTTTTCGCCGGGGACTTCGCCGCTCGCCCAGGTATTCGGATCGAACCACGAACCATTATTCACGGCGACATGGGTCGCCTCGCTCACAGGCACCAGGTTGAGCACCGCCATGTGCTCAGACGCTTTTGACGGATCGTCAGGATGCACATGGCCATGATCTTCTTCCGCCGGCATGTCGTCCATGCCGCCATGGCCATCATGGCCGCCCATATCCATGCCATCGTCCGCACCATCGTTCACGGCGACATGGACTTCGACTTGCGCCCGGCTCAGATTGCCATTGCTGTCGCGAACTTCATATTCAAAGCTCGCCGTGCCTTCATATCCATCGTCCGGCGTGAAATGCACCATTCCGTCGTGAAGCATCACGGTGCCGTGGTTCGCGCCAAAAACACGAACGAGCTGCGCGCTAACGCCTTCGGGAACAATGTCGTTGGAGAGAAGATCGCTTGCAGCGATCTGAATGCCTTCGCCGGCGTCTGCGTGGAACTGATCGTCGCCGACGGCCTCAACCGGGGATGGCTCAACCGGAATTGTCGGCGTCACCGGGATAACGGGCGGGGTCGGCGCGGCGCCGCCGCCGCTATTGCCACTGCCGCCCTTATCGTTTCGATCCGGCGTATGCTCTCCACCGCCTTTTAGGGGGCCGTCATTGCCGCCAATCGTGTAACACCCTTCGAGCGCCAGCAATGGAGCAAGCAGGCTGGCCTGCGTGGCGCGCTGTTTAATCCTGTTTTTACTGGATTTTCGTCCCGCCCTGCCCGTTGTGCGCGCGTTGCGGCTTGCTTCATCAACCAGATCGGTGAAATCGAGACGGGCGGCGCTATCGCGGGCGGCGAAATCGAAACTCATACTATGTCCACGCACATTGTTAGTAGGCTGAGAGAGAGGATTGAACTCTAGCCTTCGACGCGGAAAAGGTTGATTGAGGTGATTGTTAGAATTGTTTGGATCGTTATGGATTCATGCGGGCTATGGCGCGAATTACACAGAGTTAATCGCTGTGCGGAGAAACTATTTGGACCCGTACAGCAAGACCTTAACAAGGTGTTGTCTGAAAAGATTGAATCGTTTGAATCAACGCAAAACCCTTCGCAAACACTCTTTATGAGGTGCTAACGCCGAAGAGGTTCGCCTTCGCGACGCCTCGCTCAACAAATTTCTGCTTGTCCTGCTCCGGCATCCAGCCAAGAACGGATTTCGCCGTTTCATTGGCGTAGGGCGACAACTGCGCCCGGGATTTCCAGTCACGATAGCTTGGTTTGGTAAGTCCCGATTTCTTCGCGAGATAGCGTTTCAGCCAGTATTTGACCACGTCCACCGTGTAATAGGTCCAGAGCGGCGTCGGTTTGGCGCGCATCGCCACGCCATAGGCGTCTTCAATGGCTGTAAAATAATCCTGAGACGAAAGCATCGGCTCGCCAATCAGGTTGAAGGAGGCGCCAGCCGCGCCCTCCGCCTCCATAGCGAGAACCAGACCGTCCGCAACATCGTCAACCAGCACGAAGGGCATGATGTTTTTTCCATCGCCCCACAATTTGCACGCCGTCGCGCCGCGCCACATGGCGATGCCCCAATGCTGCAAGGGGCCACCCTCGCCGATCACAATACCGGGGCGGGCGATAACAAGCGGCAGCCCGCGTTCGCTTTCGAGCTTTTTCAGCTCGGCCTCACACGCGGCTTTCGAGCGCGCATAAAGGTTGCGCCGCGTCAGATCATGATCGAAGGGCGTCTTCTCGTTGATGGGACGATCAGGCTGTGAGGCGTCATAGGAATCGATCGTACCGGTATAGACCAGCCGGGCAACGCCCGACGCCAGACACGCTTCACCGATGCGCCTTGTGACGCCGACATCGTTTTCGAGATAGCCTTCCCAACTCGTCTCCGTCGCGCGCGCCAGATGGAAAACGGAGCGAACATCTTCCATTGCGGACCGCAAATCGTCGTCGGATTTCAGGCTGCCGGTGAAAACCGAAATTCGCCCATCGTCGCGATCAAATCCGCCGCCCGATCCGCGCGAGAAAACGCGCACATCATAACCTTTGTCCGCCAGCGCGTGACAAAGCGCGCGGCCGATAAACCCTGTGCCGCCAATAACAAGTGTGGTTTCGCCTTTCGCCGGCGCCGCTTCGCGCGCAGGCGGCGGCGCTTTCGGCAGGAATTGCGGACGCGCAACATCCAGCGTTTGTTCGATCATCGCTGTCGCATTCGCCGCAAGCTCAGCGGACAAACGCCGATCCACGGGCGCGCTTGCCTTCAAAGATGCATAGAAACTGTCAACGGCGCGCTGGATGGAAAGACCATAGGGCGCCAGACCATTCAAGGATTTCAACTGGCGAAACGCATTGGAAAAACCGGTCCCCACCGCCTGTCCCGCAACGGAAAGCTGGCGCGCGAACGGCCCCGCAACAATGTCCTGCATCGATGCGCGCTCGCGCAGATAGGAATCTTCAGCGAAATTGTAGCTGGCGACAGCGCCGAGACCACGCAGGCGAATGCTGCGATTATCCTCCCCCTCGACGAGTGAGAGATTCAACACAACAGAAGCGCCCTTCGCCTCACCCGCAATGCGCCAGCTTTGATAATGACCGACACCGCCCGGTAGTATGACCGGGTTGCGCATGGAAACACTGATATTTTTCAACTCGCCAAAAAGATCCGCGACAAAGGCGAAAAGATGCGGGCCGATTTCAAACAGAATATTTTCCGGCGCACGCAGCATCCACAGATTGTAAGGACCGGACCGCAATGGCGGCAGCGGGAATTGCCAGTTCGCCTCAAAGCTATCGATAGGACCGATGAGGCGCGTTTCGATATCCGCTTTCAACCGGTCATAGGACGGCAGCATCAGAAAGTTGTGATTGACGCCAAGCGCAACATTTTTGGCCTTCGCTAGTCCTTCGAGGCGGCGGCAATCATCGGAACTGAGTGTGAACGGCTTTTCCACGAAGGCGGCAAGTCCGGCTTCAAGAATTTTCGCCGTTGCATCCGCATGCAGATGCGGCGGCGTCAGAACATGCACGCAATCGGCGACATTAGCGGCGAGAAGGTCTTCCAGCGAGGTGAAGACATGCGGCGCGCCATAAGCGTTCGCAATTCCTTCAGCGGCGCCGCGCGACAAATCGCAAACGGCGACAAGATCAACGCCGGGCGTCCGCTTCAAAGCGTCGGCATGCCATGATGAAATATATCCGGCGCCCAGAAGCGCGGTTCTGATCGGCTTATTGTTCATGCTCATCGCGTGGTTCGCGGCCTCATTTATATTCAACAATGCCGATGTGACGGCCGGTCATTTTTTTTCGCTTGTAGTCGAGCATCCCGGTGACAGCCGGAAATTTCGACAGGGTCAAAAATGTCGCCGCCAGCGTGGCATGATCGGGCGCCGCTCCCCTGGCGATCAGGCCGCGACGGGTTTTCCATAGCGAGACCGGGTAAAGAAGTAGCAAAGCCAGGCTCAACCCATAGGTAAAAGGCGCAGCCACAAGCGCCGCAACGGGAAGAATTAGGCCCCAGAACCAGGCGCGCCGGCGCTCGGCCAGAAAATAGCCGGGATGAAGCTCGCCAACTTGCGCAAAGGCGTGGCCTGCGCGCGTCATGCGCCGCCACCACTGGCCAAAGCGGTGAATATCCGCATCGTGAAAGCACATGTCGTGATCCAGCCGGATAATCTTTGCGCCGGTCCCCCGCAGCCGGATGCAAAAATCGTCATCTTCCGCCGCGATCACCGCTGAATTAAACCCGCCCACCGCGCGAAACCCATCCGCCCGCACCATGAAAATGCCGCCACAGGCCTTGATCTCGCCAATCGGGCCTTCCCACTCCATATCGCAGAGCCGGTTATAGATGGTGGCGTCGGGAAACCGTTCGCGGCATCGCCCCGTCACCGCGCCGAATGACGGATTGACGGTCAACGCATTCGCCGCGGCGTCGGTGAAGCCAGGCGCCAATTCGCAATCGCCATCGATGAACATGACATAGTCCGTGTCCGGCCATGTGCGCGCCAGCGCGTCGAAGCCTGCATTGCGTGCGCGCGCGGCCGTGAATGGCGCCGCCCGGTCAAGCTGAACGATCTCAACCCCCTCACCGGCCGCAAAAGCAACGCTGTCATCTGTGGAGCCTGAATCCACATAGACAATACGTGCGCCTTCTTTCTTCAATGAAAGCAGGCACCGCTTGAAGCGATCGCCCTCATTACGGCCGATGGCGACAAATCCGATTGAAGGCGCGTTCGTCATTCGCCAATCTCGTCTTGATCGCGCTGACCTGAACCGTTTCTTGTGGGCGTCCATGTCTTTGCACTGGCCCGGCCCTTGGCGCCGAAGACCGAAATTTTGGAAAGCAAAAATTCAACAACGCCGCGCAACGCCGATGGCGGCAACGCCTCCTGTCCGAAACGACCCCACGCCGCGACAACTGAAACACCGGCGAGAAAAAGCGCCCAAAAGGCAAGCTGGAACGCACCTGAAACGCCGGTCGCAATCCAGGCGAAGAAACAGACAATGACAAGCGCAATGAGCAACGCTGCAAAGATCGTCAAAGGCGGTATCATCAAATCGATGGCGGCGCCGATCTGGGCGAAACGTCCCTTCGCAAAACCGTCCATCAGCGCGCCGAGACTTTCGCGCGCGCTATAGCTTAACGAACCGATGGACCAACGCGCCGATTGGCGCGTCAACGCCGCGTCGTCGCCCGGAAACTCACTTGTCACCACAGCATCGGGAACGAATATCGGCGCCGCATTCTTGCGGATCAGCGTCATGGTGAGCGCCAGATCCTCAACAATCTCGCCCGAGCCCAGATCGAGCCCGGAAAGCGCGCGCCAGGGCGCGGCGAACCCGGCGCCCGTGAATCGCGTCACATCGAACAGCCGCGAGAGCCCGCGCATGCGCACATTGTTGATGAAGCCCCATGCAAATTCAGCCACCTGCAGACGGGGGGCCGCCTCCTTTGGCGCCGTCATGAGATAAAGCGCCTGGGCCGGCCGGTCTTTATGCGCCGCCAGCCCCGCGATCTGTTGCAACGCGCCGGGCGCGAACAGGCAGTCGGCGTCCGTGAAAACAACAATCGACGGCGGCGCTGCGCGCAAATGATCGAGCGCGAATTGCAGCGCATAGCCCTTGCCCCGGTGGGAGACGTCGTTGCGTTCAATGACATCGGCTCCCATCGCCTTCGCCGTCGCCGCTGTATCGTCAGTACAATTGTCAGCAACCACAAGCATGCGGTCGCCCTCGCGAAGCTGCGCGCGCGCATTCTCCAGCGTCGGCGAAATGGACGCCGCTTCATTATGGGCCGGGATGACAACAACCACCGGTCCCGCCGGCGGCGTTTCCGCAAAGGCTTCATCCTTTCCGAGGATCGCCGCCGCCACTTCAAGCGCAAGAAACAGCGCAAGGGCGAACCCTGCGAGCGCGAGCGCATAAAGAAGGACGAGAAGCAGAAAGCTCATGGAACGAGAAATCCTATGAACAGGCGGCGCAGGCCCGCAACTTTGTTACGCGCGCGACGGCCGGTCGCCGCCGAACCAGAACCGGATAACGCCAAGCGCCTCAGCGAAGCGGCCAAAGACGGCGCCAAACGCCTCTCCCCAGGACTTCAACCGGAACGGCCCGCGGCGCAGAATGCTCGCCAGAATTTTCAACGCGTAAACCGCGCCGCCAAGCACGAGAATGCCCGCCGCCGCAAAAGGCGCCGGGGTCATGGGCGCAAACATGTTTGCAACGACCGCCCCCAGCACCGCCGCGGCGAGAATGCCAAGCGGAACGAAAAAGCCCCACATCACCGCCCGCACCGTTTCGCCAACGCCGTGACGTTCCGGCGGGCCGCCATGAAGCGACATCGCGTAAGCATTATCGAAACCGCGCAGGACCGCACGCTTCCACCAATTGGTTTTGCGCGGCTCATTGATCATCATATCGGTTTCGAGCCGCCAGATATGCGCGCCGCGACGGCGTTGGCGAATACAAAGATCGTCATTCTCGCAGGAAAGAAGATCGCCCCGGAAACCGCCCGCCGCCTCAAACGCCTCTGCGCGCATAAAGGCGCCCGGCGCGATCACTGACACGATTTCACCCGGCGTTTCGTTTTTGCGTTGCTCAGCGACAGTGGGAAAAGCCACCTCATCGCCATTGCGCTGGCGCATGCGCCCTTCGATCACCGCAACTTCCGGCCGCCGTTCCATGAATTTCTCAGCGCTTGCAAACCAGTCGGGATCGAGCGCGCAGGCCGCATCCATGAACTGCACATAGCGAATGCCGGGCGTGATTTTTTTAAGATGACGATAGCCGGCGTTTTTCGCTCGGCCCGCCGTTTGCGGACCCTTGCCGATTTCTGCAATCTCGGCGCCTGCCTTGCGCGCCGCCGCTACGGCCTCGTTCATCGGCGCCAGCGGCGCGAAAACCACGGCGCACCCTTCGGGCAAAGACCGAATGGCGGCCTCGGGCGAAATGCGCGGATCAACGCCAATGATGACGGCGCCGATAATGGCTTTCTGCTGCGCAGGCGCAGCGGGTTGCGCCACAGGCGCGGGCGCGGGTTCCGGCGCGGGCTGGGGGGCCGGCGCCGGGCGCTCCGCAAGCCGCAGCTCAGCCTCTTCAGCCGTCGGCATAACCCGGGTTGTCACGTCAGCGCGCATATCGGTCAGCGTCTTCACCGGAACATCACCGGCGAATTCGGCTTCGCGCGCGTTCGGGCGATTATCCGTGTCCGGCGATGGCGGGAGACTCCTGCTTAGAAAGTCCGTGCTGTCGTCAACGAACGCATCGGGGCCTTCCTCTTCATCGTCGGCGGCTGCGATCGGCGGCGCACTCGGCTCACGCGAAGCGATGCCGAAAACGCCGTAGGATTTCTTGTCGCGCACAACGCTGCGGATGGTTTCCACGCCGACGACAAGGTCTTCAGCTGAAAACGCGTAAACAAGCGCGGTGTCGGCGATGACGTTGATGACACGGGGGACGCCGCGCGATTGTTCGGCGATCAGGTCGATAGCGCGGTCTGTAAAAATCCGGCGGCGACACCCGGCGATGGAAAGCCGGGTTTCGATATAGGAGTGCACTTCCTCGCGGCTCAGCGGGGTCAGGTGAAAATCTGATCCCACACGCTGGGTGAGCTGCAACAATTCGGGCTTGTTCAACACGCCCTTCAGTTCCGGCTGACCCACGAGAATAAGCTGCAACAGCTGGTCCTTGCCGGCGTTGATATTCGACAGGAGCCGCAGCTCCTCCAGCATGTCCGTGGAAAGGTTCTGCGCCTCATCGATGATCAGAACAATGCGGCGCCCTTGGGCGTATTCGCTAATGAAAAACTGTTGCAACTGGGAGAAGAGAGCCACGTGCGAGCCGCTCTCAAAGGGCTGTCCAAAGGACATCAACAGCCAGCTCAGGAGATCGCCGCGCCCTTCCTGAACATTCGACAACAACGCAACGGTATGTGTGTCGGAAAGCTGATCGAGCAGACGGTGAATAAGCGTTGTCTTGCCGCAGCCAACCTCGCCGGTGATGACGGAGATGCCGGCATGGTTCAAAACGCCATATTCAAGCATGGCGTAGGCGAGCCGATGCGTCCTTCCCCAATAGAGGAAGGACGGGTCCGGTTGAATGGAAAAAGGCTTTTCTGTTAGGCCGAAAAACTGCTCGTACATTACGTCAACGCTTTCGATCGGCGTTCGCCAAACGGTTTAACGGCCAAACAGCCGCCTTTACTACAGACTGGCCAGAAGCGCCGTGGCCTCTTCGCCAAACGCCAGGTTAGCGCCGCCCAGGCTCAACGATTTCTCGAGGTTTTCGCGCGCGGCGGCGGTGTCGCCACTGGCGGCTTGCGCCGCGCCAAGGTGGTACAGCATCTCCGGATTGTTTTCGGCTCCGGCCACGGCCTGCGACAGATATTCAATCGCCTTGGCGTAATCGCCGGCGCGGTAATAGGCCCAGCCTACGGTGTCGCGATAATACGGATTCTCGACGCTCTCGATGGTCTTTGCGACCTCAAGGGCGCGGGCGATGCTCGCGTCATCTGTGCGCATGTCGCTCGACAGGCTGACAAAATTGTTGGCGATGATGCGGTCGTCGGGACGTTTTTCAATCAGCTCGCTATATAGCGTCAAGGCGCCTGCACGATCACCGCTATTGAGGAGCACATCCGCCTTGAAAACCTTGAGGGCGTCATTTTCCGGCGCCGCGCGCAAGCCGCGTTCAATCAGTTCCGACGCGTCGTCGCGGCGGTTTTCGGCGAGATAGTGGCGATAGAGAAAATCGAACGCCTCGGAACGCTGCGGGCTGGTCTCCGTAGCCTTGACCAAGGTGGCTTCATATTCGCTCTTTTCGCCCCGCGCCATGTGGATGCGCGCCATCTGTAGTTGCGCGGCGTAATTTTCCGGATCGGTTTCGAGCATGCGCGTCAGAAGTTCTTTGGCTTCATCCGTGCGTTCTTCGCGGATATAGGCGTCGATAAGCGCGTTGAGCGGACGCCCCTGCAGCGGCGCATCTTCATTCTGTTCGGACAGCGTTTCGATCACGCTGCCGAAGTCCTGGAGACCGACATAAGCCGCGGATTTGATGGTGGAGGCGAGCGCGTTATCGCGGCCGGCGTCCGCCAGCATCTGACCGACCTCTTCGGCGCCGCGCCAATCCTGTTTGGCGAGGCGGATCGAAGCCAGCAGGCGCAAATTCTCCACATTGTTCGGATGTACCGAAAGAGAATCTTCAAGCACTTCTTCGGCGCGGTTGACGTTCTTGCGGCGTAACAGGAAGCGCGCAAATTGCTGGGCCACTTCCGCGTTCTTTTTGCTCGCTTCAAAAGCCTTGGCGAGTTCGGACTGCGCGAAACTGTAATTATCCTGACGCTCAAAAGCCGCGGCCATGAGGATCATCGCCTGGAAGGTTTCAGGGCTGTTGTCGATCACAGCGCGCAGATTGTTGATCGCCTGATCAAACTCTTCGGCATCGATCTGCAGCGCGGCCCGGCGCATGAGCGCATCGGTGTTGTACTGGTCAGCGGCGAGAATTTCATCGACGAGCGCTTTGGCCTGTTCCGTTTCGCCTTCCGCGAACAGGATCGTGGTGATCTTGTTCTTGGCTTTCAAGACAACATCCATGTCCTTGCTGGCGGCAAGGCCGTCGAGCAGGTTGCGCGCTTTTTCATCCTGATCTGACCCCAGATAAAAATCAGCGAGTGCGAATTGCAGGTCGACATTATCAGGAGATGATTCAGCGTAAGAGCGGAGTTTTTCCTCCGCCGCCGCCGGGCCTTCGCCCATATTGATCACACGGACAACATCCAGTTTCGCATTCAGATTTTCAGGCTGAAGCGCAACGACGCCTTCCAGTTGTTCGCGTGCGCCGGCGTAATCTTTAATTTCTAGGAGCTCGTTCGCGTAGACGCGGCGATAGGCGGGCTGTTCCGGGAACAGCTCAATCAACTCCCCATAGGCGGTGCGTACATCATCGGCGCGGTCAAGCATGGTGAGCGCGTGAATGCGTAGAAGCTGCAACATTGCAATTTGAGGATTGATGTCGAGGGCGCGGTTCAGTTCACCAAGCGCCTTTTCCCAGCCGTCATTGATGGAGTAATGGGTCACCCGCACGGTCACCGCTTCCGGGTTCGCCGGATCTTCAGCGATGACTTCATCGGCAAGCGCGATCGCGCCGGCGCTGTCCCCGATTTTCAGCAGCACACCCGATTTGAGACTCTTTGCATCAATATTGTCGGGTTCAATAGCGAGCGCTTTTTCCGCCTCTTCCAGCGCCGTCGTTTCATCGCTCCCGATCAGATAGAGCTTGCCAAGATTGACATGTGCGTCGACGAGATTCGGATCGAGGCGCACGGCGCGTTGCAACAGACCAAACATCGCCTGGAAATCCTGGCGCTGTTCAGCGATCTCGGCGAGACCGAGCAATGACGGCACATGTTCTTCGTTAATCTTGAGCGCGTTCTGATACTGGATAAACGCCTTGTTGAGGTCGCCCTCTTCAAGGAACTCGGCCGCATCGGTCGAGTATTTTGCGACTTTTTCCTCAGGCGACGCGCAGGCGGCCGTAAGCGCCAGCGCTGAAACAGCGAGAAGCCTTGAAAGCCTCGAGGCTGCGCTTTTGCCGGATCGCCGTGTATTCCTGTTTGTCGCCGTCATTATCTCCACCCTTCTTACTAAGGTCTGTGGGTTTGCCACTGTTGGAACCTCGTTACAATGTCTGTCCTAAAACGCCGCCCTGCGCAGGTCGGCCGTATCCGCAGCGGCGATTTCCGAAGAACCTGCCGCTGCGTAATTCATTCTGTTCGCCCGGAAAAGCGACTTTACCCTGCTATTGGCGCCTAAAACGGAAATATCGGCGCCAGTGCGGCCGAGATGTTTTTCCAGCATCAAAACCTGTCCCAAAAAGGCGCGGTCAGCAGCCTCAACCCCGGTAAGGTCGAGACAGACCGGACGCCCGAGCGCCGCGGCGGCGCGGAACGCCTCGCGTACAGGCTTGAGGCCGCCATGGCCGAGCACACCCGCCAATCGAATGACCGTCTCGCCGGCGCCTTGCATCACTTCGGCTCGCCCCTCACCGGAAACGGCGCCCGGCTGACGCGCCTGGGGCAACAGCCCCGTCAGGGCGAGCCCCGCCAGCGCCGCGCCATCATCGAAATACCGGCGCCACAAAGACGGCTCTTCCTTGATTCGCCACATCCATTCGAGACCGGCGCGCTGAACCCATTCCGGGGCACGGGCGACGCCGCCTGCGGTGAAATCAACAACGGCGCCGAGATGAGCCGTCACCGGCGCGCTCAGACGGTCACGATTATGTTCAATCCAGGCCTGCCCCTTGGCGGCGCCGAGGGCGACCATAACGAAATCCGCTTCGGTCTTATTGATCTTGGCGATCACTTCATCTGAGCTCATGCTTTCTACATCGCCGAAACCGGGATTGTGCCAGCCCACCGCTTCAACACCGCCTTTTTCCTTATTGATTGCCTCGAACGCGGCTTCCGCAGCGCCGGGGCGGCCGCCGAAAAAGAAAACTTTCAGGCGGCGGCCCGCGAAACCGGGACGACGCCGCAACGCCTCGAAAAGATCCGATCCGGCGACCCGGGAGCGCACAGGCACGCCGAGCGCTTTCGCCATCGCGACCAGCGGCGCGCCATCGGCGAGGCTGAGATCGGCATTCAGAATGTCGCGGCGGGCGCTCTCATCCTTCATGGCGCGCACCAGAAAATTCACATTCGGGGTCACAAAAGAAAGCTGACGACGCGTTCTGACCGCATCATCAATCTCGGCGATGGCGCGGTTTATGTCCGCCGCATCCACAGCAAGCCCCATCAGACACCAGACGTCGCGGTCAAAATCATCCCGGCGCATCGGCGCCACAGCGCCAACAGCTTCGGGGCTCTGAGCCGTCTGGTTCAAAAGGGGATCACTCATACTCATCTGACGCCGTTCCCAAAAGTTAACCCGTTAAGCGCGTTTCAGTTCGAAACCGGAAGCGCCGTAAACCAAAAGCTGCTGGTCTACCTGCCCGCACCACAGCAAGGCGCAGGCCAAATTCGCCCCTTGCGTGTCTTTTAGGGTTTTTTTACCCCACAACCCCATGAAAATCATAACCCGGCGCGCGCGGACGGCTCGCGCTCTCCAGGTGGTGTTTTATTTAAGGAGTTGTTAGGCTTAATGTTTTTCCGCCTCTTTATGCTTAAGACCGGTCCAACAAGATTAACAAACCGGCGTGATATCGAGGCGGCGGGCCTTTACTTTGCTAGCAGACGTCGCAAATGATCCGGCGCCGATCTTGCTGAAATCACATTCAGAATAGCTGCGCGCGAGATGCAGCGACCCAAGACAGGGCCAGTCACAGGGGCTGTCCCGGCCAGAAAATGCAGGAAACACCCACCGACATGTCCGAGACCAGCACCGCACAAACCTCCCCGTCCGGCGCAGGCTTTGAGCTTCGTCCTGTCTATCTGGTGGCGGCGCTAGCCGCCGTGACGGTGTTTGCGTTTTTCAACGGGATTGAAAATCTGTTCATGCGCTGGGGCGAACAGGAGGAATTAAGTCACGGCTATTTTCTGCCGGTGATCGCGGGGTGGATTATCTGGTCGCGTCGCGACGCCCTTAAAGGCAGCCTCGGTAAGCCCGTGGCGCTGGGCCTCGCCGGCGTCGTTGTCTCCGCTATCGTTCTGGTGCTCTCGGAACTCACGGTGACATCGCTGATGATTTTCCAGCATCTTGCGATGATCCTGCTGTTTTCATCGCTGGCGCTGGCGCTCGGCGGATGGCGGATTTTCTGGCTGACGCTGCTGCCGATCGGTTTCATGCTGTTCATGGTGCCGCCGCCTTACTGGGTGATCACCATCCTGTCGCAGCATTTCCAGCTCTGGTCCTCGCAGCTGGGCGTCTGGATGATCGAGCTTCTCAACATCCCGGTTTACCTCTCCGGCAATATTATCGATCTCGGCGACTACAAGCTTCAGGTCGCCGAAGCCTGTTCGGGTCTGCGTTACCTATTTCCGTTTTTGAGCCTCGGCTTTCTCGCCGCTTACCTCTTTCATGCGCCCATGTGGCAGCGCGCA
Organism: Alphaproteobacteria bacterium; assembly: GCA_030426465.1. Lineage (GTDB taxonomy): Bacteria > Pseudomonadota > Alphaproteobacteria > Caulobacterales > Parvularculaceae > Hyphococcus. The sequence continues at coordinate 18,453 of JAUHYK010000040.1, forward strand.
GTGGTGTTCCTGTCAACGATCCCGATCACCATTGTCATGAACTCCTTCCGCATCGCCGTGACGGGCCTGCTGGTGCAGCAATTCGGACCGGAGCACGCCGAAGGCTTTATCCATATGTTTGAAGGCTGGGTGGTCTTTATCCTCTGCCTTGCGCTTCTGTTTGCCGTGATTACGATTCTCGCCCGCGTGTCAGGCCGCAAGTCCATTGGCGACCTTCTGGGCCTTCCCGATGTCAAACCTCAGCCGGACGGCACAAAGTGGGACCAGAAACGCTTCACGCTGCATGCGCTGATCGCCCTCGCCGTGCTCGTGATCGCGGGCGCTTATGTTCATTTTGCGACTTCGAACATCCTGCGCGTGCCGGATCGTTCCGACCTGTCCGGCCTTCCTTATGAATTCGATGGCTGGAGAAGCCAGGTGCAGGAAGTGGATGCGGACACTCTGAATGTACTGGGCGCTGACGATTACATCATCACCAATCTGGAAAATCCGGACAACGAGGCCTTCAACCTGTACATCGCCTATCTGAACATGCAGCGCCAAGGTCACAGCTGGCACTCGCCGCGTCAGTGCATCCCCGGCGGCGGCTGGCAGATCGTTGCTCACGACTACGCCGAAGCAACGCTGGATGACGGCGACACCTTCCGCTACAACCGCATCATCATTGAAAATCGCGGCTTCCGCCAATTGGTCTACTATTGGTACGACCAGCGCGGGCGTAAACTCGCCAATGAATTCGTGATGAAGTCGTTCCTGATCCTCGACGCCGTAAATCTACGCAGAACGGACGGCGCCATGATCCGGATCATGACCCCAATCGCCCGGGACGAACTTGAAAGCGACGCGGACGCCCGTCTGCAGGGCTTCATGCAAGAGCTCGATCCCAAGCTTGAGCCCTATATTCCGGGCGCGGACGCCCCGGCGACCCAGGAATTTGATCCGAACGATTAGGGACCGAAGCCGCCATCTTCCCATTTTTAATGCAAGGGGCGGTTTTTTTTCGGTTTTTTCTTTTTTTGCATTTGCTAAGGTCCGCTTCAGAAAGTCGGCCTAGTCTCGCTGGCCGGAAACAGCCGCGAGAAGGTTAAGGCCGGCCCCGCAAATTCGCCAGAAACACGCCCAATCTGGCCGAGCGCCTTGAAATCGGCGCAATATTTGCAAATCAAGGGGCGCATCGGGGCCAGACCAGGCCTGGCCGACAGAAAGCAGGATCACCCAGATGGGCGAAGAATTCTCACTTGAAGACATTCTGATCATCCTCAAGCGTCGATTCCTGGCGTTTGTCCTGCCGGTGATCGTGCTTGCGCCGGTGGGCATAGTCGCCGTGATGCTGCTGCCCGCGAAATACACCGCCCAGGGCACCATCCTTGTCGAATCCCAGCAGATTCCGACGGAATATATCCGCTCAACAATTAACTCCTATGCGCAGGAGCGTATCACCATGATCCGCCAGCGCGTGATGACCCGGAACCGACTGCTGGAAGTCGCAGACGAATATGATCTCTTCCCGCGCTCTCTCGGACTTTCCGAAAGCGAGCGCGTCAACCTGATGCGCAATCGCCTTCGCGTCGATCTCATCACAACCTCGGCGCAGGCCCGCAGCGCCGGTCGCGACAACACCATCGCCTTCACCGTTGCCTATACGGACCGTGACGCCAACAAGGCGTATCTCGTCGCCAACAAGTTCATCACGCTGTTCCTCGACGAGGATGTGCGCACCCGCACCGCCGGCGCCTCAAACACGACGGAGTTCTTCGAGCGTGAATCCACCCGCCTTCGCGAAGAAGTGGCGAAAATGGAAGAGCGCGTCTCGCAATATAAATCGCAAAACGCAAACGCCCTTCCAGAACATCTCAATATGCATCTCAACATGCTGGAGCGCGCGCGCAACAACCTCAGCAACGCTGAATCGAGCATCACCCAGCTTGAAGAAGAAAAGCGGTTTCTTGAAACCCAGCTTATCAGCGGCGCCAGCGGCGACAACAGCCTTTCCACCGAACTTGCCCGCCTTGAATCGGAACTTGCAAGGCTGCGCGCGACTTACCGCGACAACTATCCGGAAGTCGTCGCCAAACGAGACGAGATCGCCTCGATCAAAGCGCGCATGGCGCCGAGCACCGAAATCACCCGCCTGCGCAGTGAGCTGAGCGAGGCTGATGACGCGCTGACAGCGCTTGAACGCGCCTCCCCTCAGGACGAGGAAGCGATCGCTGCGGCCGAAGCCAATGTCGAGACTGCGCGCAACGCTCTCTCGGACCGCATATCAGAAGAGACGCGCAAGGGCTCATCGGACATCGCCGGCGTTCAGATTGAAGGCCGCATCGCCGTCATTGAAAATCGCATTCGCATGCTGACCAAGCAAACTGAAGCATCAATGAGCGAGATCGCCGACCTCGAACAGCGGGTCGCCCGCACGCCGGAAGTGGAACGCGGCATTACTGCGCTCAGCCGGGACTACGAAAACCTGTTTCAGGAATATCAGGAAGTTCTCGCCAAACGCGGCAACGCCCAGCTCGCAGAGAACCTCGAAGAAAATCAGCAGGCGGAGAAATTCTCCATCCTCGAACCGGCGCTGCAACCGGACAAACCGTCAAGCCCGGATCGCCCAAAACTTATCGTGATGGCGCTCTTTGGCGCTCTCGGCTTCGGGGGAATGGTCGCGCTCGGTCTGGAATTGTTGCAGGCGCGCCTGCGCGGGCGAAACCACCTGGCCTCTATCATGGAAGGCCAGCCCATCGCCGTCATTCCGTTTATTTACAGCGAGACCGACAAACGCGGACGATTTCCCACCCTTCGCCCGCCGAGTTTTGGACGCGGCGGCCGCAAGAGCAAACGCCGGCGCACCGCAGAGCCGGTTTCTGGAACAGCTCCGGAACCTGTATTGTGAACCCGATAAAAAGAGATTCAAGGTAAGGCGACCTCATGGACCGAATTCGCAATGCAGTCAGCCGGGCGCGGGAAACACGGGAAACCGTTACGCAGGACGCCGCCGCCGCGCAGCGGCCGCAACCGGCGCCAGCGCCGGCCAGCGTCCAGCACCCCGTAACCAAAGGGCTGGCGCCGACCGAACCGGCGGCCACGGGAAGCGGCGATCCGCTGAACCTGCCAACGGTTCAGTGCAATTATGAAAACTTCGCCCGCAACCGGATCATCGCCAACGAGCAGGACCCGGTCCTGAACGCCTATCGCGTGTTGCGCACGAGAGTGCTGCAAAAGATAGACGCTGAAGGATGGAAAACCATCGCGGTCGTCTCTCCCGGCTCCGGCGCGGGCAAAACCGTCACTGCGATCAATCTGGCCATCGCGATCAGCTCCAAGGCGGGCTCACGGGCGACCCTGGTGGATCTCGATTTCTACCGCCCGAGCGTCGCCCGCTATCTCGGCGTCACCGATGCGCCGTCTTCGCTGGATTTCTTTGAGGGCAAATGCTCGGTCCGAGACGTTGCTGTGCGCCCTGGCCTGTCCGACGTGGTGCTGCTCGCCAATGAGCGGGTGACCCGCCGCGGCGCTGAGCATCTGACGTCGCCCCGCGCTGACGAGCTGATCAACACGGCCGTCCATGATTTCGGCTCCCGCGTCGTTATCTTCGATATGTCGCCGCTGCTCGGCTGCGACGACACCATCGCCTTCCTGCCCAAGATCGATTGCGCCCTTCTGGTCGCCGCCAGCGGCGACACGCGGTCCGACGATCTGAAGGAAGCCAAGCGGATTCTCGGCAAAACCAATATCCTGGGCACGGTCCTGAACAAGGCGCCCGCCGCCTTCATGCCGAACCAGTATTACTGACCGCCCGCTCCGGATGGACAGCGTTGCCCAGAGGGCTCAGCTGACTGCATAAAAGCAGCCGATAACAGACCTGCGCGCTTGAAGACCGCAGGTAAACTCACCAGTATAGTGAACCATGAAGGATTTATTCACAGAATAGGTCTTTAACTCCCTGTTATCCATCTATCTCAAGAGCCGGCCTTATGAATGTGTCCCAGTCCGTCAAACTCGCCGGTATTTTCGTCGCCCTGATCGTCCTGTACTTTCTGGTGCGCGGGCTCTTTGGCGGCGGCGCAAGTGATGTTGCGCCCGAGGCTGCGGCGGCAGAAAATTTCACGGTGGTAGTCGACACGATTTCTCCCGCGGAATGGCGCGATCAGATTGTCGTCCGCGGACGCACCAAGGCGGAACGCAAGGTGATTGTTCGCGCCGAGACCAGCGGCGTTATCGCGGAAACACCGGCGGCGCTGGGCGCACAGGTTTCACAAGGCGATGTTTTGTGCCGGCTCAATGTGGACGCGCGCAGGGCCCAGCTTGCCGAAGCGCGCGCCGCCTTCGCCAAGGCGGATCTCGATTACGACGCCGCAACCAAACTGAGCGAAGGCGGCTATAGGTCTGAAACCGCTGTCGCCAGCATGAAAGCCGCGCGGGACCAGGCTGCTGCCGCGCTTGAGCGCGCGCGCCTCGAACTCGCCAAAACCGATATCAAGGCGCCCTTTGACGGCGCTTACGACGAACGCCATGCGGAAGCCGGCGCGTTTTTAAGTGTCGGCGATCCGTGCGCGACCGTCATCAAGCGCTCGCCCTTCCTCGTTGTCGGCGCCGTCTCGGAGCGAGATGTCGCCAAGGTGCATCAAGGCGACAAGGGCCGCGCCCGCCTCGCCACGGGCGAGACCATTGACGGCGTCGTGCGCTTCATCGCATCGAGCGCCGATCCCGCGACGCGCACCTTCAACATCGAACTCGAAGTCCCTAACGAAGACGGCGCGCTTCGCGACGGCGTCACTGCAGAGTTCACCATCTTCGCCAGAGAAACAAGCGCGCACCGCGTGCCTCGCGCCGCCCTCGTTCTCAATGACGAAGGCGAGATCGGCCTGCGCAGCCTCGATAAAGATAACATTGTTGTCTTCACGCCAGTGCGCCCCATCGGCGAAAGCCCTTCAGGCTTTTGGGTCTCAGGCGTGACGGGCGAGATCCGCCTGATCGTCACCGGCCAGGAATTCGTCACGGCCGGGCAAAAAGTTGACGCCGTTGCCGCAAGCGAAAGGGCGGGAACATGACCGGCCTGATCGACGCCGCTTTTTCGCGCACGCGCGTCGTCATGACGGCGCTCGTCGTCCTGGTTTTTTTCGGCCTCCTCGCCTATCGCACTATCCCGCGCGAAGCCGATCCTGATGTTCCTGCGCCGTTTGTCGGCGTCACTATTCCGCTCCCCGGCATTTCACCCGAAGATGGCGAGCGGCTTCTGGTGCGCCCTGCGGAACTTGAGCTTCAAAATATCGAAGGCCTGAAACAGATTGACGCCTTCGCCTATGACAGCGCCGCGCAGTTCATTCTTGAATTTCAGGCGACCGTCGACATCGATCAGGCTGTGCTGGATGTGCGCGAGGCGATGGACCGCGCCAAGTCTGAATTTCCTGAAGAGGCTGAAGAGCCCATCGTTCAGGAGTTCAACGCGCAGACGCAATTTCCGATTCTGACGACCATTATCTATGGCGATGCGCCCGAACGCGCGCTGCTTCAGGTGGCGCAGCGTCTTGAAGACAAACTCGAAAGTCTTTCGGGCGTTCTTGAAGCGCGCCTCACCGGATCGCGCGAAGAGCTGCTCGAAGTCATTGTCGATCCCGAAACGCTTGAATCCTACGGCCTCACCGAACTCGAAGTGATCAATGCGGTGACCGCCAACAATCAGCTCGTCACCGCGGGTTCGGTCGATCTCGGCGACGGACGCTTCACCGTGAAAGCGCCGGGCCTTGTGCGCAACGCCGCTGACCTCGCCGAAACGCCGGTGCGCGTCAATGGCGACAATGTGGTGACGATCGGCGATATCGCCGCTGTCCGACGCACCTTCAAGGACCGGGACGGATACGCAATTTTCAATGGCGACCTCTCGATCGGGGTCGAAATATCGAAACGCTCCGGCTTCAACATCGTCGAGACAATCGAGGAAGCGCGCCGGGTTATTGAAGAAGATTCAAAAAGCTGGCCCGCAACGATAAAATATGAATTCACCAGCGATCAGTCGGTATTCGTAAAAGACAGCCTTGAGGGGCTGACAGCGTCAGTGATGACCGCAGTCCTGCTGGTGATGATTGTCGTCGTCGCCGCGCTCGGCCTCAGATCCGCGTTGATGGTGGGTGTCGCCATCCCGTCGACATTCCTGATGGGGTTCTTGTTGCTCTCGGCGTTCGGTTACACGCTGAACATGATGGTCATGTTCGGCCTCATCCTCGCCGTGGGGATGCTGGTTGACGGCGCCATTGTCATTGTCGAATACGCCGACCGCCGCATGGCCGAAGGCGCCGCCCGGCGCGAAGCCTATCTGGAAGCATCAAAGCGCATGTTCTGGCCGGTCATCACCTCAACGGCCACCACGCTCGCCGCCTTTGTGCCCTTCCTCTTCTGGCGGGACATGGTTGGCCAGTTCATGAAATATCTGCCGCTGACGCTGATCTTCATCTTACTGTCCTCGTTGGTCGTGGCGCTCATTTTCTTGCCTGTGCTCGGCTCGCTGTTCGGCATTCCGGACTGGATGAAGAAAAAATTCGGCATGACGGGCAAGACCGAAAGCGCAGAAAAGAAATTCGAAGTCGACGAAATCGATCCGACGAAACTCGACGGCCCGATCGCCACTTACGCACGCATTCTCAAAGGACTCGTCCAACGCCCGCTCATGGTTGGTCTCGCGGCCGGCGCCGTCGTCGTCATCTGCATCTCCTCCTTCACCGCAGCGGCGCCGGAAGTCGAGTTTTTTATTCGCAATGATGACGATCAGGCGAATGTTCTCGTGCTGGCGCGGGGAAATCTGTCTTCCGAGCAAAAAATCGACATCGTCAATGATGTCGCCGCCCGCATCGAAGACCATCCGGCGATCAAGCACATCTATATCCAGACCGGCCCCGAACTCGCCCGCGGCCGGGAAGCGCCCGTTGAAACGATCGGGCAGATCGGACTGACGCTCGTCGATTACACCCAGCGTGAACATTCCTATGTCGTGCTCGACGAATTACGCGAGCGTGTGCGCAATGTGCCGGGCGTGCATGTGGAAGTGCGCCAGCGCGCGCAAGGCCCCGACGTTGGCAAGGACGCACAAGTTGAAATCTCGTCACCGGATTTCGACGCCATGGTCGCCGCTGCGAAAAAAGCCCGTGCATTTATCGACACAACATCCATGGTCATCGACGGCCAGGAAGTGCCGACCTATATGGATCAGGAGGACACGCTCCCCCTGCCCGGCATCGAGTGGAGCATTGAAATCGACCGTGCGCTCGCCGGCCGTTACGGTCTGTCCGTGCAACAGGCCGGCGCGGTGCTGCAACTTGTGACCGACGGCCTGCTCGTCGACAAATACCGACCCCAGGACGCAGATGACGAAGTCGACATTCGCGTACGCTATCCGGAAGAAAACCGTAATATCTTCGCGCTCGACCAGGTGCGGGTGCAAACCCCGCAAGGGTCCGTGCCGCTGTCTAATTTTGTCTCGCGCGTGCCCAAGCCGCAGGTCGACCGCATCATACGACGCGACGGCGCCCGGATCATTGAAGTCAAAGCGAATGGCAATACCCGCGTCAACGGCCATGAAGTCAGCCAGGACCGCGCCATCAACCATTTGAAAGAGTGGCTTGAAACCGGCGCGCTCGGCCCTGACGTCACCTGGGTGATGCGCGGCGCCGATGAGGAAACGGCGGCGGCGGCGAGCTTTTTCCAGAACGCCATGCTCGCAGCGCTGTTCATGATCGCCATGATCCTGCTGCTTGAATTCAACAGTTTCTATCACGCTGCATTGACGCTGTCCGCCGTGGTCTTGTCCGTCTTTGGCGTATTGTTATCGATCGCCATCACCGGCCAATATATTTCCGTCATCATGACCGGCACCGGCATCGTCGCGCTGGCAGGTATTGTTGTGAACAACAACATTGTCCTGATCGACACCTATCAATATCTGCGGCGCAAAGGCCTGTCCGTAGAGGACGCCGTTGTGCGCACCGCGGCGCAGCGCATCCGTCCGGTCCTTTTGACGACAGCAACGACGATCCTCGGCCTGCTCCCCATGGTGTTCGAGATCAATGTGGATTTCGCCGCCGGCACAGTGACCCATGGCTCCACGACATCCGACTGGTGGGTGCTCTTATCATCCGCAGTTGTCTACGGCCTTGCTTTCTCCACCGTACTGACGCTGGTGCTGACGCCTGTGATGCTTGCGGCGCCGACCGTGCTGCGAAACCGGGCGCCGGCCGCAGCTGGCTGGTGCAAGGGCCGATTTGACTGGGTCAAGACCAGGCTTGGCGGCGGGAAAGCCGCCCAGCTCCCGGCGCCGGCTGCGGCAAAAGCCTCAGATCAGGATTATCCGCACGCGGCGGAATAGGGGCGCTAATTCGCCCCTTCTTCTTCCGTTTCTACAGCATCTGGAACGTCGAATATCTGACCCGGATAGATCAGGTCCGGATTGCGGATCTGCGCCGCATTCGCCGCATAGATAATGGTGTATTGGGCGCCGCTGCCATAGGCGCGCCGCGCAATCCGCCAGAGGCTGTTGCCGGGCTGCACGATCACCCTGCCGTCGCGCAGTTGAATGTCATCCATGCTGGCGCGCTCAAACGGCAGCTCGATTGCGTATTCCGGCCGTCCGGTTTCATCGAGCTGGATCACCAGAAGGTCATACACCCCCGGCGCGATCTGCGCTTCAGGCGCAATCGTCCAGCGGCCTTCTTCATTGGCGGCGACACGGCCGATAAGCTGACGGTTGATGTAAAGTTCAACGACACGGCCGGGCGTCGCGCGGCCCGAAAAGATCACGGCGCCGGCGTCATCATAGTCGATAACATCAAGCGACAACGGCCCGAGCCCTTCCGGCCGTTCACTCGGGTCCTGCAAGACTTCAGTGGCGCCGCCGGGCGTTGTCCGCAGCACCAACGGCAAGTCCCCTTCGCGCTCGGGCACGTAAATGACGATCGTGTCTTCCGAACGGATCACCGTCCCGTCTTCGGTGCGCATCGAGAGGCTCAGCTCGACCGGCCCTGCATCGAGCGGCGTTTCCGTGGCGATCACCCAGGAGCCATCCGGCTCTGCGGGCACTTTTTCAAGCTCTGCTTCATTTGCGTAAATCGTGACTTCAGAACCGGGCTTCGCACGCCCGGCGATGACAGCGTACCCAGTGCGATCAACGCGCACGATATCAAAACTCGGCAGCGCAGGCTCCGCTGGCGTTTCGCTCTGCGGCTCATCCGTATCAGGGATCGCCGGTTCTGCGACCTCTTCACTCGGGCCTTCAATAATTTTAAAGCGTTCGGCGGCTTTCCAACCGATAAAGCCGAGAACAATCAGTAACAGGATTATGATGATGACACGCATGAATAGCCGCTCCTTAACGCTTTGTTCCCGGCTCAAAGGGTACTTTACCCAAAGGTAAATCGGCGTACAATGCCACCCCAACAACAAGAAACGTGTAAGCTCATGAAATCATTATGTGTTTATTGCGGGTCACGGCCCGGTACTGACCCCGCCTTCAAAGAAGCCGCCATCTCCGTCGGAAAAGAAGCAGCCAAACGCGGCTGCCGCATCGTTTATGGCGGCGGCAAGCTCGGCCTTATGGGCGCAACCGCGGGCGCTGCGCGCGACGCAGGCGGCCCCGTCTTCGGCGTAATCCCCGATTTTCTCGTCGAATTGGAAGGCGTGCTTGAGGGCGTTGATCATAAAATCGTCACCAACATGCATGAACGCAAGATGATGATGTATGAGGAGTCAGACGCTTTTCTGACCCTTCCCGGCGGCATCGGCACGCTTGAGGAGCTCATCGAAGTTTTGTCATGGGCGCGGCTCGGGCTTCACCGCAAACCGCTGATTGTCCTGAACATCAACGGCTTCTGGTCGCCGCTAAAAGAATTGCTCGACCATTTCGTCGAAAAGGGTCTTGCTGACGCAGAACTCGTGAATGACCTGAAATTCGTGGACTCCGTTGATGAAGTCTTCGAGGCCGCCGAGCGCAGCATTCTTCGCGAACGCGCGTAACGCTCAGGCGCGCTTGCCGGAAAGCCGCGCCCGCGCCTTTTCAGATCCAATCAGAGGAAACAGCGCGGCCATCTCCGGTCCGCGCTGACGGCCGGTTAGCGCCAGGCGCAGCGGCATGAACAGGTTTTTGCCTTTGGCGCCGGTTTTTTCCTTCACCGCGTTGGTGAAAGCGCCCCAGCTTTCCGCATCGAGAGCGTCCGGAACGAGCGCCGCCGCCTCATTGGCGAAGTCGGCGTTTTCAATCACCGGCTCCACGACGCCATCGACGACTTCGATCCAGTCGGCGGCGTCCTTGAGGCGCGTGATGTTCCCTTTCACCGCTTCCCACAATGTCTCGTTGACGCCAAGCATTTTCAGGCGCTCCGCGACCTTTTCATAAGGCGTTTCATGGAGAATTTTGGCGTTGAGCGCTTCAAGCTCGCCCATGTCGAAACGCGCCGGCGCGCGGCCAACGCGATCAAAATCAAAGCTTTCGGCAAGCGCCATCAAATCAGGCTGAGGCAATACGGGGTCAGCGGTGCCGAGTTTGGCGAGAAGGCTTGTAATCGCGGCAGGCTCAAGCCCGTCATCACGCATTGCTTCGATCGACAGGGAGCCCAGCCGTTTCGACAGCCCCTGCCCGTCGGCGCCGACCAGCAGCGAGTGGTGTGCGAAGGCTGGCGGCTCACCGCCAAGCGCGCGGATAATCTCGATCTGCACGCCCGTGTTGGTGACGTGGTCCTCACCGCGCATCACATGGGTGATGTTCGCGTCAATATCATCGACACAACTCGGCAGCGTATAAAGATACATGCCGTCTTCGCGGATCAACACCGGATCAGAAACGCTCGCCGTGTCCACCGTTGTTTCGCCGCGAATAAGATCATCCCACTTTACTGGCGTTTGCGAGAGCTTGAAGCGCCAATGGGGCTTGCGGCCCTCCGCTTCATAGTCCGCCTTTTGCGCGTCGGTGAGATCCAGCGCTGCGCGGTCATAAACCGGCGGCAAAGAGCGGGCACGCTGGATCTTGCGCTTGCGGTCGAGCTCTTCGGCGGATTCGTAACAAGGGTATAAAAGCCCCTCAGCGATCAGCTTGTCGCGCGCCGCGTCATAACTGTCGAAGCGCGCTGACTGGCTGAAGGTCTCATCATAGGTAAGGCCGAGCCAACCGAGATCCGCACGGATGCCGTCTTCATAACCTTGAGTCGAGCGCTCCTGGTCGGTGTCATCGATCCGGAGCACGAAAATCCCGCCGGATTTCCGGGCGAAGAGCCAGTTCCACAGGGCGGCGCGCACATTGCCAACATGAATCTTTCCTGTTGGGGACGGCGCGAAACGGACTTTGACGGTCATGGGGGTTCCAGAGGCTGAAAAAGCGACGCCTTAACCCTTCCCCGCAGCCGGGTCAAACCTCCTCGTCTTGTCAGGTTTTGGCGGCCCTAAACTTGAAAGAAAGGAGGCGAAACCCGCCATCAGGCCTGTCAGGAGTATCAAGGTGTCCCGCATTAAAACAGTTTTCGCCGCCCTCGCGCTGAGCATCGCCGCGCCGGGCCTCGCCAACGCCGCAACCGTTTCAGTTCGCGACAATCCGGACAATGGCGGGTCGGTTTTCGCCAGCGGCTTTAACCGCTCCATCAGCATCCAGTATGACGGAACCAACCGGAACGTTCAGGCCGGGGTCTTTTCCCTCCAATATAATGAGGGCGATGGCTGGGTCGACTTCTACACCTTCTGTCTGCAGCTTTCAGAATATCTCTCCCTGCCGCGCGACCATGAGCGCGTCGCCGGAAGCGACTATTTCGCCTCAGGCGATGACCTCAACGCGCTGGGCGTTCTTTACGGCTCGCTGATGACGACCGACTATGTTTTCCAAAACGCGAACACGGCCGCAGCGGCGCAGTCGATCATCTGGGAGATCACCGAAGACGGCGCATCCGCCTTCGATCTCGCCGCAGGTGACTTCAAACTGTTCACAGCCGATGTCCTCGCTGAAGCGAATGCGCTCTGGGCGCTCATCATCTCCGGCGACTTCGCGGCGGAAGCCTTCGACGTTTTTGCAGCACGCGGCACGCAGGACCTCATCACCTCAAGCGTGCCTATTCCCGGCGCGCTGCCGCTCTTGTTCTCCGGTCTCGCTGGCCTCGGCTTTGCGAGCCGCAAGCAAAAAGCCCAAACAGCCTGACAAAGTTTCCGTGGGGGAAACACGAGTGCGCCTCGAGAGGGGTGCTTTCGGGGGAAGAAAAGGCCGGGCAAAGCCCGGTCTTTTTGCTTTTCGCGCCTTTTATGCGGCCCTTTACATCCAGGTGTCCGTAAACGCCATGGCGGCGACGAGCGCGGAGAAAAGCGCATAAGAGAAAAATCCGTAAGCAAACAGCGCCGCCATCCGCCACACATTTCGGCAACGGTAAAATGCAAAGCCGAGAAATATTGCTTGCGCCGCGAGGAAGCTCACAAGCAGCGGCGTCGCAGCATTCCCCTCAAGCTGGCCGCGAAAAACACCGGCGACAAAGACAATGAGCAGGCTCGCCGCTGGCGAGGCCAGAAAAATCAACATGTCCCGGCGACGATTGCGAAGCCATAAAACCACCGCCGCGAGAAGCGACGCCATCCCGGTAAAGGGAACCAGCAACAACCATTCAATGCTTGGCGCAACAAACATCATTGCAAAAGCGGTCGCAAACCACATAGGCGTCGTGAACATCAATCCCAGCGCTTCCACCATCAGGCCCTACCCCTCCCGGTTTTGAACAAGAAACGCATCAAGCAATTCGTAGAAGCGAGGCTGGGACCGGGTGGTCGCGTGAATCCGGTGGGGCGCTCCCTCGATCATAGCGACGGCCGCTTCGGGATTAGCCGCGCGGAACCGCGCCTCATGTTCGGGCGCAAAACCCGGCCCTAATTTCGGATCAGCGCGGACAAGCATCGCCGGAACGTTTAACGGTTCATCACCCTTGAAACTTTCAAAGACGGCCGTCGATGTCGCCGGGGTCCAGCATTCCGGGTCCTGACGCATCAGCCCCGAAGCGGCGCTGAGGATATGCCGGGCGCTTGAGTGATCGGCCTGAACGCCGCCCTGCGGGGCCGGCGCGTCTCCCGCGGCGTCTAAATACTCACCGAGCCCCGCGCCTTTGTCGCGCATGGCGATCAGCATTTTCTGAACAGCATCAAAACGCTTGTCATTGCCGGACTTTGCAAATTCCGTCGCATCGCCAAAGAAATAGGGCGGGTCTTCCATGAACAGCGCTTTCAGAAACGGATGCGGGTGTTGCGCCAGAAAAGCGCCGGTGACGGCGCCGAGCGAATGACTGACAATGATTGTTGGACGGCGGATAAAATCGAGCGCTGCGCCGGCGTCCGCCGCATAATCCTCCACCAGATATGATCCCGCGCGATCCGAAGCCCCGTGCCCGCGAAAATCCAGCGTCCAGACCTGAAAGCGATCTTCATAGCGCCGCATCGTCTCCTGCCAGGTGTCGCGAGACCCGGCGATGCCATGGAGGCAAAGAACAGCCGGCGCGCCTTCCGGTCCATAGACCGAGGCCGCCAGATTGAGATCGCCATTCCTGATCGTGATGTCGGTCATACCAGTCCTTCAAGCGCATTTCTTGCGCAATCTAGCGCATCACTGAGAGCGGTCAAACCTCATCGCCTGCAACGTAAATTCAGCACACAAGCATTTCGCAGTGTCACAACACAATCACGCGCGCGAATGGCTCCGGGACCAAACTCGCAGCACAATCGCGACAATCACTAAAATCTCACAATTCTAAAACAAAAGCGTCATCGCACTCTGGTTAATCGCCCCGGGGATCAACTCTCTCAAAAAAGGTAGGGGTATGTTTAACAAAATATCAGTCACCGCACTCGCGCTTGCAATCAGCGCAGGCCCACAAGCCTATGCGCAAAACGTCGATACCACGTCAGCGCAAAACAACGACACTGTCATTGTAACAGGCACACGCGTGACCGGGCGCACTGCTTTCGACAGTCTGGCGCCAGTCGATGTTATTTCCGATGAAGCGCTCAATCTCACCGCTTCCGATGAAATCATGGATTCGCTTGCGCAGCTGACACCGTCTTTCAATGTTCAGCGCTTGCCGCTAAATGACGGACTGATTTTTGTTCGCCCGGCGCGCTTGCGCAATCTCTCGCCCGATCACACGCTGGTGCTGGTCAACGGCAAGCGCCGCCACCGGTCCGCGCTTCTTGGCTCCAACGGCGCGCAGTCGCCGGATCTGGCGCAAATCCCGTCTTTCGCCGTGAAGCGCATCGAAGTGCTACGCGACGGCGCGTCGGCGCAATATGGTTCGGACGCCATCGCCGGGGTCATCAACATCATTCTTGACGACGAGCCGGGCCTCAGCGCCTTCGGCCAGTATGGTCAATATTATGAAAATGACGGCGATCAGTATCGCGCCGGCATTCAGGGCGGGCTTTCCGGCGATACCGGCTTTGTAAACGCGACTTTCGAATATTCAGACTCCGCACGCACCTCCCGCACGCGCCAACGCCAGGACGCCATCGATTTCCAGGCCGCCAATCCCGATATAGATGTGCCCAATCCGGTGCAGAACTGGGGCCAGCCCGAGCGCACATCCTACCGCTTCGCGCTCAACAGCGCGCTCGACGCCGGCTTCGCAGAACTCTACGCCTTCGGCACTTACGGCTGGGGCACAGGCGTCTCCGATTTCAACTGGCGCAACCCCGCAACAACAAGCGCGTATAATCCAAGCGCCGCCTTCCCCGGGTTCGATCTCAACGACATCTTCCCGGCCGGTTTCTCTCCGCAATTCGGACAGGATGACGAAGACTATTCCATCGCTGGCGGATTGCGCAGCAATGGCGAAGGCCCGTTCACCTATGATGTGAGCGCAAGCCATGGCCGCAACGAAATCGACTATTTCATCTATGACACGATCAACGCCTCGCTCGGGCCGGACAGCCCGACATCGTTCGATCCCGGCACGCTCATCCAGAGTGAGTTCAACGTCAACGCCGACTTCGGCTATGAATGGGATTCCGGTTTCTTTGCAGGGCCCGTCAACATCGCCTGGGGCGGCGAGCGGCGCGAGGAAACCTATGAAATTGTCGCGGGTGATCTTGCTTCTTACGCGATCGGCGCAGGCGCTGCGGACGGCCTCCCTTCCGGCTCCAACGGTTTTCCCGGCTATAGCGAAGCGCAAGCCGGCGAATTCAAACAGACCAGCCACGCCGGTTATGTGGATATTGAAGTCCCGCTGACGGACATCTGGACCATCGGTCTTGCGGGCCGTTACGAAGACTTCAGCGAATATGGCGACAGCCTCGACGGAAAAATCTCAACCCGCCTCGAAGTCACGCCGAATTTTGCGCTGCGCGCCACAGCCTCAACCGGCTTCCGCGCGCCGACGCCGGGTCAACTCTTCAGCGAGCGCACCTCGCAAGGTCTCGACACGGTGACCCTCAACATCTTCACCGCCGGCCGATTCAGCCCGCAAGGCCCTGTCGCGGACGTCATCAATGCTCGCGCAGACTCGGATATCCGTCCGCTTGAGGCCGAAGAGTCGGAAAACTACACCGCCGGGATGACCTTTCGTCAGGGCGGCATGACGGCGACCGTCGATTTCTACCAGATCAACATCTCCAACCGCTTCGGGTCATCACAGACGTTCAACCCGACGCCGGAAGAACAGGCCCAGTTCGTTGCGCTCGGCGTGCCGGGCGGCGAAGGCATCACCCGCGTCAATTTCTTCCAGAACGATTTCGACACCCGCACTCGCGGCGTCGATGTCGTCACGACTTACGCCATGGAGGCGGGACCGGGCGATCTCACCCTCACCGGCGCCTATAATTACAACGTCACGAAAGTCACCGGCGGCGACCTCGCGCTTGACGACACCAGTCGCGTTCGCTTCGAGGAAAACCTGCCGAACCATACGGCGACAGCGTCGGCCAATTATGCGGTTGGCGCGTTCGAGCTTATGGGCCGCGTGCGTTATTACGGATCCTGGACAGACTTCTCGTTCAACTCAATGGGCGACATCTTTCAGGAATTCAGCGGCGAGATGTTTGTGGACCTCGCGGCCACCTATCATCTGACCGATCAGTTCTCCATCCGCGCAGGCGCGGAGAACGTGCTCGACACTTATCCGGACGAAGCCGAGTTCCAGGCAAACCGGGGCCTCATCTATTCGCGTAACGCGCCCTATGACACGGATGGCGGCTTCTACTACGTTCGGTTCGACGTGAAACTGTGATAGACATTTCAGAATGAACCAGTCACGACGCACATTATTGAAAGGCGCAGCCGCACTGGCTGCGCCTTCTTTTACGATCACCGCCGCGGCCGCCATACCGCACGGTTCGAACTCCACAGCAAACGATGAGGCCTATTGGCGCGAGGTCGCAAAGGCCTATGACGTCAAACAGGACATCATCAATCTGGAAAACGGCTATTGGGGCGTCATGGCGCGCCCTGTCGCCGAGCGCTATATCGAGCAGGTAAAACGCGTCAATCACGACAATTCCTATTTCGCCCGCCGGTCATGGCGAGACGAACATAATGCGGTCATTGCGCAACTTGCGGCGGCGCTCGGCGCTGACGAAGACGAGATCGCCATCACCCGCGGCGCAACCGAAGCCCTGAAGGGGCTCATCGCCGGCTATAACAAGCTCGAGCCCGGGCAAGCGGTGATGTATGCCGATCTCGACTATCCTGAAATGATTGCAATGATGGACTGGCGCGCCGCGAAAAGCAGCTGCGATGTCGTTCGCGTCACCATTCCCGAGCCTTCAACCCATGACGGGCTGATCGCATTCTATAAAAAAGCGCTTACCGACAATCCGTCGGTGAAGCTCCTTCTGCTCACCCATATCAGCAACCGGACGGGCCTCGCCATTCCGGTGAAAGAAATCGTTGCGATGGCGCGTACGAAAAACGTCGATTGCATTGTCGACGCCGCGCATTCATGGGGCCAGATGGATTTCAGCGCTGACGACATCGGCGCCGATTTCGTTGGTTACAATCTGCACAAGTGGATCGGCGCGCCCATCGGCGCCGGCATGATCTATATCCGCAAAGGTCGCCTTGACGATATCAGCCCCGATCCCGGCGCGCCGGACTATGACCAAGACCATGTGTCGGGCCGCATTCATACGGGCACGGTGGATTTTGCTGCAGTGCTGACCCTGCCCGAGGCGCTGAAATTTCATCTCGATGTGGGGCCGGCGGCGAAGGCCGCGCGCTTTTCCTATCTGCGCGATCTCTGGGCTGAACCGTCACGCGCGCTGCCGGGCGTCGAGGTGCTGACGCCGGACGATTCACGTCTCCATGCCGGCATCACCTCGTTCCGCCTCACCGGAAAAACAACGCCGGAAGACAATATCGCCGTTTCAAAACGGCTGCTCGACGAGTTCAATATCTTCACGGTGCATCGCGTCGGCGTCGCGGCGGGATCTTGTGTGCGCGTCACGCCATCGCTTTATAATTCACCGGATGACTCACTGGCGCTGGCGAAGGCGTTGAAGGTGGTGACCGCCTAACGATCCCGCCAGCCATTCGTAATCGGATAACGCCGGTCTCTTCCGAAATTGACGCTTGCGACTTTCGGGCCCGGGGGCGCCTGGCGGCGTTTATATTCCGCGACGTAAAGAAGATGTTCGATCCGGCGCACGGTCTTTTCATCATAGCCCGCCGCGACAATGTCTTTCACCGCCATTTCCTTCTCGACCAGCATTTCAAGAATCGGGTCGAGCACTTCATAAGGCGGCAGTGAGTCTTCGTCTTTCTGGTCTTCGCGCAATTCGGCGGAGGGCGGCTTGGTGATGATCCGTTCGGGAATGACCTCGCCCTCAGGGCCTTTCAGCTCCGGCGTGTGTTGCGCGTTGCGCCAGCGCGACAGGGCAAACACCTCCAGCTTGTAGAGGTCTTTCAGCGGATTGAAGCCGCCATTCATGTCGCCATAAAGCGTTGCGTAGCCAACCGACATTTCCGACTTGTTGCCGGTCGTTAAAACCATGTCGCCGAATTTGTTGGAGAGCGCCATCAACAACACGCCCCGGAGCCGCGACTGGATATTTTCCTCGGTCACGTCTTTCGCGAGATTGTCGAAAGCGGGCGCCAGCATCTTGTCAAACGCCTCAACGC
Organism: Alphaproteobacteria bacterium; assembly: GCA_030426465.1. Lineage (GTDB taxonomy): Bacteria > Pseudomonadota > Alphaproteobacteria > Caulobacterales > Parvularculaceae > Hyphococcus. Next base: position 36,550 of record JAUHYK010000040.1, read on the forward strand.
CCGGCTCAATCCCGATGGACCGATAGGTGACGCCGAGCGCCTTGGCGCAGGCTTCGGCGTCTTCCAGACTTTCTTTTGACGTGTAACGCGACGGCATCATCACGCAGTGAACGGCGTCAGCGCCCAAGGCGTCAACGGCGATCGCCGCCGTCAGCGCGGAATCGATCCCGCCGGAAAGCCCGATGACGACGCCTTTAAAGCGGTTCTTGGTCACATAATCATGCACGGCCATCGTCACCGCGCGGTAAATCATTTCCTCAGCCCCGACCCATTTTGCTTCCGGCCCTTCAACACAGGCCCAACCGGCGACGTCTTTTTTCCAGCGGGTGATGGCAACCGCTTCTTCAAATTGCGGCGCGCGATATTGAACGACGCCCGCAGAGTCCATCACGAAAGACGCGCCCTCGAACAACACTTCATCCTGTCCGGCGAGCTGGTTTAAAAAGATCAGCGGTCTGTCCGTTGACGCCACCCGCGCGCGCGCCGCCATGGTGCGTTCTTCGAGCGCAGTTTTACGGAAGGGCGATCCGTGCGGAACAATGAACAGCGCGGCGCCTTTACCGGCCAGATGTTCAGCCGCGCCCGGCAGCCACATGTCTTCGCAGATCATGAGGCCAAGCTTGACGCCTTTGAACTCCGTCGGATCGGGATAGCCCGCCCCCGGCGTAAACCGGCGGGGCTCGTCAAACACGCCGTAATTCGGGAGGCGCACCTTGTCGCGGCGCGCGGCGATCTGGCCTTCCGCCAACAGGAACACGGAATTGTAAAGCGCGTCGCCTTCCTTCCAGGGAGAGCCGACAATCATCGCCGGTCCGCCGTCGCCGGTCGCCGCCGCGAGCTGCTCCACCGCCTCCATGCAATGGCGCTGATAGGAGGGCTTTTGCACGAGGTCTTCCGGCGGATAGCCGGAGACCACCAGTTCGCAAAAAACGGCGAGATCGGCGCCGTTCGCCGCGGCCTTGTCCCGCGCCTTCAGGATACGGGCGACATTGCCGTCGATGTCGCCGACTTGAGGGGCGATCTGGCAAAGAGCGATGGAAAGAGTATCGGTCATGGGCCCTATTTATGCTCTTTTTGAGCACATGTGAAGCGTCTACTCCGCCGCGTCTTCGATAAGGTGCATATCCTCGTCGGAAAGGCCGAAATGATGCCCGATTTCGTGGACAAGCACATGGGTGACCAAGTCCTGAAGGTTGACGCCGTCGCTGTCACGCCATTCGGCGATGATCGAGCGGCGGTAAAGATGGACATGGTTGGGCGCCGCCTCCTCGGCTGACGCAAAATCCACCCCTTCGAACAGGCCGGAAAGCTCCAGCGGATCGTCGATCCCCATCTCGTCGAGAAGATCCCGCTCCGCTTCTTGCGCAACATGGATGACGACATTGCCGCACAGGGCGCGAAATTCCGCCGGAAGCCCCGCATAGGCAGACCGCACCAGACGGTCGAACGCATCAAGGTCTGGCTCGTTGCGATCAGGCGCGTTCACCGCGCCGCGTCTCCGGCGGCGCCGTCTTCAGGAAAGCCGACAGCGTCGTAAATTTCTTTGAGCACTGGCGCGACTTCCGCCATGGCGGGACGGCCGCGGGTCATCCCCGTGCGGACGACAACCATTTTCTTGTCGGGAATGATGAAGACATATTGGCCCTCATGGCCTGCGAAGAAAAACATCTCTTCGGGAACGCCGGAGAAGAAACGCTCCCTGCCATTTTCGCCATCCTGGTTCAGCCAGAATTGCGCCCCATACTGACGGTCCGACGCGCCGGCGGGCGTTTTAACATAATCTTTCCAGCCTTCGGGCAACAGACGCTCACCGTTCCAGACGCCATCCTGAAGATAGAGCTGGCCGAGCCGCGCCCAGTCCCGCGCTGTCGCATAAACAAAAGACGAGCCGATGATAGAACCGGTTGCGTCAGGCTCCATCGTTATGGTTGCAACGCCAACGGGTTCAAAAATCGCCTCTTGCGCAAAGGCGTATAGATCGACGCCTTCATGCTCCAGGACCTGACGCAATGTGCGGGCGATGAGATTGGTCGTTCCGCTCGAATAATACCAGACCTCACCCGGCGGATGCTCAACAGGGCTCCGCGCAGCCATACCGCCCGCATCAGCGCGTTCGAACAGCATGCGATTCACATCGGAACGCACCTGGTCATAGTCTTCTCCGAAGCCCAATCCCGATTGCATATGCAGGAGATCATTCCAGGTGATTTTGGACTTGTCGGAGTCGCCCTCCCATTCAGGAACAGGCGCCGGATCATTGATATCAATGAAGCCGCGCTCCACCGCCGCGCCGACCAGCGTCGCCGTCACACTCTTGGCCATGGACCAGGAAAGAAACGGCGTCGATGCGTCAAAGCCTTCGGCGTAACGCTCGTCAACGATCTTGCCGTCCACCGCCACCAACAAGGCGCGATGGTTCGGCGTGTTGTTCTCAAAAGCGCGCGTGAGGGCGAAATCAACAGCGCCATAATCAACCCGCATCAGCGCTTTGCCGGACACGGGCGGCGCTTCCGCCCAGGGTTCGACCGCAAAGCCCGCGGGCGGCGGCGCCAGCGGCGCAACGCGGCCAGCATTCGCCAGCGTGCAGCCATAACCTTCGCGATAGATCGCGCGCGCCGCGCCAAAGCCAAGCGGGCCTTTCGCGCAGCATCAACGCGCTCGAAGGGCACCTGGGTGTCAAGCTGTTCGATCGTCTGGCATCAGGCACCGCAACAACCCGGACCAGGTGACCTATCCCAGCGAGGCCCTGCGCGAGGTGCTGGAGCGCACCCTCGGCGTGCCCATCTTCCAGGAGCAGGTGATGAAGATCGCCATGGTGGCGGCGGGCTTCACCCCTGGCGAG
>JAUHYK010000128.1 GCA_030426465.1 Alphaproteobacteria bacterium
GACGGTGAAAGTCGCCGAGCCGCCGAAACGCGAAGCCGGCGTCAAAGTCGCCGATGTCGCGGAACTTGTGTCGAAACTCAAAAATGAAGCGGGAGTGATCTGATGGCGGTCCTCGTTGTTGCAGATGTTCACGGAAACTCGATTGACGAGTCCACGCTGAAAACCGTTACCGCCGCCAAGGCCATTGGCGGCGATGTCGACGTTCTGGTCGCAGGCTCCGGCGCAGGCGATGCGGCCGCGGCCGCCGCGAAGATCGACGGCGTGCGGAAGGTGCTGCATGCAGATGGCGCGCAATACGCCCACCGTCTTGCAGAGCCCTTCGCCGACCTCATCGTCTCGGTCGCAGGCGACTATGATGCGATCCTGAAATCCGCGGCCACAACCGGCAAGAACGTCATGCCCCGCGTCGCCGCGCTGCTCGACGTCATGCAGATCTCGGAGATCGTCGCGGTCGAGGCGCCGGACACCTTTGTGCGGCCGATCTATGCCGGCAACGCCATGCAGACGGTGAAGTCGTCTGATGCGAAGAAAGTCATCACCGTGCGCGCGACATCTTTCGCCGCGGCGGGCCAGGGCGGCTCCGCCGAAGTCACAACCGTCAACGCGCCGGCCGATCCGGGCCTTTCGTCCTTTGTCAGCGAAGACCTGACCAAGTCCGACCGGCCGGAGCTTACGGGCGCCAAGATCGTCATCTCCGGCGGCCGCGCGCTCGGCTCTTACGAAAACTTCGAGAAATACATCTTCCCGGTCGCCGATAAGCTCGGCGCCGCGGTCGGCGCGTCGCGCGCTGCGGTCGATGCGGGTTACGTGCCGAACGACTATCAAGTCGGCCAGACCGGCAAGGTCGTCGCGCCCGAGCTTTACATCGCCGTCGGCATCTCCGGCGCGATCCAGCACCTTGCGGGCATGAAAGACTCCAAAGTCATCGTCGCCATCAACAAGGACGAGGAAGCGCCAATCTTCCAGGTCGCCGATTACGGCCTCGTCGCAGACCTCTTCAAAGCGCTGCCGGAGTTGGACAGCGTGCTTTAGGCGTGAAAAACAATAGGAATGTGGGCGAAAAAGATGAGTAAGAATGACGTAAAATATGGATTGGCGGGTGTCATCGTCGACGATACTGATATCTCGAAAGTGATGCCGGAGATCAATTCGCTCACCTATCGCGGCTACAAGGTGCAGGACCTTGCGACGCAGTGCCGGTTCGAAGAGGTCGCATATCTCATCTGGAACGGCGAACTGCCTAACAAGAGCCAGCTTGAGGCATTCAACGCAGCCGAGAAAAAAGAGCGGGGCGTTTCCGACGATCTGCTCGACGTCATGGCGAAGTTCAACACAAAAGCCCACCCCATGGACACGCTCAGAACCGCCGTGTCTTTTCTCGGTCAGGAAGATGAAACGACCGAGGATTCCTCACCCGGAGGGCTGATGGAAAAGTCCGTCCGCATGTATGCGCGCATTCCGGAAATCGTCGCGGCGGATTTCCGTTTGCGCAACGGCAACGAGCCAATTGCGCCGACAAAGGACCTCGCCTTTTCCGAGAACTTCTTTCACATGTGCTTCGGCAAGGTTCCGGCGCCGGAAATCATCAAATGTTTCGATATTTCGATGACGCTTTACGCCGAACACTCCTTCAACGCTTCGACCTTTACCGCGCGGACGATCGCTTCGTCGACATCGGACATCTATTCCGCCGTCACCGGCGCCATCGGCTCGCTCAAGGGCCCGCTTCATGGCGGCGCCAATGAAGCGGTGATGCACATGCTGAAAGAGGTGGGCTCGCCCGGCGAAGCGAAAGCCTGGATGCTCGACGCGCTGGCGACGAAGAAAAAGATCATGGGCTTCGGTCACCGGGTTTACCGCTCCGGCGACAGCCGCGTGCCCACCATGACCGACGCTTACAAGAAAATGGTCGATGTCATCGGCAGTGATGAAGCAAAAAACTATTGGGAGATGAGCCGCATTCTCGACGAGACCATGGTGGCGGAGAAGGGGATCTATCCCAATCTCGATTTCCCGGCGGGCCCGGCCTATTATCTGATGGGCTTCGAAATCCCGATGTTCACGCCGATCTTCGTCATAAGCCGCATCACGGGCTGGACCGCGCATGTCATAGAGCAGTTAGCCAACAACAAGCTCATAAGGCCACTCTCAAATTATGTAGGCAAAGGTGAACGCCAGGCGCTCCCGCTGTTAAAGCGATAGCCATTGTGTGGTCCCGGTAGATGGTTTCTCAAATGATCGTTTGCAAGAAAATGCCCTCGCATAAGTTGGCGAACGCAATGGCGCCGATGCCGTTGTCACGGCTGACTTGACGCAAGCGTGTTCAAGAAAGGCGAGCAAAGCAATGAATGAAAATCACGATGTTTTTGTTGTGGAAGCGACGCGAACGCCAATCGGCCGATTTGGAGGGACATTGAAGAATACGCCATTGCGCATGCTTGGCGAGACAGTTGTCAAATCCCTGTTTGACCGTGCGCGTATCGACCCAGCAAGCGTGCAGTCCATCGCTGTGGGCAACGTCCTTAGAACAGAAGCAAGTGACGCCTATATTTCTCGTATAATTGGGGCAAGCGCAGGTATGGCGGCGGAGTCGCAAGCTGTGACGTTAAACAGATTATGCGGTTCCGGCCTGGAAGCGGTTCTTTACGTCGCAAATCAAATTCATCTTGGTGAAATCGGTATTGGTGTCGCCGCGGGCGCAGAATCCATGAGCCGTGCGACGTATTCGAGCGCCGCGCCGCGTTTCGGAATGAAGATGGGTGCGCTTGCTTTTGAAGACGATATGTTGACCGCGCTTACGGATCCTTTCGGCGCCGGCCATATGGGCGTTACCGCAGAAAACGTAGCGAAAAAGTACGGCGTAAGCCGCGAAGCCCAGGACGCATTTGCGTTGGAGAGCCACAAAAGGGCCATTCAGGCGATTAGCGAAGGGCGGTTTCGGGAGCAGATCACGCCGGTAGAGGTTGCTGCCGGAAAAACCGTGACCTTATTTGAAGCTGATGAGCATCCGCGCGCAGACGTCTCTCTAGAAGATCTTTCATCCTTAAAGCCGGCCTTTGTGAGGGATGGCGGCGTTGTCACTGCTGGTAACGCGTCTGGTCTGAATGACGGCGCCGGGGCGCTGCTGTTGGCCTCAGGCGACTATGTTTGCTCGAACAATCTCAAGTCCATTGCGCGTCTTGTCGCTTATGCGCGCTGCGGAGTTGATCCGTCTACAATGGGTGAAGGCCCGATACCAGCTGTTCGCCTCGCCCTCAAAAGAGCGAATTTGTCTGTTGAGGATCTCGATGTCATCGAATCCAATGAGGCTTTCGCGGCGCAGGCTATCGCCGTTGCGCAGATGCTCGGTTTGCCCGAGGCGAAAACCAATCCAAATGGCGGCGCTATCGCACTAGGCCACCCAATCGGCGCCACTGGCGCCATCCTTACCACAAAATGTTTGTTTGAGCTCAGGCGAGTCGGGGGGCGCTTTGGTCTCGTCACATTGTGTATCGGCGGCGGGCAGGGAATTGCAGCGATTTTCCAGAACGTAACAGGAGCGGCGGCATGAGGAATTTTTACTGCCAATGCGACCTCGGTAGCCGTTACGTGAAAGGTGCAGCGGCGTGCAGACATATGAGGCATGAGAAATGAAAGAGCGCGCGCTAATTATTGGTGCGGGACAAGCGGGACTGCAATGCGCGGCGTCGTTGCGGCAGTCGGCATATGACGGCGATATTGTAATGATCGGCGCTGAAGACCACCTCCCTTACCAGCGTCCACCATTATCGAAAGCTTTTTTAAAAGGGGAGCTTGCTACGGAGCGGCTGTATCTGCGTCCTCAAGCTTTTTATGAAAAGCAGCGAATCGAATTGCGGCTTGGCGAGCCCATTCGCTCGATTGATCGGCGCACCCAGCGCGTGGCGACTGACCGGGACAATCAGTTGGCGTATGACAAGCTGTTGATCGCGACTGGAGCCCCTCCGAGACGGCTTTTGGCGCCGGGATCTGATTTGCGGGGCATATACTATCTACGCACGCTGAACGATTCTAACGAATTGCGCGCGATTTTGACGACGCCCGGGCGGGTGGTGATCATTGGCGCCGGTTATATCGGTCTTGAGGTGGCGGCCGTTGCTCGCGCCTCTGGACGTGATGTGATGGTGGTGGAATTGGCGGAACGGGTCTTGGCGCGTGTGGCGAGCCCGCCTATTTCCGCGTTTTATCAGAAGCTTCACGAAGATGCAGGCGTCAAATTACGCCTTGGCGCCAAGTTTGAGCGTTTCCTCGCTGACGATGGAGCGGTTGCCGGTGTCGAGCTATCGGATGGCGAGGTCATTGACGCGACGGCAATCGTCGTGGGCATCGGCGCGGAGCCAGCTAGCGCGTTGGCCGTCGAAGCGGGGCTTGATGTTGCCGGCGGCATCGTCGTTGATGATCACGCACGCACATCTGATGAGAGCATTTGGGCCGCCGGCGACTGCACTATTTTCCCCTCGGCTCGCTACGAACGATCGATGCGGCTTGAATCCGTGCCCAACGCCATGGAGCAGGCGAAAGTCGCAGCAGTGAATATGGCGGGCGGTGATGAAGCATATGATCCATTGCCGTGGTTCTGGTCTGATCAATATGATGCAAAGCTGCAGACGGTTGGGCTTAGTGCTGGCTATGACGCGTATGTTGTTCGGAAAAATCCTGCCTCGCACTCTCTTGCGGTTTGGTATTTCAAGGACAAGATCTTGTTAGCGGTCGACGCTGTCAATGACGCGGTCTCATTCACGGTTGGGAAGAAATTGATTCTTCAGAACGCCGCGCCAGATCAGAGTCTTATTGCGGACCCCAATACTGATCTGAAGGCGCTGTGCGGCTAGGTTTTGAAAACGAAAAAGGAAATCGCTCCTGCGTTAGCTGATCTATATGCCGAAGACAGAAAAAGACGCCTGATCCCGCTACAGCGATGATGATTGTTTGGTCTGCAGGGCTCGGATTATTAAAATAGACAACTCCTGACTTTTCAGTGGGCCGCGACAAGGTCTTCGAGTTGAAAGAAAAGATGAAGAAAGTTAGGGAGGGTCACGACAACATGGAAAATAGAAAAGAGGCGAACACGGGCGATCGCCGGCAGCAGTTGTTAGACGCGGCTGAGCGATGCTTTCTCAGGAGCGGTTTTCACGGTGCGCGTGTAGCTCAAATCGCTAAGGAGGCGAAAATGAGCCCCGGCCATATCTATCACTATTTCCAAAGCAAGGAGCATATAGTTTCGGCCTTGATCCAGCAACATGTCGAAAAAAAACAGGCTGAGCTCAAAGCGATGGTGGGTATGGGCAGCGATCCCGTTGAATCCCTAATCGAAGTCCTCACGGGACGGGCCTCGGAAAAGATGGAGCCATTCTGGTCAACCCTTATGCTGGAAATTGTAGCAGAAAGCACGCGTAGTCCCGAAGTCGCCGGAAGACTGCGCCAGCTTGCCGAAGACGGTCGCGAAATGTTAAGCGATATGCTTTCGGATGATGTAAGGGTAAATGACTTGAACGAGCGGCTTGAACTGCTGTTGGCGCTTGCTCAAGGGCTCGGCATGCGTAGTTTGGTTAGCAGCGATTGCAGCAGCGACAAAATACGTCCTCTGGTCAGAGAAATCGTGTTGACTCTGTTTAAATAAAGTTTTTGTTTTGCTGGTGGGGATCCGCCTCCTTTCTTAAAGGTGCTGGAGTAATCCAGCTGAGTCCATTCAGCTTAGTATGGCCTTTTCCCTTAAACTGCTGACATCTGTTTTCTATTGCATATTCATGCGCTGCTATGAATTGACATACACACGGACTGACCGACTCTGGCCGGACTTGCGATATGGCTTGCTAACTCGCTACTTTATAAAGCGTGCTGTGGCCTTCGCCGCAGCCGCTCCAGCTCTGGCATCTTTTTGATGATCGGCTCGATAGTCCGAGCCGGGAACCCCAGAGCCTAGTAGATAGCATCGCCTGCCCACATCGCCTTCGCGATCCTCACCGGCGGCGTCAATACGTCGCTAAACGGTAGGTAGACCTTACTCCATTACGATCACACGCGATCATCAGACGCCTCTTGAAATCATTGGTTCAGCGCCAGGATTTTCCACAAGTGCGATGGCGCGCCCAGACGCAATCAAGACTGCACTTTTGTTTTCGATCCGAGCCTCGGTTGTTATGCTGCACTCATCAATAAAAACAACTTTACCGCTAACAAGCAGATCTTGTATGTCGCTAATGCCGTGCTGGTCCGTTTTCAAATTTATTGTTCTACAAATGCCGCCAGATTGTATTACGGCAGCGCAAGAGCATGCAATTTCGACAAGGGCCGCAATCAGTCCTGCGGCGCCAGGCTCGGCCATATCTGTCGAAAGGTGTGCGGAAAAAGCAATTCCGTCTCGTGACGTTTCCAAAGGCTTTAATCGAAGACCTCGCGCGAACGGCGATTTTTCAAGATGCGCTCCT
>JAUHYK010000041.1 GCA_030426465.1 Alphaproteobacteria bacterium
ATGCTCCATAAACTCCGGAAGGGGTTTTCCCGCTGCTTTTTCAAGAACCCATCCCAACACGGTCGTGTTTAGCGTCGAGTATGAAAACTCACTTCCCGGGTTGTGTATCCGTTCGACAGTCAACGCTTCATCGGTGGCGCGCGCTTCATTCAAAACCATCGTCTTCTCGCGCAGACGAGACATTGCGCTGTCAGGGCTCGGATCGTACTTGTCGGGACGATTCACGCCCGACGTCATCAGCAGAGCATGCCTGATCGTTACGCCGTCATAAGCGGACCCTTCCAGTTCCGGCACGTACTTGACGATTTGGTCGTTTACGGAAGCAATCAACCCTTTTTCGACAGCAATACCGATAAGGATGGAAGTGATGGACTTGGCCATCGACATCGAAAGGAAATGCGTTTCATCATTAGTGAAATTGCGGTAGCGTTCATAAACGACTTTGTCGTTTTTCATTACCAAAAGCGCATTCGTGTATGTCCGCTCCAGCACCTCCTCTGCCGCCCGTTCTTCGCCATCAAATTCGTATGTGAAGTCCAGCGCGCGCTTGTCATAGTCCAGCGCCCACGGGCGCTCCGCTGACGCCACTGGAATCGTGTGAAAGATTTCATCAATATTATGAAAAGTCAGCACATTTATCTTTGGATTGCTGAAGAAAATCCTTCTGAGCTCTTTTATGGCTTCCGAAGGTGGCTCGGGCTCGCTCGCGGCGACCTCCGATGCATTCGCAACCATTGACAAGGCAGCCATCGCGATCAGCGCACCGCTGGCGCCCGTTTTTTTCCGCAGCATTAAACCCTCCCATCCCTAAAAAGCTCGCTGGTGAAACCTATCCCTTTTCGATAGTGAGTCAACTGAGTATTATTATTCAGTTGACTCATTAATTTTTACTAAGCCACTATGCGTAATGATATTTTTTCCGGGGGCGACCAATGACGGATCACGAAGCGCACAGTTTGACGATATCGGCGACCGGCTGTTTTCGCCTTTGCGCCTCCCTTGCGGCGGCCTGGGCTTGCCTCCTCTCGCCCGCACAGTCCGCCGCTACCCCGGTCTCCTGTCCAGGGTATCAATCACACGAAGTTCAAGGCGATGCTCATGACGCGTTCATTCGCCGCTATATAGAGTGCTTTAACAATCAGGATTTCGCCTGCCTCGACTTAATCTACGCACACGATCTGAAATACGAAGGCGCCTATTGGTCGCTCTCTTCAAAGCAGGACTTCTTCAATTTCTACGAAAAAGCTTGGCGTCATCTTACGGAGCATATTACCGTCACAGATGTTCGCTCTACAGAAAACCAAGCCTTCGTTGAACTTAGTAATCGTATCGAAGTCTTCAGGGATTATCCTGATTTTCCGTCCCGACCACTGAAGGCAGGCGATATCCTTAACCTCAAGGGAACGGTCGCATATACGATCAAGGACAGTAAAATCGAGCACATCTGCGATCGCTAAGGCGCCGCAACAGCAATCGAGACCTGCGATGGACATCGCAATGTGGACATTCTTTGCGAACTTGCGCACTTTTGAAGAAAATCCCTTTATCCGGGTAAAGGGCGGTAGTCTTCATTTAGAAAGCAGCACACTCCAGTGACATCAAAATCGTTAGACGAACTATATTCCCGACCGGGGTTTATGTTGCGTCGCGCCCATCAGATCGCTGTTTCAATTTTTGAGTCGGTCATGGGCGATCTAAGGCTGTCTCCAACACAATTTGCAATGCTCTATATCCTAGCGACACAACCTGGAATTGATCAGAATACCTTGGGTTACGTACTCGGAATAGACCGGTCTACGACTACGCTGGTCGCGCGACTTCTAGAGTCAAATGACCTTATCACGCGGCAAGTATCGTCCAAAGACCGCCGCCGCAAGCAACTCAAACTAACTAGAAAAGGTCACGCCCTTCTCAAAAAGGCTGATAAACTGACCAATCTGACAACTGAGAAAATCTTGTCGCCTTTCTCACAAGAAGAAGCAGATACTTTTCTCATGCTGCTGGAAAAAATGACGGCGTCGCTCAACGATATCTCAAGGACGCCCATAAAAAGAAGTCAAACTGAGAATTGAGCGGATTTTTTAGATCGCCGCTTGGATCGCATTCTTGAGTCTTTAAACCCTCTATAACATCTGATCTTTTGATCGAAGGCTTCTTTAAGCAAGGGCTCGGGGTTTAGTACCGAGTTGCGAAAGTGGCCATCCTTTCTGCTCGTCCAGTAAACACAGCCATGAACAAGGGAACAAATGGCCAGGCTCAAGGGTCTATAGGATATTTGGGAAACGACACGCAGGCGCTAACAAGCGCCGCAGTCGGCAGTGATTCCGACATGCCCGACCGCTATTCCAGTTTGGCGTGAGGATATCGACATGGCTCCCGCGCGGCTCACATAAACCAAGCGACGACCGGTGGAATCTGGAAGCGCCCCCCGGCGGAACGGTCGACCATAAAAACGCAGCAGGAGGGAATGACAACGGCGCAAGCGTGACTGGCATCGGCGCAATCGGACAATTGCTGCGGATGATCTTCCGCCCACAACTCCATGCGCGCCGTGACGCCGGATGCGCGATCGGCATCGAACTCTTGACTGTAGCGCTCGGCGTCGCCGCGCCGGTGTTGTTGAAACTCGCTGTCGACGGGCTCACCGACGGATCGGCGCCCTTGAGCCGCATCGCACTCCCAATTTGCGGATTCGTGATGGCCGCAACGGGTGCAAGCGCGGCCGCCGCCCTCAAATCTATCTTCACTATCCGGATCATCGATAAGCTCGCGCGCCATATCGTGCTTGAGGGCGCGCGCGAACAGCTCCCGGCTCTCGCCCGCCGGCGCGAAGGCGACAGCGCGCGCCTGCAAGGGATCATGGAGCGCCTGACCTTCAGCCTCCAGATCGTCATTGACGGGCTCCTGTGGCGCGCCGCGCCCCTCGCCGCCCAAACGCTCGTCAGCCTTGCCGTCGTCGCGGCGCTCGTTCCTCCGCTTTATGTCGGGATCATGACCATCGTGCTCGGCGCTTATCTCCTGACGGCGCGGCAAGGCGCGGCGCAATTTCAGGAAGCTGCAAAAAACGCCAATGCAGCAGCCGCAGCGCAAAGCCAGACCGTCGGAGACATCCTCCGCAACGCCCGTCGCGTCGTCTTCAATGGAAATCTCCCGGCGGAACTGAATCTGATTGGCGAGCAGATCGCCGCAAGGCGGCGCGCCAATGAACGCGTCTCGCGCCTCGTTGCCGGGACGGCGGCGCTGCAATCTGCGGTTCTCGCCGCCGGCTTGAGCATCTTGCTCGTCCTCGGCGCCGTTGATGTTTCGGCCAGCCGGCTCACCCTTGGCGATTTCGTCCTCCTCCAGGCTTACGCCTTCCGCCTGGCGACGCCGCTCGGGAGCTTCGCCTATATCATCCGTCAAGCCGGGGTATCCCTCGCCAATATCGGCGAGGCGCTGGACCTCGGGGGTGATAGGGACGGCGACCATGCCGCTTTCCCGCCCCCTCCAGCGTCGCCCGACGGCCCGGCCGGGATCGAACTCGAAAACGTCGGTTTCCGATATGGCGATGACTGGGTGTTGCGCGGCGCATCGGCCCGCATCGCTCCCGGCGCCTTTGTTGTGCTGTTTGGCCCGAACGGCTCCGGCAAGTCGACCCTCGCGCAGATCATGGCCGGCCTCATCGAACCAGAAGAAGGCGCGGTCTCCATCAATGGTCTGCCAATGCATGAGATCGATCCGGACGGGCGTTGCAGTCTCGTTCTTTACACGCCGCAAAGTATCGGCCTCTTCAATCGCACTATCCGCGAAAACGCGCTCTACCCGCCGACGCTGACAAGCGAAGCCGGCCTTTCGCGCCTGTTGGCCGCGTGGCGCTTTTACGAATCCGGCCGCCTCATCGATCTTGATCTCCCGATCGGCGAACACGGCGCGCGCCTCTCCGGCGGCCAGATGCAAAAGCTTGAGCTCGCGCGGCTCGCTGGCGTCCGCGCGCCTGCCGTCATCCTCGACGAGACGACCTCGGCGCTCGATCAGGCAAGTGAGACACGTGCGGTTCGGGCGTTGCGGCGGGAGTTTCGGGAGCGCACCACGCTGATCTTGATAACGCATCACATTGCTACGGCGCGTGAGGCGGATCTGGTGCTGTTTCTCGGGAAAGGACGGCTTGAAGCCGGACCGCATGAGACGCTGATGAGCGAATGCCCCGCATATAGATGTTTTTGCGGCACGAGATAATAACCGCGCGTGAAGATTATTGGCTATCCAGCTGTGTCTGCTTCATCCTCAAAGCGGACATTGGCGCGAGTAATTGCACCATCCGACTTTGCGCAATGTGCATCCGGTTATACATACGTCAGATGCGCCGAATAGAACTAGTCAGCATCTTGTTCATACCTTCAGGCGACGGGGCGTACATGTAATAAAACACTCCAACCTAAAGGGTGTCATCAAGTAGCAGATTGAGCATTGCGCACTCAGTTTCCGCCGTTGTGAAATTATTCATCCGACAATATCAGGAGCCCGCGCGCCGGGACGTTAATCGCTTTTGACGTTTTAGCCGCGATTTATCCAGACCGAGCCGCATCCTGTCGACGGTGGGATCCGTTCTCCATAATGAATATAGATCCACGTCCTCGAAAGCATGCGGCGTCTCCCTCGCATATTTCAACATCCATGAATAATGCGACCTCCCCGGTCCGAGCCGGTCCTCCCCCCAGACTAAACCATCAACGTGCCGTTCGATCAGCGACAAAGTGTACGACTTAAGCCGTACCCAGACCGGCGCAATTGATTCAACAATCAGGGCCAATGCCTTTTCATCGATTTGGTGTTTGCAGCCGGGCGCTACTTTAATGAATTGTGCTATTTCCAGAGGCGTAAAAGTGAAGTATTGATCAAGATGATGGATCGCCTTCGCCGCCGGATCGGCGTTATTGCAATCCTCACAAATCACAATTCGATCAAATCGCGTGATAAACGGACATAACTTCGTTTTTAAGAAAACCCCGAGGCTGGCGTCAATTGAAACGGCTTTTTGTTTTGCGATCCTGCGCACCTCGTTATCGATAAATTGCTCGATGTGATCATGATGCTCGACAAGTCTTGCCGCGCCGCCGCCATTGGCGATTCTTACAAGGTCCGGCTTTGGCCGGTTGCAAACCGGACAGGTCCAGTCTGCCGGCGTTAGCTCCCATAGCACGCCGGTTTTTTCAACATCCTCGTTTGCGCTTATAATTTCCACACCCCTCCCGCTTTCATCTTCAAAAATGCGCCGGAAGCAACAACTTCGATATTATGGCGTTCACTTCAATTTTGATTGACCCGTATTACATTCACGGGGCAAAGAGGCCTCCAAACCATGGTTCAACCCGAACGGTCATATTCATTTCACGGCGCCGCACGGTTATCCGACGCCGGCGTCAAACGAACCGGCGGCGCCTTCAGCAAACTGATAAACGACAACCAGGCCGTTTTCGAGCGTTATTTTAGCGTCCAGCTCTTTCCGGGATCGCTCAATATCGATGTCGCGGAGCCCCGGGCGCTTCAACAAGATCTGGACAAAGGTCGGTATCCGCCAGCCCTCGTAATTCCACGCACAGAATTGGTTGGCATGCCTCACTATATCGGCGATGGTCAGGCTTGGAGGGCGCGTCTTCACGTCATAAAAGCGGATATGCGCATTCCGTGCTGGATATTTCGCAGGATCGGTTCACGCGTTCCTCCCGGCGTCATCGAAATCCTGGCGGTAGAACGGCTTCGCTCCGCTTACGATGTTGTCCACGGAGATAGAATAGACCTGAGGCTTTTTACAGGACCCGGGCCGACGAATATTCAATGAGGCATTTTCTAATGACGTTCGCGAACTGCATCGCCGCCTAGTTAGAGCTTAAGTGTTCAATAGGAAGGAAATTAAAGACGCCACTCATGGACGCAAACCAAACGATCACGGAAAACTTCATAAGCGAAAACTGGCGCTGTTTTGGCCAAGCGGCGCCCCAAGTCCGGATCGTCGAGGCGCCGCTTTACACTGACGCCCACATCATCGGAGAGTCCGCTTCGCTCGGACCGTATAAACTCATCAATACGATTGCCATGGGCCCGTCTCGCGACAGCGCCAGGCCCGCTATCATGGCGCGGATCGCCATCCATGTAGAGGGTTCGGACGTCAAACTTCCGATGAAAGATGATTCCAATCACTATCATGGCGGCGATTTCCTCGATGAACTCGCCGCGCTCGTTTCCTTGTTTCTTGGGATCCGCGTTCAGGCAGGCGCGGTCGAGCGTGAATTCAAAGCTACCGGCGACCCCTTGGGACGTCCCGTACGCTATCATTCAAAACCGACACCGTTCCTGCCTATGACTTCAGGAACGTCGCAGCTTCCAAAAGCGACCGGCCAGCGTAATCTCAAGGACCTTGCCCCTATCGGCGATCTCATTGCGCGTGACGCTCATAAAACCAATGCACTTGTGAAGGCCGCACGACAATATCAACAGGCGCTTTGGGTCGCAGACGCTGATCCTGCTCTGGCCTGGCTTCTTCTCGTATCGGCCGTGGAAACAGCCGCCGTCGCCTGGGATGAGAAATCTGATACGCCAGTCGCCAGGCTAGAAGCGTGGAATCCTGAAATCCATCACCTGATTGCTCAACACGCGCCTGATATCCTGCCTGAAATCGCAGAAAAGCTTACGCGTCTTACGGGATCAACCCGAAAATTCGTTAGGTTCCTGTCTGACTTTGCGCCCCCGCCGCCGATTGACAGGCCGCCAAAAGCATTTTGCATCTCATATGAGAGAAAAGACCTCAAAAAGGCTGCGCAGCAGATTTACGAGCATCGATCAAATGCACTACATGGCGGGGTCGCCATCCCCTATCCTATGTGCAGCGCGCCGGAATATCTTCGTTTCAAAGACGCGCCGGAATCCGGCTGGGAGGAAAAGCCGACAGGGCTCGCGACGGGCGCTTTTGGCGCCGTCTGGACGCAGGCGAAAACGCCTATGCTGCTACATACATTCGAATATATCGCCCGGCATGCAATACTGAACTGGTGGAACACCGCGTAATTGAGATGCTCCAGAATGCGTCACTGCTGGCGCGCTCTAAATTTGTCCGATGCGAATTTGTAATTTGTAAATGGCGTAAGAAAATTCTCGAAACGAGACTATTGGAGTCCCCAGACATGACGGACCTTTTCGATATTGACGGCGATAACCTCGATGCGAGGCTTTATCAATATAAGAGCAGGCGCCAGCGCCTGCGAGCGCAATATCCGAGCGGCGCTCCAGGCGATGTGGGATAATTTTGAACCCTATGCGGACCTGGATTTCCGGAATGCGTTCACTCGCGATCCGGAGGCGCGCTTTTGGGAAATGATCCTCGGCTGTAGTTTGCTCCAGGCCGGCAAGGCCCTGGCGCCAGCCGCGGAGCGCCAACACGATAACGGATGCCCGGACATTTGCGTCATGGAGGGCGAGCGCCGGATCTGGATTGAAGCGATCGCGCCTGGCCCTGGCGATCCCGGACCCGATCAGGTTATCGGACCGGTTCCTGTTAATGAAGGCGGAGGTCTCGCGCCAGCGCCGGTGCGTCAGGCGCAATTGCAGATGACGAGCGCGCTGCTGACGAAAAGCAACGCCTTTTCCCGCTACTTGGACGCAGGCGTGGTCAGACCTGAGGACACCCACCTTGCCGCCATCAGCGCCGGGCGGTTCGGCGCTTATGTATCCGAACACCCCATGCCACTCATCCTGTCTTCGGTTTTTCCATTTGGCCGCGAGTTTGTCACTGTCGACCGAGAGACGGGAAACCCGGTCGCCCAAGGCTATGAACATTCGCTCGCTATCGCGCGGGGGGCGGGATACGTGCCGCGTACGGTGTTTCTTGAAGACGCGTTCTCACATTTATCAGGCATTGTCTGGTCGCGAATTTGCATTGGCAACATGTCCAGAAACGTTCGCCCGATTTCACTTGTGCACAATCCGATGGCCGCAACACCGATGCCGCAGAACTGGGGCGTTTGGGACCGGGAATTTGTCGCTTCTGAAGATAACGGAGCGATGACGATTCGAGATATACTGGCGGCAGCGTCCGAATAACATAAAATCCGGCGTCAATTCCCGTCCTCGTGTATAATTGTTGCGAGCCGTTCAATTGAGTTATACGGAATGATTTCTGCGCAATAGGTCATGACCGGAAATCGGCTCACCACGAAATGGCGGATTTTTGAGCGCCCAAGTTTGTCCAGCAAGAGACGCTCGCGACTTTTTTCCTTGGCGAGCGCCCTTTTGTAATAAGAAATAAGATATCGATTATAGCGTGCAAACGCTTTTCGCTGCGTTTCAATCCGTGTGAGATCGACCCGGTTATTCTTACACTGGATGTTGTAAACCGTATCGCCAAATGTCGAGACGACATCGAACTCCTTGCGATTAATGCGTTTGATCTCGGTTACTTCAAATCCAAACCCGGCGAGTTCCTCTTTCACCATATCTTCAAACAAGAAACCGGTGCGAACCTGGTATTTTCGCTGCTTATCAAGGCAGGCGTTCTTAAAGGCATAAAGGAATCGGCCAAGAAGGTTGACATTCGATGTGAGGATATCGCCAAGCTCGACAAGCGGCTTGAACGAGTTCGTCGCGACGGCGAATGAAGTCGACCGGTTCACCAGAAGCCTGTCCAAATCGATGCCCGCCTCTCTTGCGTACCGTTCGGCAATTTCTTGAAATTGCCTCTTATGCATCGCGATGAAATAATCATCGAGGCAATATTTTAAGAGTTCTACGATCGCTTCAGAAACCGGCCCGAATTCGGTTTTCTCAAGCTCGAATTCTGCATAGCACGCCAACAGAACCCGACGAGTATTCCGCACTTCAAGCGCCGCAAAGACTTTCCCTTCGGGCAAAACTTCCAAGTCGGCGCCGGCATAGCCTGTTCGCCGAAACTTGGATATGTCGAGGAGCGAGGCGCGTTCCGGTTCCAGAAAAAACTGCTCCAACGGCTCAAATTGATGGCTGCAGCGCATCCCTCTTCCATCAGACCAAGCGTAAAAGTCGGGATAGATGTCGGCAAGCAACGCATTCTGATAAAGGCTCGTTAGAGCGACGCAATTCAATTCGACAAGAGGCAGCATAACATTGAGCGTATCAATATCAGCCAGCTCCTGATCGCCTGAACAAGTCTCCGGCATCATATATAAAAGAGTGACCATTTGACGGCGGCGCGACTGATAGTATTCAACGGCTTCGCCGACTGTGTTCATGCTTATCCCATGTCCGAATGTGACAACCCCATGTGCAGAAAACGCGTAGTTGATCGCGGCCGTCCGCGACAAGGTCGCGACGAAACGCCTGACAACCTTTTCCTCAAATAGGGGCCGGAGCAAGCCCTCAACACCTGAAAGCGGTCGAGGGTCCTTCAATAGTCGATCATCGAGGCTTATCGGCATGAGCAATGTCTTCAAGTCCTCGTCTGTGATCTCGACAGTCAAGATGTTGACGAATTCCTCGATCGCCCTGATTGTTGCGTGCCATTTTCGAAAAGCGTCGATACGATCATAAGAAGCAAGCGCCTTCGCAAGGCCTTCTGTATAAGCA
This sequence comes from Alphaproteobacteria bacterium, assembly GCA_030426465.1. Classification (GTDB taxonomy): domain Bacteria; phylum Pseudomonadota; class Alphaproteobacteria; order Caulobacterales; family Parvularculaceae; genus Hyphococcus. The sequence continues at coordinate 9,571 of JAUHYK010000041.1, forward strand.
TCGATTTGCCAATCCAGAACAGATCGCAACTCTTTGCCGCGTAGGTCTTTCACACCGCCTCCTGTCGTCACGGCCTGACTGCCGACTTGTGACCGGCCCCGAAATCATTGATGGAGGGGCTTAGGAATCCCCCCTCCGATTGTTTATATTAGGTTGCATGCACTCCAGCAGCATCTATCTGATCCTCGATGTACAGAAACCAACGTCCGCTTCTGCGCGCATCCGTGACTTCGGGACAATCCTCAAAGCGGACGTAAAGCTAATGCATTCCATATGACACTGCGGCGCTAAACCAGGCATAAACATCTGACCGAGGTCTGAACATTGTTGGGCCGAATCGGACACTTTCATCGAGCTGAACGAGCAAAAAAAGGGGCCGGCTCCAGACCGTCTGGTTGTCGGGTGAGCAATTGCGAAAGCGAACATCCTACATCTTGTACGACTGATCGGCTTCAAATCCGCCCATTATAGATTGCCGGTTTTGGCTGTTTGTCGACAGTCGGGTAGCCCGATACGCGCTCCGATCGCCTCCCCCGGCACTTAAGGGAACCTCCTGTCTGCTCGACACAAAAGCTGAGTTGACGTAGTTGAGGGGGTTGGGAGGGACAAATGCACCTCAAATCATACCGCCTTAAAAACTACAGACGGTTGCGAGATGTTCACATCGAGCTAGCCCCGGATATCTCAATTTTCGTGGGGGCCAACAACAGCGGTAAGACATCCGCTACTCAAGCTGTGCAAATGTTCCTCTCAGGGCGGAAGGAAAAATTCTCACTATTCGACTTTAGCTCTAACGTGTGGAAGCGGTTGAACGAGATCGGAGAGGGGCAGCCCGCCGACGATGGGGAGGCAGTCTTTCCAACTATCACGCTAGACCTTTGGTTCGAGGTCGCCGAGGACGATCTCTATTTGGTCTTGCCTATTTTGCCGAGTTCGGACTGGCAGGGAAAAGAGGTTGGCATTCGGATTGAGTTCGGCGCGGTTAATGCGTCCGAAACGCTTAAGCGTTTCCGGGAGGCAAAGCAGAAAGCGGCCGCACAGATTGAAGCCCTGGGAGATAACGCGGGCACCTACGTGCCATGGCCGAAGAACCTAACGCACTTTCTTGAGCAGCAGCTCAAAACGGAATATGAATTCCGCTACTTCGTTCTCGATCGCGCACAATTCAGCGACGCATATGCTGAGCTAGACGCCAACTACGATCCGCAAACGATACCTATCGAGCCCGGCGGTGGAACGATCTTGCGATCCTTGGTCCGCGTGGATTACCTGCATGCGCAACGCCATCTCGCTGATCCCGACTCTAATATCCCTGGAGGCATGGGGCGCGCGGAAGAATTGTCGCGTCGTCTGAGTCGTTTCTACGAGCGCAATCTCACTCAAAGGCCCGACGACCATGCTGCATTGAAGGCGCTCTTCGATTCCGAGGAGAGTCTCAACAAGCATCTCATGGACGTGTTCAAACCGACGTTAGAGCGCATCGCCAAGCTTGGCTATCCCGGCATGCATAATCCTCAGCTCGAGATTGCGTCAGGCCTAAATCCCGCGACGGTGATGAGCCAAGACGCGAAGGTTCACTATGTGCTCGGCGAAGACATGCCTTTGCGACTTCCCGACAGCTACAATGGTCTGGGCCTCAAGAATCTCATCTATATGGTCGTCGAAATTCTCGACACTCAGGAAAAGTGGAAACTCGATGAAAACCGGCCGCCACTGCACATCGTCTTTGTGGAAGAACCGGAGGCGCATCTTCATGCGCAGCTGCAACAGGTCTTCATCCGCAACGTGCTGGAGCTGTTGAAGGTCGAGGGCGAGGAACTGAGCGCCTTCCGATCGCAACTTATCGTCACGACGCACTCGCCGCACATCCTCTATGAAAGAGGATTCACACCGATCCGCTATTTCCGCAGGCACATCATCGTTGGCGAGCAGACAACGCAGGTACTCAACCTGTCGACATTCCAAGCAGGCGACGCGCCGAATGACCGCGATTTCCTGCAACGCTACTTGAAACTCACTCACTGCGACTTGTTTTTCGCCGACGCCGCGATTTTGGTGGAAGGGAACGTGGAGCGGCTGTTGCTGCCACTTATGATTGAGAAGGTCGCGAAAGGACTGAATGCTGCCTCTCTGTCGGTGCTAGAGGTCGGAGGAGCATTCGGCCACCGTTTTCGGGAGCTGATCCGATTTCTTGGCATCAGCACGCTCGTGATCACCGATCTGGACAGTGTGTCTCTCGTCGAGGCTCCGGCTGAGGAGGAAGAAGAGGACGAGAAGGAATTCGAGGTCCCGGTCGAGGATGAAGATGGCGAGCCGGTCAAGAAATACGGTAAAACCTGCGAGCCGCTTGAAGCGGACGCAGCCACGGCCAATCAAACGCTCATCCAGTGGCTTCCGAAGAAAAAAACCGTCGCGAATCTTCTCGCTGCGACGGACGACGAGAAAACCGAGGACATTCCGAGCACCGACAATGCCAAGGTGCGCATCGTCTACCAATGCGCAATTGACGTCACTTGGGCGGGTGTCACCGAGTCAGTATGTGGCCGCACGCTAGAAGTGAGTTTTGGCTTGCAGAATGCGGAATGGTGCCAAGATGCGGATCAAAAACCACTGGGGCTCAAATTGCGCGGCCAAATCGCAGCGCCGGTCGCTTTGGCCACGGGCCTCCACAAGCGCGTCATCGGACAGTACTTCGACAAAACGAAGTTTGCGCTTGGCGTGCTTGCCCGCAAAGAAGAGCAATGGACGGTGCCCCTCTACATAGAGCAGGGCCTTCAATGGCTGGAGAAGATCGTCGACCTAGACGTGAAGGAAGAGGTTGAAGCCGCAGCGGAGGTGATCGCAGTCGATACGGTTGAGGCACCGCAAGACCCAGACCCGTCACAATGAGCCGACGTATAGATAAGCCGGACACTCCGGCCGACATTGAATTGAGGGAATGCCTGTCCTCTCCGGAGCGTCGATCGTTCATAATGGTCGCGGGCGCGGGCTCGGGTAAAACCACGTCGCTCATCAAGGCGCTGTCAGCGATCATCGATCTCCATGGTGAGACGTTGAAACGCAGTCGACAGCGTGTCGCCTGTATCACCTACACCGAGATTGCGGCTGAAGAGATTTGGGCCGATGTCGGCAATAATCCGCTCGTCCACGTGTCTACGATCCATAGCTTCATGTGGATGTTGGTTCGTCCGTTTCAGAGCGACGTTCGAAAATGGGTGGCGGCTCGCATACAAGAAAAGATCGGAGAACTTGAGGCGAAGATTGCCGCCTACGGCCCACGCGTCCAACAGCGGACGAAGGACAAGGATCAACGCGACCTAACACGCTACCAACAATCTCTGGAGCGTATCGATCGGGTTAAACCCTTCACATACGGCACCGGAAGCGACTATCCGAAAGGCATCCTTGGCCACGATGACGTGCTGCGGTGTGCGACGCAGTTCCTAGATCAGCGGCCTCTTTTCCGGTCGCTGTTGGCACAGCAGTTCCCATTCGTATTCGTCGATGAAAGCCAAGACACCACCGAGGGTGTGGTGACCGCGCTGAAGGCGGTTGCGGCTCAGTCGCAGGGAAAGTTTTGCCTCGGCTTTTTCGGCGACCCAATGCAGCGCATTTATATGACTGGTGCCGGACCGATTGGAGCCGAGGACGGATGGGCCACAATTACCAAAGAAGAAAACTTCCGATGCCCAACAACCGTTTTGGCCGTCGCGAACGCAATTCGCCGCGACGATGACAAGCTAGAACAAACGAGAGGGCGAACTATCAGGACACCCGACGGCGAAGAGATTCCAGTCGCAGGCACAGCGCGAATGTTCATCTTGCCCGCCGACGAGCGGCGCGATCAGCACATCGCGAAAGTTCGGGCTTGGGTTGCGGAGCAAAACGGCGACGAGGCTTGGCGAAACGGTCCGGTCAAGCTTCTAGTCATCGTGCATCGCATGGCGGCACGGCGACTAGGCTTTGACGATCTTTATGTGGCGATGAATTCCAAAGCTCCCAGTTCATTCAAGGACAACTTTCTTGACGCCACCGCCTGGCCGCTCCGCCCCTTTATGACGCTGGCGCTACCACTCGCCGCAGCGACGATTGAAGGACGCGAGTTTGACGCGATGACCCTTCTGCGGAAATTCTCCCCGAAGCTCACAAAAGAAAACATACCTAAAAGTGGAATTCCGGCTCTTCTCGCCGACCTTCGACAGGCCGCTGCGAAACTTACTGAGATGATGCAGGCGAGCTCAGAGGCAACAACTCGTGATGTGCTAGAGCACATGCGTGACACGGGACTGATTGCCCTCGACCCACGAGTTCTGAGCTATTTGGAGGCAGGCGGGCCTCCGCCTCCGGAAGATGAGGACGACCAAACCGCTCAGGAAGACGATGAGGATGCGCCACTCGAAATGAGCGCGATGGATAGCTTCCTCGCTTGCAAGGCGTCGGAATTTTGGGGCTATAAAGAATATGTCGAGGAACTATCGCCTTTCTCTACGCAGCAGGGCATTAAGGGCGCTGAGTTCGACAGAGTGCTCGTGATTGCTGACGACGACGAGAGTTCGCATTTCCAATTTTCTTACGACAAGTATTTCGGGATCAGAGAACTTTCAGACAACGACAAAAAGAACTTAGACGAAGGGAAAGAAACGCAGGTCGAGCGGACGCGCCGTCTTTTCTATGTGTGCTGTACTCGCGCAATGGATGATCTCGTTGTTGTCCTCTTCGCAGATGACGTTGAGGCCGCCGAGCAAGCAGTGCTCGCGATGAATCTGTTTCCTGCCGATCAAACTTTCACTCAGGCCGCGTTGGGTTAACGTTAAGAGGATCAAGCGCGCTGACCAATGCCTTCACAGCTTGGCGCCTACCAAGCGTAGCGCTTCCATTGACCTGCTACTGAAGTTTCATCAAGAGGTGGTCAGAGTCTCTGCCGCTACTAAGCTTTTCGGATTGTGTTGTTAGACGCCCGTATCAGGGAAGAATCCGGCTCTCGTACCATATCCGGTTTTGGATAAGCCACCCATTTTAGGTAAACTCTCGTAAGTCTCCTTTTGCGCGTCGATGCGCCGTTCGGGCTTAAAGCTCGATACTCTCCGCAAGCGTCAACGCATCTTCAACCTCTACGCCAAGGTACCTCACCGTGCTGTCAATCTTCGTATACCCCAATAGTAATTGGACAGCCCTCAGGTTTCCGGTCTTCCGGTAAATCAGTGTGGCTTTTGTTCGCCTCATAGAGGCGTGTAGCATAAGATGATCGCGGCAAATCAATCAACTCAATCCATTGTTCGATTAATCGCGCATATTGCGAGTCGTCAAATGCTTATTTCGATCTTTTCTGCTCGGAAATAGCCAGTCATGCGATTGCAATTTTTCGAACCTGCACCAATCTTCAATCGCGTTGCGTGTGCACTTTGTTACTTTCGAGTTGAACTGGGTTTCCTGTCTTGCTCTGGAGGATCTTCGCCCGCCTGCGGATTTCGTCGCCGGTTCGCATATCTGAAACCCGAATTCATAAAAGGTCGCATCCCCGCAATTTACTGTCGATTGCCAAGTTAAATAGCGTGAGGTCGCGCTTTTTATTGGCAAGCTGAAGTCTGACGCGAATTGCCCAAACCTCTGGTGGTTTGAGCGGCGCTTTTTGCCCAACAAGTTTTCCTTGGTGCCACGGAATTTTATCTGATTTCGTAAGAGCAATTGACATAATCGGCTCCTATTCTCAGCGAGCCAAACAAATAGCAGAAAAGGTGACTACCAAATCCACATGATCCTCAAACCGGCACTACTCAACTTATCAATAATTACTTTGTTCTCGCGGATAGAAATGCTGCTCCTTTCCTCCTTAGATAATCATTGTATTTAATGGAGCGCCTTGCCAGATAGGCCACCCCCTCAATTACAAAACCATCCAGACCACAGTTGAGCGTATATTTAGAAAGATCGCTAGCATTATTAATGAACCCCCGGCCGTTGAAATTCAAAGATGTATTGCAGAGTACGCCATAGCCGGTGCGTGATTTGAATGCTTTAAGAAGGTCATAAACCGGCTTATTGCTCTTCGCTGTCACAGTCTGTATGCGCGCCGTTTTATTCACGTGCGTCACGGCAGGAAGCACGTCAGTCTTTGCAGCATACGTGTACAGCATGAATGGGCTTTCCTCATTGCAATCAAACCACTTCGAAGCGTCTTCTTCCAAGCAAATTGGCGCAATCGGGCGAAACTGTTCACGTTGCTTGATATCGTTAAGGCGAATCCGAACATGATCGTGGAAAGGTGCAGCGAGTATAGATCGGTTTCCCAAGGCGCGCGGGCCAATCTCCCACTTTCCGCTTACCCATCCTAGAATTAGATCATTTGCAAGGAATTCAGCCACAAGATCCAAATCGGGCTGGTACACGTCATAGTGTGAACTATCGAATGGCTCCATAAAAAAATGCCGGCCGGCATGTACGTTCCAATCAATTTTGGGATTGCCTGTATAGTTAAGTTGGGCATCGATTGCCGTTCCAATTGCAGCTCCTGAATCGTTAGCAACTGGTGGAACGAATACATAGTTGAACAACCCGCTGGCCTTCCATTTCGAATTCCAGTCACAATTCAAACCGCAACCGCCGGCTATCAGCAATGATCTTCCAGTTTCTAGATTCTTACGGGCGTATTGATAGAAAATATCGAAAATTCGGTCACTATATATGCCTGCGAAATTCCGGAACTCCGGATCGTCAACTCCCACATTGAAATAAAGAGACGTTCCAAGGCTATCGTATGGATTGAGGTCCAATTCCGAACTTGTCAGAAGATAGTCCATTAGTTTTTCTTCTTCTGGAGTAGAAGTGTTGCGCGTAGAAAAGGATGCCAGCGCCATAAGCTTACCGGCGTCGGAAAAACGTGAAAAAGGCGCATCCTTGGGGAACGTAGGGTCAGCCAATCCGTATAGCAAGGAATAGCGGTTTCCTGGCTGATTGAGAACGTTAGCTAAGAGCCTAATGTTGAGATCGGTATCGATCTCATAAAAAGCTCCTATAGCCCCTTCCCATACAAGTGCGTAGCATGGAGTTCCTTTTTTGAGTTCTGACATGCCGTAGGCACACAGTATGTGAGCGCGTTCATGTGAAGATGAAAAATATTCGACTGCACGCCCCAAAAAACTGCGCCTACCGCATATGATTTCATTCTTGGAAACGCCTCGATATCCGACGTGATCATTCATCCTGCCGGCAAAATCAAAATCATCACGAGGCCACCAACCACCAACACAAATTACGTCGGGGACATCATCAACCTCCGCAAGCGCTCGAAACACATCATGGCTGGAGATCGGTGAGTAGCGATAATTAGAATCTTTTTCTGCTTCTATTGAGAACATCAACTCGCCGTCCTGAAGCAAGGTGATGGCCCCATCATGACCCGGATTGTACGAAAGAATTCTCATTTGACGATTGCCTTTTGTGTTATTCGCGGTCGAATGTAAAATTATAGAAAATAGTCTATGCGCGAGAGGCGCACTATTATAGTAGTTATTTAGAGTTGAAAACGATCACTTGTTAGCACATTCTATTTTGCAGGTTTGATTCATGAGCGATGCGGAAATTTCATTGGATCATCGACAGCGTTCGGAGTTTATCCGGGAGCTTGTTCAAGCCGCGCCCAATAAGCGGTCGGAGCAACAGAATGACGCCGCAGAAACGCCGCGAGTAATCGCACAATTCTGGCATGACCATCAACACTTACCGGCTGATGTTGAAGAGTGCATCCGATCATGGGCAATCTGGGAACGGCGCGGCTTTAAACACATCTTATTCGATGCGTTAAAGGCTGCTGATCTCATTGGCACCACACTTGGCTCGCGCTACAGGCGCGCGTTTGAGCGGTGCTACCACCCCGCTATGCAGGCGGACTATTTTCGACTTTGTTACTTGAAGGTACATGGTGGCTTCTATATCGACGCTGACGATTTCTGCGTTTGCTCAGATATTGATTGGCTAACCGAAGATGGTAGGCTTAAGCTCCAGCCTCTTTGTTATGACACCTCAACGTCGTCAATGGTGGAGCCGGCTAAGTTTCTTTGCTCCGGGGCTTTCGAGCCAAGCTGGATTTTCTATTTCAACAATAACCCGCTTATCGCTCGTCCTGAACACCCCGTCATTGAACGTGCGCTCAAGCAGTCGACCCATGTTCTTGAAACGGCCGATAATCGAGAACTCCCGGAGATTCAAAGCACAACCGGCCCTGGTAATCTGACAAGGTCAATCTTCGAAATTGCTTCAACTAGCATCGTCGATATTGAGAATGAAGTCTTTGTTTTTAGAGACTGGGAAGCCATTGCAATTACTCGGTGGCCTTTGAGCTATCGTGACGACGCTAGGAATTGGCGACTATCAAACCAAAAGAGATACCTTTGAATGAATTTATCGAAACCGCTGACGTCTATTCCGCGATTTCTTCACAAGCTGGTCTCAAACGTCAAAAAGCATCTTCCTCCTCAGACTAGTTTTACATTTGGAACAGGTGCCGATATCGCGGAATCCCATATCGGCCCGATATACGTTATCAATTTAGATCGCCAGCCTGAGCGGTGGCGTCAATTGGTCGGCGAACTCACTCGTGTGCTCGACCCGACAGGCGCCACGTTGGCAGCACGTGCCGAACGGGTCTCCGCATGCGATGCTCGATTATTGCTCTCAAATGATGTCGACTTTGCAACCGTCAGCCCGTTGTACACATTGCGTGATCAACTATTTGTAGAACCGCAGCCTCTTGCTTTACCCGATGAGTTTGACTTGCAAAAGCCAATAAGCATGACTCAGGCTGAGATCGCAGTTGCGATTTCTCATATTCGACTCTGGAAGACGATTGCTCAGTCCAGCGCATCTTACAGCCTTATTCTCGAGGATGATGTCCGGTTTGATTGCGGATTTGCTCGTGCGCTCGATAATGCTTGGCGAGAGATGAAGGAGGTCGATCAAGGTGATCCCCGTTTCGACATTTTTTATTTGTCATACTCAGAGGTTCGTTATGGCGCTCCGAAAGAGTTAATCTCCAGCAATGTCTTTCGGCCTGCACGAGGGCTCTGGTTTCTATCAGGCTACGTACTTTCCAAGAAAGGTGCTCAGGCACTGCTGAAAATGTTACCTTGTCGCGGACCGATCGACCTTTGGATAAATCACAAATTCGGCGATCTGGATGTGCGAGCTCTGAGGCGTTCAAAGGTGAATCAACGCCCAGATCTTCATTCGACAAATTCTTATTCAATCATCCCTTCACTGAGTCGAATTGGCATAATCAACAACGGGGACTCGTCTCTGTTTCATCAACGTCCGATACAAGAGCCGGTATTCGCATTTGGAGTAGAGGGATCAGGACTTTCGTCTCTAGCGATGGCCATTTCAATGCTCGGCTACCGCTGCTGTAGTGATTATCGAGACATTCCCAGTGACGAATTAGAGCGGTTACGGGCAGGTCGCACGAATCGCAAGTTCAATGCGTACGTCAATATTGGTTCGCTAGAGAAGGAGATTCCCACCCTAATTGAGCACTACGCAAACGCAAAATATATTGTGGTCGGACCTTTTGGGGAGCGGTCAAGCGGCGCTACGAGCTGTAACCTAGCATCGCTGGAGCACCTCGATGTCCTAACACTGCCCAATGGACAGCTAGCTGAGTGGCGGGATTTATGTGAGCACCTGAAGTTGGCGCCGCCTATCGAGAAGTATCCCACGCTACCGGATATCGGACAAAGAACTCTGCGGGAAACTCCGCTGCCGTGTGTAAAAAAACACGCACTAAAGCGGCTCAGCCAAGACCCGTCCCCGTGGATCGTCGATTGGCAAGATCATTGGAACGGTGTCGATGCTGTAGACGCAGGTGTTCCTACATCCGCACGCTCAGTGCATACATCTTTCAATGATGACTTCGAGCAGATCCAACCTGAACGTTGGCTCGCGCGCAACGACACATTTCCCGGCAATCTTGGGCTCTTCCGCCCATCAAATGTGGCAGCGGTTGCTGGTGGTGGAATCTCACTTACAGTTAAGGAAGAGGCACTAGGCGTAAGAAGTATAAGTGCGGCGGCTCTCTCGAGCCGTTCATACTTCTTGTACGGACGCTTTGAAGCACAGCTTCAAGCAGTAAGTGTACCGGGTCTGATAACAGGTTTCTTCCTACACAGAATTTCTCCGCGGCAGGAGATCGATATCGAGATTTGCGGCAAGCGACCGGATCAACTTCTCGTCAATGTTTTTTATAATCCGGGAATCGAAGGCACGAGATACGATTATGGCTACAGGGGCACACCTGCTGTCATCGAGCTCGGGTTCGACGCGTCGAAGGCTTTACACAAATATGCGATCGAATGGGACCCTCATGAGATAAGATGGTATGTTGACGAATGTCTCGTTCATCGCCGGGTGAATTGGGCGCCTACACCAATACCTCACCTACCGATGACCCTGCATGTTAATGCCTGGCCAAGCAGATCACGAGAACTTGCAGGCAAACTGTCTCGTCAAAGGCTGCCTGCGTCAATTTATCTTCGCAAAGTCAGTGTGAACGGCCTTGAGCGGGCCAGAGCTTCACAGCACACCAGCACCAATCAGGTTGACCTTCTAGACACCAGGGTCAATGAGGCGTCCGAGGTAAACGGCGAGAACGAATATCCGTTTAGGTAGCTTTCGCGAAGCACTTTCTTTCGTCCGCTTTTGCGCGCAATTCGGGAATTAACAAGATCCTCAAAGCGAGCATTGACGCTGATATCCCGGACTCGCAGAAATTCGTAAATCATTAATACCGCCCTGCGCTCAAAAACTACGAATGCATCGTTGGCACGGGCAAACGGATTAAACGCATGATCTATAAATACTGCGCAACAATTCTGGCCGATATGCCAGCAGTAGGGAAATTATCATCGCAGCGCTTGGAACGACCAGCGACCATGTTAGAACGGCAAATCCCCATCCGTCGCGGATTACGCAAGGAACGATACTGGCGGCGATAAACGTCCAGCCGAGCAGGCGCGCAAAATTGTGGGATGCTGAATTTGCATCCACGTTCAATACAGCCTTGCTATGCTTGGGTTGGCTCAAGGCGAGATAGCCGCAGCCCAAAAGCGCAAGGCCTATTGCCGCCAGCAACAAGAGAATTGAGATCATGTCTATCACTCCACCGGGCTCGGTTTCGTCGCGTCAACAGGTTTTGAAGCGTCAGGTTTTCGACGCATCGTTGCCGACGAATCGGGGCGCTGTTGCAATCGCATTGCAGCGAGCGCCGCCGCGCCGGCGCTCGCCAGCAAAACAAGGTCCATGCCGGCAACAGACCACAAGCCTCGTGATGCTGAAGCGAACAGATGATCGCCGGTTGTCACCCAGTTCAAAATGACGGCGAGGACACCAAGCGCGGCGATCGCCCAGGACTGTTCGGCCCAAGCCTTATTGCTGCGGATGACCGGATGAACGAAGCTCAGCACCCAGACAAGGAAGAATATCCGCACCTCAAGTTCCGGCCGGGCGAGACCCGCCCATGCCGCCTCCGCCGGTAATAGACGGTTTGCGACCAGAAACGCGCCGGTGGCGACGATCATCCCGGTCACGGAGCCGACGCTCATCGCTTCGACAAATCGGATTTTTACAGGTTGCGATACGGCGCCTTTTTTCATTCTGGATGCTGTCCAGAACAAAAACCCCGTGGCGATGAGAATGCAGCCAGCGAGCCCGGCGATAAAATAAAACCAGCGAAGCGGCCAGTGATCGAACTGGATTTGATGGAAACCTTCGAGCCAGTTGCGCGCCTGACCAACGGGCGACGCCTCAAAATCCATCAGGATCTCGCCATTCACCCCGTCAAAATTAATGCTGTCGCGATGCGCTTCCATGCGCCTTGAGGGGAAAAAGCGCCGGACCTCGACATAGGCGTTCTTGTCGCCGACATGATGGAGGTCTATGCGGTCGGCTTTCGCGGGCTGATCGTAGCGTTCTGTCCAGATCGCTTCGGCGCGCGCCACGAATGGCGCAATGTCTGCCATCTTCGCGGGTTCGCCCGCCGGTTCGCGCCGGTAATAGGCGTAATCGCTCGCGGCATAGAACAATTTGACCGTCTCATTCGACTCCGAAACAGCCTTAGCAATGGCGAAAGGCGGCGAGGCGTAAAATCCGGGAAAAATTGCGAAGCCTGAAAGGCAAATCAAAAAATGAAACGGCAGGAACATCACGCCAGTGACGTTGTGAAGATCGAGGCTTGAGCGCCGTATTTTCTTCTTCGGGCGGAAAGTGAAAAAATCGACGAAGATTTTGCGGTGAATGACGACGCCCGTGACAAGCAGCACCATCATATACAATGTGGCGAAGGCGACGATGAAATACCCAATCCCGCCCATATGCAGGCGATAATGCATCGGATAGAAAAAACCGGATGCGGCGCGTGATCGGCTTTCGCCCAAGGGTTCACCGGTTACAGCATGCAAGCGTTCGTTGACGCGGCCGGAATCTTTGAGCTCTCCATAGACCTCGAAAAAAGGTTTCCGCTCCCGCGGCAGATAGATCAGAAATGATTCAAGTTCGTCGCCGGGATATTTTTCCATCACCCTGGAGATGACCGCATCGGCGTCAAGCGTTTGACTGGCCGGCGCCAATCTCGTTTCGGGCTTCATCCAGCGGTCGATCTCCTGGTCGAAGACGGACAGGGTTCCCATCCACCAGATCGTGAAGAGAAGCGTTCCCAGGGTAAGCCCCGCCCATGTGTGGAGCCAGTTCATGGCGGGGCGGAAGCCGGGCTTTTCTGTCATGACGCCAGCACCCACGGCGAAAGGTAGGAGGCCGCCGTCATTGTCAGCGCAGCGGCGGCGAGAACGGCGATGGGACGAATGAGCGTCCGGCGATCCCTGAAGCCCCACATGACGACGGCGATGTAAAATATAAACCCTGAGAGCACGGTCGCCAGCATGGCGTCGTTGAGCGGAACGCCAACGGCGTTGAGCCCAATACCCGATAACGCGACAACGCCCGCCGTCAACGCATAGCCGCCAATGGCGATAGCGATGACGCGGAAAATCATCGACGCCGCGCTGATGGTTCTACCGATCATCAGGCGTCCTTCGCCGCTTCTGCGAGCGGGCCAAGCCGGTCTTCATATGACCGCCAGCGCCCGCTTGACGATTGATATAAAGGCTGGCGAACCTGCCAGCGGCTTGGCGTCTGCACCGCCCGGTTTGTCTGATGGAAATCAAGTACGCAATTGTCCCAGGGAAGACCTGCAAAGTCGAGCAAACGGCGCGACTGACCTTCAAGATCGGCGACGACGTTTTCGTAGTCCACATCGAGGATTTGCAGAGAGGAAACCTCCCGCCAGTGCTGCATAAGTCGCCGGTAGCCGCGCCAGTAATGTGCAATATCCGACAGGTCCGTCGCCCAGCGCTGGTCCGGGGTGAAGTTTTCGGAATAAATTGACAGCCCGCAATCGCGAATGTCACGGCGGCAATGAATAATGCGCGCATTCGGCAAAGCGACGGCGACAAGGCCGAGATTCCAGAAGTTGAGCGGTTGCTTGTCAATCACTCTAGACGCTGTTTCAGGCGCCAATTGCGCGATACGGCCAAGATAATCGCTTCCGACGCCGCCGACATGACCTTGCGTCATTTCCGCTGCGGCGTCGGGCCAGGGCGGGTCCGCGCGGCCGAAGCGATCAGGCAGGCCCGTCGCCAGATCGGCGAGCAGGTCAAGTTCGCCGGCGCCATAGACCTCAGGATGAGCGGAAAGAATCTGTTCCGTCAGCGTTGTGCCCGAGCGTGGCAGTCCGACCACAAAAACCGGGCGATCGGACTGCTCTCCCCCACGGCGCCGCGCTTCAATGAAGCGCGAGCTGAATATCTCGCAGAGCCGGTCGAGGCGCCGGTCGAAAGCGTTACGGTCAAAGGGGCCGGTTTCGCGGCGGCGCGCATCATTCGCCGCGGACCAGGCGTCGAAAGCGCCATCCGTATCGCCGGCGCGGGCGAGCGCTTTACCCAAGGCATAGCCGATCAGGGCTGCGTCCTGGTCGTCTGCTTTTTCCAATTGGGCGCGTGCTTCACGCATGGTGACGTAAAGCGCATCGCCTTCTGCGACGGCCAACAATCCGCCAAGGCCTTCCGCGTTGCCTGGATGCCCAAGCAGAAGCTGGCGATAAGCGTCCGCCGCCGCCGCACGGTCGCCAAGATCTTCGTAAACGGCGCCAAGTCCCAGAAGCGCTGCGGGGGCGAAAGGGGTCTCGTCAAGGACTGCCTCAAAGACAGTCCGCGCCGCGTCAAGCTGACCGTCTTCCGCAAGCGTCTGGCCCAGTATCGCTCTGACAGATGCATTCGCGGGCTCACATGAAACCGCACGCTCCAGACATGAAATGGCGTCTTTGCGTTGACGGTTTTGCGTTAGAATGCGTGCGAGGCCGACATAGGGCGCGGCGATGCGAGGGTTTGCCTTCGCCGAACGCCGAAAGGCGTCGAACGCGCCGGAGACATCCCCCGATGTCTCCAGCCTGACGCCTTCCTCGTAATATTCCCGCCCCTCCCGACTCATGCGCTTCCTAAAAATTCGCCCGCACTGTCACATAAGCCGAACGCGGATTTCCGAAGGCATGCCCCGCGCTCGGCGTTCCGTGATCGTATCCGACTGTTTCCCGGTACACTTCATCGAGCAGGTTGTGAACATTGAGCTGAACTTCGAAAATCTCGTTCAGCGGATAGGCGACCGTCGCGTCAACCAGCGTATAGCCGTCATACACCAGGTCATAGCGCGGCGCCGGCCGTTCCGTGATGCCGCGCACGCCGGCGCCAAGACGCAAGTCGGCCAGCGGACCCGACGGCACGGTGTAGGTTCCGTAGACGCTGAAAGTGTGACTTGGCGTCAGGGGAACCGGATCGCCGAGATCCTGCCCGTTATTGGCGTTAATGAGCTTGGTCACTTCTGTATCGACATAGCCGTAGGAAAGATCGAGGTTGAAGTTGTCCGTGACCTCAACAGAGCTGCTCAGTTCGAACCCGTTATGCTCCTGCTCGCCGGTGGCGACGACATAAGAAGGGTAGCCCGAAACGTTGTTAGGATCGGCCGTGGCGACATTCTGGCGGGTCAGCATGAACGCCGCCGCGGTGAAGGCGACGCGGCCGTCCAGAATGCTCCCCTTAAGCCCGATTTCGTAATTGACCGCTGTTTCCGGGTCGATGATATCGCTTAACGCATTCAGATCTGTGTAGCTTTCGCCGGCGCGGATCATCTGACCGGACTGAGGAATGAAACTCTCCGCATAGCTTACATACGCGTTGACGTTGTTCGTCAGCTCATAGGTTCCGCCGATTCGGAAGGTCACATCCTCATTCTCGGTGAACGCAGTATTCCGGAAATCGTCCCGCTCGTATTTGTCGTATCTGACGCCCGCGACAATCGTCAGCGGTTCGAACGGACGAAGGCTCGTTTCTGCGTAAACCGAATAAAGATCGGTTTCAAAGTCCTGAAAGGGGCTCAGGACGATGGAGTCGAAATCAGGTACGCCGTAAGAGGCCGTGCTGGGGTCGTTTATGTCGACCGAGCCGAGCACGCCGCCAAACCCCCAATCATTGGCGAATTTCGTCCAGCGGTAAGAACCGCCGACAACCCAGTCCTGCTGCTGGCCAAAGGCCTCGAAACCGCCCTGGAGTTGCGCATCGCCATAAGCGACGTCCTCATTGCGGAAACCACGCGAATAATATGTGTAGCCAAATGTGTCCGTAAGATCGCCGCCGGAATAAAAACCGCGTCCGCCAGCATAATTCGAAATGCCTTGACTGGTCTGATAATCGAAATCCGCATCCTGGTAGCTGCCGCGCAGGACCAGCTTCAGATTATCCAGAAACTCGTGTTGCACCTCGGCATTATAATACAGGTCTTCGCCGCCCTGTTCCGGCGGGACGCCGAAATAGGTTTCTTCGTCAATTGTATCGGGGACCGAGCCATCGAGGGCGCTGACTGCGAACCACGAGCCCGGCGCGCCTTCGCGTTTGGTGTAGGCGACAGACGCCTGCGCACGCGTGCGGTCGCTGAAATCGATCTCGAACACCGGCCGAACGGCGATCGTTTCGGTGTATCGGGCGTCTTGAGGCGCTTGCTGATCTTCATAGGCGAGCGTCAACCGGAACCCGAGCGCTTCCGAACCGAAGGGCGATCCGAAATTGGCGTCAACTTCGCCCCGATAAGTGCCATAGCTGCCGGCGCGGGCCGTCAGGTTGATAAAGTCATCTTCCTTCGGAGACTTCGTCACCTGGTTGATGACCCCGCCCGGAATGACCGGGCCGAGAATGATCGAGGTCGGACCTTTGGCAACCTCGATGCGCTCGATATAGGAGATGTCCCGGCGGCCGGCGCCGCGGCTCCCGCCTTCGGGACGGTTGTTCGTGAGCACCGTGGCGTTCAGGCCCCGGATGTTATAGCCGCCGCTGGAAGGAAGCAGTTGCGTTTGCCGCCTGTAAACGTTCGGCAGCGTCTCAAGAATATCAAAGGGATTGAAGAAGCCGCGTTCTTCGATCATCGCCTCGTCAATGATGTCGAGCGAGAAGGGCAGTTCTGTCGGGTCAATCGGCAGGCGATTGGTCAGTGAATTCTGGAACCGATCACCGACTACGACGATCTCGTCCTCCGCTCGCGCCTGATCGCTTGAAGCATCGACCTCCAACTGCGCCGCCGCTACCGAACCCATTGAAATTACGAGTGCAATCGCACTCACCCCATATTTGTACCCGCCCATGATATCCCCGTGCCTACTTGATAATGCGAATGACTCGCAATCTCAATATAGGGCGGACTGATGCTTTGCAAGCTCTTTTGAGAACCTTTTGCAAAGAAGGCATTGTGGGCAGCGCTTCATTCTTTGATCGGAATGCGAATTGACGCCGAGCACGGTCAGGCATTCGAGCCCCACATGATCGTTTCAGACAGAACAATGCATCAATAATTTGAATGCCTAAATGTCCGCTTCTGCGCGCAGAGGTGACAATCCGGCCTGATCTCAGGCAATAGGCCCGACAATCATTTGGCGGCAATTTTCTTGATCGCAGCCTTCGGGTCAAAACCGATTGCTTTGGCGATGTCTAGAAACTCGATGACGTCTACTCGGCGCTCGTGCTCAATCATTCCGGCTACTGCCTTTGGAAGAGATAACAGCCTACGCACATCATCTAGTGCATTTCTACAACATCACAACCAACATCTGGTGCAGCCTTCTTCGTTAACACATCAATACACTGTTTATGCTTACCTTTTGTGAAAACTCCACAGGGGCGGGCAATGCAGAACAAACTCTATTTTGGAGACAATCTTCAAATCATGAGGGAGTACCTCGAAGATCAATCCATAGATCTTGTATACCTCGATCCGCCGTTCAACAGCCAAGCACAATATAACGCCTTCTTCGAGCAACCCGATCAATCCTATGCGACAGCACAAGCGAGCGCTTTCGTTGATGCTTGGGAATGGGGTGACGAAAGTGAAACATGCTTTGATGAAGTCATGCGCAGTGGCGGTGCTGTAGCCAAGATTCTGCAAGCATTTCGGACAACGCTTGGAACATCATCAATGATGGCGTACCTCGCCATGATGACGCCGCGACTAATCGAAATGCGACGATTGATGACGGACAGCGCAACGCTGTTCCTGCATTGTGACCCCACCGCGAGCCATTATTTGAAGTTAATTTTGGATCAGTCATTCTCGGCGCTGAATTTCAAGAATGAAATAATTTGGAACCGGACCGCGAGCAAATCTCTAATGTCCAACCGGTTGCCGGCGAATCATGATGTTTTGCTTGTTTACGGCAAAAGCAATTCTGCGTATTGGAACAGTGACGCGGCCTTTACGCCTTACGATTTGGATAATTTGCCTCCCAAGACGGCAGAAAAGTATTCCTTGGTAGATGAAGAGGGACGACGCTATCAACTCACAAGCCTTATCAACCCAAATCAAAATCGACCTAATTTGAACTATGAATTTCTAGGCGTAACACGCGTTTGGAGATGGACGCGCGAACGCATGGAAAGTGCTTACAACGAAGGCAAGATAGTGCAAACTGGCCCGGGTCGCGTACCACGGCTTAAGCGCT
This sequence comes from Alphaproteobacteria bacterium, assembly GCA_030426465.1. Classification (GTDB taxonomy): domain Bacteria; phylum Pseudomonadota; class Alphaproteobacteria; order Caulobacterales; family Parvularculaceae; genus Hyphococcus. The sequence goes on from JAUHYK010000041.1 coordinate 27,644, forward strand.
ATCTGGATGAACAACGCGGCATACCCCTTGGCGACGTTTGGAGCGACATAAGCCCTTTAAATTCTCAGTCCGCTGAACGCATAGGGTATCCAACACAAAAACCGAGAAGTTTGCTTGATCGAATCTTGTCGCTCTCGTCAAAGAAGGGTTCGACTATTCTAGACCCGTTCTGCGGTTGCGGCACTTCGATCGAGGCCGCCCAAGCCCTTGGCCGCCATTGGGTGGGAATAGATGTTGCCGTTCATGCAATAAAAGTGATTGAAGAACGGCTCCAAAACAGAGTCTCAAGCGACCTACAATATACAATAGAAGGAATTCCTGAAGATTTTGCCTCTGCGGAACGACTGGCGGAGCGGGATAAGTATCAATTTGAATGGTGGGCCAACTATTTATTCAACCCCTATAGCGTACGCGAAATTAAGAAGGGTGCTGATAAAGGGGTAGACGGCGAAATATATTTCCCGAACGGGCCTGGCCGTAAATACGGCAAAATTATAACATCCGTAAAAGGCGGAAAAAAAGTCGGCCCAACTCCAGTTAGAGAGTTGCGAGCGGTAGTTGAGAGTGAGAAAGCTGAAATGGGGCTTTTTATATGTTTGCATCCTCCAACTAAAGCAATGAAGGAAGCTGCGTCGGCAGGTTTTGCCGACGTGGTGCATGGGAAAATGCCTAAAATTCAGATCCTTTCCATCCAGGAGTATTTTGAAGGCCACCGGCCTCAATTGCCGCCAATTCCCATGCCAGGTGTAGCGGCTTCTCCAAAAACTCGCCGCGCCGCAGTTAGAAAACGTATGAAATCGTCAAAGCAGGGTGAATTACTCTTACCATTCTCTGACGAGCCGTTTGAGCCGGCTCGTCTGCCCAAGCCAAAGGCTGGCGAAGTTCGCCATCTAAACCCCGCTTTTAAAAAAATATCTGCGTAACTCTATCTCGAGCTAATGTAACCACCAAATCAACTATCCAGAAGTTCGCCGGCGGTGCATTTCAGTCTCGTGCACACCAATTGTAATGTATCGATTGTTACATTCTGTTCGCCAAGTTCGATCCGATTTACCGAGGCTTGGTCGATACCAAGTTTTCGGGCGAACTCCTTTTGAGTTAGCTCACCGCGGCGAGCGCGAAGATTGCGCGCGAGATTTTTCCGAAAGCTTGACACCACTGCCGGATGCCACGGCGATCAATGCGCATATGCATAAAATGCAATTGCGCATTAAAGCGACCCTGATGTCGAAGGTATAATGCTCCGACTGGTCCTCACGAATGATTTAGAGGTCGTCAAAAAGTTCGGCTAGGTCGCAGCGAAGCCGGGTGCATAGCAGTTGTAAGGTATCGATCGTCACATTCTGGCGACCCTGCTCAATTCGGTTAACTGACGATTGGTGCAGCCCGAGACGTCGCGCAAACGCCTTCTGCGTCCGCTTACCTCGACGAGCGCGAATATTCTTCGCCAGTAAGTCTCTCAGGTCCGCCACACCCGAGCATTGCCATTGACCGATATGCACATGTGCATAAAATGCATATGTGCAATCCACCGAGACACGGTGCAGGAAAAATGGGAAAGCTACGAGATTTCGCTGGCGCCAGTGTAAAGGCGATCAAAGCTTCCGAAGAAGTGCTAGGAGCAAATCTCCAGCAATTGCGCATGTCTCGCGGCCTGAGCCAGACCGAGCTCGGGCGCCGGCTCGGGGTCAGTCTCCAGCAGGTCCAGAAATACGAAAGCGGCAGGGACCGCATGGCGGCGTCCACCGCATTTCGCGCTGCGGAAACCCTGGGCGTCGAAGTCGGGGCGCTTTACGAAGGCCTAGACACCGGGTCTCGGCGCGCAAGCTCGAAAAACCCGAAGAGCCCGGTCCTGCTCGTTCCCCTCAACGCCGGGCCGCGCTCGGCGGCGTCGCGGAAGTCCGAGCTGATTGACCTTATCCGGAGCTATCAGGCGATCGAGAACGCCTCCTTGCGCGCGTCCCTGCGCCAGATCGTCAGGCGGCTGGCGGCGGATGGGAACGCGTCGCGCAAAGCCGGCCGCGCCGGCGCCGGAGGGACCGATGCACGCTGACGACGGCCTTCCTTCCGCCTCTTCTGCGGCGCCGGACGCGTTCGACCTTGAGGACGCCTATCGCTCCTATCACGGGCCCCTCGTCTCCTTCCTCAGCAACAGGCTCCCTGAAAAGTCCGTCGCCTCGGACATCGCTCACACGGTGTTCGTGGCCCTCGCGGCGCGACCCTCCCTCGATGCTATCCGCAATGTCCGCCAGTATCTCTTTCGTGCGGCGCGTAACCAGCTTGCCGATTACTATCGCAGAGAACACGCGCAGGAGGAGCGCGCCGAGCGGTTCAAGGCCGATCCCCTCGCCCCGATCGGACAGGAAGCGCCCTGCCCCGAAGACGAAGCGGTCCGGCGCGACCAGCTGAATCGGCTGCGCGCCATCATCGCCGCGATGCCGGAGAAACGGCGGATGGTGTTTATGCTGGCGCGCTTTCAGGAATTGACCGAAACTGAAATCGCCGAGCGGCTCGGCATGAAACCCGACGCCGTGAGCAAGCACGTCTCGCGCGCCATGCGCGACTGCAAGAAGGAAATGCTGAAGATCTTCGATGATGCGCCGGCGAACCAACATGCGGAAGACCTGAATGGGCTCGGCTCCCGAAAACCCTGACAGCGCCGTCTTCGACGAGGCGACGCGATGGTTCTGGCGGCTGCAGGGCGGCGCCGCGACACCGGAAGACCGCCGCGCCTTCGAGGAATGGCGAGGCGCCAATCCCCGCCACGCCGCCGCCTATGATCAGGCGTGCGAAGTCTGGGACGCCGTCGGCGAGCTCGATGACTTGCGGGAACTGGCGACGGCCCCGGAATTCGGAAAGCCCGTGAACAAACGATTTTCCGTCTCTGGACTCGCCGGCGCGGCGCTGTCTCGCCGTTCCTTCGTCTATCCCGCTCTTGCGGCTTGCCTGGCGCTGGCGCTCCTGCTTCCCGTCATCTTCTACACGCAGCCCGCCTGGCTCCTTCCCAATGTGCATGCGACGCGCATTGCCGAGACCGATGAAGTTCGTCTTCCGGACGGCAGCGCCGCAGCGCTTGCGCCCAAAACCAAGGTCAAAGTCGCCTTTTCGAAAACAGAAAGGCGGGTCTATCTCGACAGCGGCGAGGCGTTTTTCGATGTCCGCAAGGAGGACGCCCGTGCGTTTTTTGTTTCCTCCGGCGATGCGGAAATCCGCGTGACCGGCACGAAGTTCAATGTCCGGCAGGGACCCGCAGGCGTCACTGTCTCTGTCGAAGAAGGCCATGTCGAGGTGCGCCGGCGCGCCGCGAACATACGCGACGAACTTTCCGACGCCGCGGAGCGCCTCTCCGCCGGCGAGGAAATCGCCGCGCCAATTGGCGCCGCCGGTCTTACGCCCGTCACGGCGGCGCCGCCCGCATCGATCGGCTCCTGGCGCGCCGGGCGCCTTGTCTACAGGGGCGCGCCCTTGCGCGAGTTCATCGCCGACGCGAACCGCTATTCCGGCAAGCCGGTCATTGTCGCCGATGACAGCCTCCTCGACCTGCCGCTCGTCGCTTCGCTGCGCACGGATCAAATCGATGCGATGATCGACGGTCTCCCCGACATTCTCCCGCTCGATGTCGACCGGTCGCGGCGAGACCGCATCGTTTTGAGGCCGCCCGACCGCACGACCAACTGATTTTCTGAGGTTTCGCCGCCAATCGTTTCTGGCCTCGGAACTTCGGCGAAACGCCGCCGGTATTGTGCCGACGCCCGCTGCCCCCTGCTGCTTTCAAAAAAAGTCTCAGCCCCTGTCAGGTTTTCGCCGCTGGCGGCGACAGCCTCACTGGAAACGGCATGCGCCGGATATCAGGAGGGGTGTCAATGAACAAGAAAATGAAAATTCTAATGGCCGCGTCCGTGTCGGTCTTGGCCACGAATTGCGCGGCTGAGGCTGCCCGTTACGACGCGCAATCCACCGCCAGCGGCGCCAGCGAAAAGATAAAGATTCAGTGGAATATTCCGGCGCAGCCGCTGACGGACGCGCTCATCGCGTGGTCGGAACAGTCGAATTACGTGATTTTGATACAGGATGATCTCGCCGCCGGCGTTAAAAGCCGGGCGCTCATCGGGTCGTACACCAGTTTCGAGGCGCTGGAGCGTTTGCTGTCGCCGAGCACCCTTACCTACAAAATCCGCAATGACACGACGCTTGTCGTCACGCCGCGGCTGCAGCCGGCGTCGCTTCAGACGGATCGCCAGCAAACGCGCTTCGCGATGGCGGAGCAAGAGACAAGCGCAGTCGCAGAGCGCCGCGCTTCAGCGCAGCCGGAAGCGGAACGGATTGAACAGGGCGGCGCGTCGGGCGAAACAGATGAAGTCGTCGTCACCGGCACGCGCATTCGCGGGGCGCAGCCGGCGGCGCCCCTGCGCGTCGTGACGCGGACCCAGATCGATCAGTCGGGCTTTGGCGATGTCGGCGATCTCGTCAGAAGTTTCCCGGAAGTCTTCGCCGGCGGTCAGAACCCCGGCGTCATCGCATCGACCGGCGGGGCCGGAAACCAGAACGTCTCGAACGCGTCGACCGTCAATCTGCGCGGCATCGGGACGGACGCGACGCTCGTCCTCCTCAACGGGCGCCGCCTCGCGGGAGATACCTTCTTTCAGGCGGTCGACATCTCCGGCATCCCGCTGGCGGCCGTCGAGCGTGTCGAAATCGTCGCCGACGGCGCTTCGTCGCTTTACGGATCGGACGCCGTTGCCGGCGTCGTAAATTTCATCCTGCGCGACGATTTCGAAGGAGCGGAGCTGACGGGGCGTGTCGGCGGCGCCACAAGGGGCGGCGCGTTCGAGCAGACCTACGCTGCGCTTGGCGGCGCGGAGGTCGGCGGCGTTCACCTTCTCGCCAATTACGAATACGCCAAACAGAACGGTCTCACCGCTGGCGATCGCGATCTCACATCCGACGCGGTTCCCGGCGCCCATCTCTTGCGCCCCCAAGAAAGGCATTCGCTCTTTCTGAGCGCGGGCGGCGATCTGACAGATCGTCTCGCCTTCTCGACGGACGCGATCTTGAGCAAGCGAAACGTCGACTATCTTCACCAGCCCTTCGAGACGGCCGCGCCGCTTCATATCTCCACCGATACGCCGGCCTTCACCGTTGGATCGACGCTAGAATGGAAGGCGACCGACCGGTGGCGGCTGGCGCTGAACGGCGTCGTGTCGGCAAGCCGCAATGACGGCTGGACGCGCTCGCCTGCCTCCGACAGCAACACGCGCTACGAAAACGCCCTTGGTTACGGCGAGATTTTGGTCGAAGGCGCGATCGGCGGGCTGCCAGGCGGCGATATCAGAACAGCCTTCGGCGGCGGCTGGCGCCATGAAGATTACGAGCGCAGCAGCGAAACGACGCCCTCGCTCGCGGTCAGCGGCGACCGCGAAATCAGATACGCATTCGCCGAAGCATTGATCCCGGTGGTCGAAGAGTCCGAAGACCGGTTCCTGCTCCGGTCACTGATGATCAGCCTCGCGGGACGCTTTGAGGATTACAGCGATTTCGGCTCGACGACGACGCCGAAGGTCGGTGTCCGATATGAGCCATTTACGGGACTGACCCTGCGCGGCACCTGGGGCGAATCCTTCCGCGCGCCGTCCTTTCAACAGCTCTTCTCTGCGCAGACTGCTATCCTCTACCCCGCCTCGGTGTTCAGCCAGCCAGGCGGCGGCGAAGTGATCTTCGCCACTGGCGGGAACCCCGACCTCGGACCGGAACGCTCCCGCTCCTGGACCGCCGGCGCCGATTTCGACGCGGATTTTGACGGCGACGCGCCGTTGACCCTGTCGGCGACTTTTTTCGCAATCGACTATGACGATCGCGTGGTGGTGCCCGTCTCGCCGGGCGCGACGGCGCTGATCAATCCCGCCTTCAGCGACTTCGTGGAGCGCGATCCGGCGGCGGACCGCCAAGCCGAGCTCATCGCCGGCGTCTCGCGTTTCGTCAATCTCACCGGCGCGCCATACGATCCCGCGAGCGTCGTCGCGATCGTCAACAACGCACAGCAAAACGCGATGTCCCAGACCGTCCGCGGCGTCGATATCTCCTATCGCCAGTTTTTCGACCTTTCCGGGTCATCATTAACCGCCTTCGCCAACACGACATGGCTCGACATCCGTCAGCAAAATGTTCCCTCCTTCCCCGAAACCGTTCAGTCTGGAACCATCGCCAATCCGCCTGACTGGCGCGCGCGCGGCGGACTGACCTGGGAAATGTCGGGACTCGCAGCGACCGGAATCGTGAATTACGTGTCCGGCGCCGCCGACACCGGCGTCACACCGAATGAAGACATCGCCGCCTGGACGACGGTCGACGCCAATCTCGCTTATGATTTCGGCCAGCAGGCCGGCGCATTGTCCGACCTGCGGATCGCGCTCTCGGTCACCAACCTGTTCGACCGGGACCCGCCATACGCCTTCAGCCCTTCCCTGCTTCAACAGGGAATCTATTTCGACAGCACAACCTCGTCTCCGCTCGGCCGGATCGTCGCGGTCACGCTTCGCAAGCGGTTTTGAAACGACACGCTAACCGCCCCTCATGAATTTCTGAAAGTTGCGCGAATGCCGATGCTTCGGCCGATCTCTCTTCTTGCGGTCTTTTTGTTGGCCAATGTCTCGCCGCCGCTTGGGAGAGCGGCGGCGCAAGACCGGCCCGTGACCACACGCATGCTGGTCGAGATCAAGGATCTCTCCAGCGTCGCCATCTCCCCTGACGGCGCGTATGTCGCGTTTCGCGAGGAGCGCGCGTCGATTGAGGACAACTCATATCGCTCGGCGTGGCGCGTGCGCCGCCTCGACGATGACGGAACGCCCATCCGCGTTGCGGATGGCGGAGCGCCGCTACGAAATGGCGGGCTCTCAATAAACGAGCCGCCGCAATGGTCGCCGGACTCTCACTGGATATATTATCGCGCGCTTCTCGACGGAGAGGTCCAGATCTGGCGCGCGGCGCGGGACGGCGGCAAGGCGGAGCGTCTGACGTCGGACGCCGCCGATATCGAAGCGTTCGTGCTCGACCCTGGCGCCAGCGCGCTGATTTACAGGGTCGGCGCGACGCGCGAGGAAATCGTCCGCGCCGAAGAGGACGAATATGCAAAGGGCGTCCTCTTCGACGACTCCATATTTGCCGGCCAGGGACTGTTCCGGTCGGTGCTCATCAACGGCCGGCTGGCAAGCGAGCGCACCGATGACCGCATGATCCGCCGTCAGCTTCTGTGGGACGCGCCCAAGCGCGTCCGCGTCCTCGATTTGAACACGGGCGCCGTGCGGGAAGCCGCAGACCGCGAAGCGGAGCGGCTGCGCGCCAATGATCCGGCGGCCGGGCTCGCCGTTCGTTCGCCGTCGGGCGATCTTGTCGCTATTATCTCGGAGACGCCTGAAGGCAAGACCGTTTTGCGCGTGAGCCGCGCCGGCCGGGAAAAGCGCCCGATGATGTGCGGCGCCTGCGCGGATTTGAAGATCGTCGCCCTCGCCTGGCGGAACGACGATGAACTCATCATCACGTCGCGCGACGCGGAGCGGGGCTACGCGCAAAGCCTTTATGTGTGGCGGCCGGAAGACGACGCGTTGCGCCTCGTCGCCGGATCCGATGGCCTGTTGAGCGGCGACCGCAGCGGCAAGACGCCATGCGCAATAGGTGAGCATGCGGCCGTCTGCGTCGCCGCAGAGGCCGCCGCGCCGCCGCGTCTTGTCAGCATTCCATTAGATGGCGGCCCCGGCGCCGTGCTCTATGAGCCGAATGCGCGCCTCGCCGCCGCCATGCGCGGGAGCGTCGATGTCGAGTTCCTCGCCTGGACGGACAAGCGGGGACGGCGCTTCACCGGTCATCTCTTTACGCCGAAAGCGCAAAGCGATGCAGGCCCGTTGCCGCTGTTCGTCACTTACTATGTCTGTCCGGGTTTCCTGCGCGGCGGCTTCGGCGATGAATGGCCGCTGATCCCCATGGCGCAAGCCGGCGTCGCCGCGCTTTGCGTGAACGCACGGCTGCCCGGGCGCGAGGCTCGCGATGCGAAAGATGATTACCAGACGGGTCTTGAAGGCGTCACCGCCGCCGCCGATCTCCTCGCGGCGCGCGGCTTCGTCGACCGGCGGAATATCGGCATGGGCGGGCTGAGTTTCGGCAGCGAAGTCACCTTGTGGACCGCATCTCATTCCGATCTCCTCGCCGCCGCGTCGGTTGCTTCGTCTGCGGCCTCGCCGACCTGGTACTGGTTCCGGTCGATGCAGGCGGGGTTTGCGCCGCGCGCGCGCGAGCAATGGGGTCTGGGAACGCCCGAAGAAACGCCGGATCGCTGGCGCGAACTGTCTCCAGCCTTTTATCCGGAGGAATTTACGGCGCCGATCCTCATGCAAATGGCCGAACAGGAATACCGGTCCGTGATCGAGTATTACGCGCGCATGCGCCGGGCAGGCGTCCCCGTGGAATTATGGGCCTATCCGCACGAACCCCACATCAAGTTCCAGCCGCGTCACAAGCTTTCTGTCTATGACCGGAACCTCGATTGGTTCCGCTTCTGGCTGCTCGGCAGCGAGGATCCGGACCCTGGCAAGGCGGACCAGTACGAACGCTGGAGAAAGCTCAAGCGGCAAATGCATGAGCTCTCTTCGCACGAAATAAGCGAAAGCGGCGGCTGATGTGTCACCAGCTTCGCGCCCAGAGTTCGGCGCAAGCGAATTCCAGCATCGCCGAAGAGGCGGCGTCTGAAAGCGTCTCATGTGAGGCGATGGCGCGTTCAAGCGCTGTTGCATCGAGCACGTCATTTTCCCGCAGAAGGCCGCCAAGCAGCAACTCTGCGATGCGGGAGCGACGGCGATGAAGCACATGGGCGTTAAGACCGGCGAATGTTCCTTTCGACCGCCGATTGAGGATTGCGGCCGGCAGTTTCCCTGCGAACGCGTCCCGCGCGACCGATCGGTTCCTGCCGCCGGCGACATTCATCCAGGTTGGAATTCTGAGGCTCGTCTCGACTACCGGCTGCGAGAGGAGCGGCATGCGCAAGGGACCGAATGCGACGCGCTCCCGTCCGTCTCTGACGCCATGGCTTTTGCTGAGCGCGGCGATATGTTCGATCTTCCCTGGGAGCGCGCCCCGCGGTGCGATTGTCCATGGATGCGGCGGCGGCGGCGCGAGACTGGCGGCGTCTGCTAGAAATTCGCCGCGCCCTGAATTTTTCCGGGGAGGCGACACCGCCTTTTTCAGGGCAAGCCGACCAACCTTCCACACGCTGCAGGCGTGCAGTTCGGCGACGTCGCCGACAGCGGAAAAAAACCGCCGTCCGGGACCATGCGCAAGCAAGGCGTCCGCCGCCGGCGCCGAGCTGCTCAAATAGCCGAGCACATAGTCGCCCCCGCTGCCGCTGAAGAAACTGTCCGCATGAATGCGATGCGCCACCGCTTCCATCGTGCAGTCCGCAATCCGCTTCAGCGGATGATGCGACGGCCGCGGCCGCCGCGTTAACGGCAGGTCTGTAAAATCGAAGGCATCGGCCGACATGGCGGCGAGATGGGCCGGCGCATTCAAAAATTCGGCGGCCTTGATCGCATAGCCGCGCTCGTCCTCTCCCGACTCCGGCGACCAGAGATTGACGCACTCAAAATTAGCGCCGGCCTCGCGAAGGCTCGCGGCGACAATCGAGGAATCGAGACCGCCCGACAGTTCGACGAGCGGCGACGCCGAGCGGGAACTCCATGCGCGCGTCGATTGAAGGATGACCGCGCCAAGCGCTTCAGCGGCGTCGCGCCGCTGCGTAAATTGCCGGCTCGCATTAGCGAAATCCCACGGGCTCCAGGCCTGATCAACCGACGCCGAACCCTTTGCCAAAGTGAGCCGACCGCCCGCCGGCAGTTCACGGACATGTTCGAGACATGTTTGCGCCGAACGCCATGCGGGCCAGGCGAGCCATTGCCGCAACACCGGCCAGTCGATCGTCCCTTTGACGAGGCCGAGCCGCACGGCGACATCGACGTCCGAATAAAACGCCATCAGCCCGTCGCCGCAGTCCGAATAATAACATGGCGCGCCGCCGGATGGATCGCGCAGGACGCGCACCGGCTCCTCGAGAAGGACGCCGATATAGTCTCCCCAGAACAGGCGGAAGAAATCTCCTCCGCCCGATCCCGATATGCGCCGCGCTGCAGCGTCAGTGATCTCTCGCACCCCGCGGCCATCTTCATCGCGGGCGAACAAATCGCCAATGGCAACGACGCCGTCCCGGATAATGACGCCGTCCTCACTGTCCCGGTCGACGAGAAACACGGCGCTGCCGGAACGGCCAATGGGCGAAAGTCCGAGGATCGCAGCCGCGTCTTGCGCCAGTTTTTCGGCTCGCGTGCCTGCGCTTTGCGTCACCCAGGCAAGACCGATATAGCGGCCGCTCATTTAAACGATCCTTATGGGCGTGAACATCGCTGCATATTCCAGGGGACAGTTGAAGACGACGCCGTCACGCTGCACCCAGCAATGGGCGGCGAAGGGTTGCGCTTTGACGCCGATTACAAGACTGGCCGTAATGTTGCGCCGGAGGAGGAAGGAAAGCATCGCGATAGAATCCCGCAAACATACGGGACTCAACGGAACCAGCCGCCGCGTTGCATGGAAAGAGCGCGCCAGCGCGCAAATGGCGTCCGGCGGCGCTTCGGCGCCCGCA
>JAUHYK010000042.1 GCA_030426465.1 Alphaproteobacteria bacterium
GACCAATAATAGTGACCTTCGGCGCGCGTCAGAATCCGAGGTCTACGTTTGTAGTCTTGGTTGCCTGTAAATGGCATCCAATAAGATTCTAAAATCGCGTTGTTCATAATTTCCGTATCAGCACTAATCACTTGGAACGCTAGCCTCACTTCAGAATGCGTGGCAACGTGTTTTCTTGGAATGTTATTCGATTGAAATTATTAGGTTTTCCGTGTAAGAACGTTCAGCATCGGAAACACTGACCGCGCAGGAAATTAAGACCACTGTGAATGACGGAAATCATGAATTTGAGGGCCGCGAGGTCGGCATCAGGCTTGCCCAGATCCGCGTATCATTTGGTTTTTCACAACGGCAACTGGCTAGAAGGTCGGGTGTCGCGAATGCTACTGTATCCCAAATCGAGTCAGGGCGCTTGAACCCGACAGTTGGCACGCTGCGGAAGGTCCTAAGCGGCTTGCCGGTCTCTCTCTCCGAATTCTTTGACGACAGCCAAACCTTTGAAGATGAGAAAATTTTCTTTTCTCGTCAGGAACTTACTGAGATCTCTAAGGGACGCGTGACTTATGCTCAGGTCGGACGATCCCTGACAGACAAGGCAATTCAATTGTTGTGGGAACGGTATGAACCCGGCGCCGACACCGGCCGGCACCCCCTTACTCACGACGGAGAAGAATGCGGCTTTATAATCCGCGGCGAACTTGTTGTCGAAGTATCCGGAACTAAAAAGACTTTGAAAGCTGGCGACGCCTATTATTTTAAAAGCGACAAGCCGCATTCCTTCCGTAATGAAGGTGAGACGGCCTGCGAACTTATTACAGCGTCCACCCCACCGACTTTTTAGCCACAAGCATCACCCTTCCCCGCGATCTTTGGCGTTCGATCAAGCTTCAAACTGAATTAGGCTTCCTCAACAACCCCTGAAGACTTCGATCAATCGATCGTTTTCGTTCTCACCCATAGAGATTTTCATTTCTTCCGGCACTGGGAAAACAAGGTTGGCGACGAATAGCGATTCCCGAAGCCAAGCGTACTTCCCACCAGAAACATTGAATGATGGTGACAGACGATAAATCTCGTCCTTAGGATAATACAGGCCCTTATTGTGGATGATGATCTGATAGTCGTCATCTGTCCTGAGCCTATAAAACGCGTCGACAACGACAACCCCATCGGGACGGATAACAGGAAAGTCGCCGCCGCCTGGAATCACGTCACCCTTGATGCCCTTGCCCCAAAACCTTCCACCGACTATTGGCCACACGCGTCGCCGTTCGCCATCTGCCGCCTCTTTATCGGGTCCAAATGACTCCGGCCTAGTGCAGATCGGAACAAGACTCATAACCCATTCAAGCTTAACCGGATCATATGTTTTCGCATTAGCCTCACTCGAAGATGCCCTAACCGAAACCGCCTCCACAGACGCCAGCGGCACCCCGGCGCCGATCACACCCAATGCAGTCCTGCGCGTTACTCCCAGAATTTTAATCCAATCTCATTTTTATTCCGCTCAAATAAGCAAAGCTACTAAGCAAAGCTACCGAAGTCGCCACCCCCAAAACTTGCGGCCAGACCAAAACAAGCCAGCGGCCTAGCACTCGCCTTAATGAAGATCAGACTGGGCAACTGCTTCGAAGAATGACATCGTTTCCTTCGTTAGCGTAGCCGAATCCTTGATTGGATAGTAACTCAACTTTACGATTACGGTGTTGCTAGCGGGATGCACGTAAATATATTGCCCACCAAGGCCGACAGCAGCGTATGCACCCGGCAACGTATCGAGCTTCCACCATTGGTAGCCATACCCGCCGACTCCTTCAGCCTGATCAGAAGAGAATGGTTTAATCGCCGTCGATTCGCGCACCCAGTTTTTTGAGATAACCCTGCGTCCGTGCGCCCTCCCTTCATTCAACATCATCTGGCCGATCCTACCATAATCTCGAAGAGTCGCATTGAACCCCATACCGGCAAGAGCGCGTCCCACACCCTCAGGGCCATCGGCAATCCAGTATCCATCACGCTCCATGCCAGCGGGTCGCCACAACCACTCAGAAGTTATCTCTGCAAGAGACTTATTTACAGCACTCTCCAGAACGCGTCCCAACACGGCTGTATCCATGGTCGCGTAGTTAAATTCCGCCCCGGGCTCAGTTTTCCGCGTCAACCCCTGAGCGCGGTCCGTGAAGCGCTCCTTGTTCTGAACAATCGCCATTTCGTGAATCTGCGCAGCCAAGCTCGGCTCTTCTCCAAAGTCATAACGTTCATCGTAATCCACTCCCGAACGCATCTGTAACACGTTACGCAGACTCACCCCCTCATACCCTGTGCCCCTCAGCTCCGGCACATAGGTTTCAACGACATCGTCAACCGATTTAATAAACCCTTTATCGACTGCCGCGCCGATCAAAATAGAGACAATAGATTTTGCCATGGAGAAAGATGAGAAGCGTTCCGTTTCAGATGTGTAATTTCTGTAATCCTCAAAAACTATTTTTCCATTGCGGATCACGAGGAACGCATTCGTCTTCGTCCGCTCGGCGAAAGCCGCGTAATCAAAAAACTCGCCGTCAATTTCGTAACTTGGCAACATGCCGTTAGAACGCGAAAAGCCCCATGTCGACTCGCCGGCCTCCACGTTCCTCGTCTCGAAAATTTCGTTCATGCTGTGAAAAAATAACGCTTCCACCTCGGGGTTAAGAAGGTTTCTGCGCAGATCAATAATTGTCGGTGAAGGGCCGTCGATATTATCCGATGGCTGCGCCAATGCGACGTCGGCGGCAGCGGCGGATGAAACAGAATTACAAACAAAAACGCTGCCGGCGCTGAGCGCGAGCAAGAAAGACCGGCCAAACTCGAGATTGAACATTTAAACGTTTCCCCTTGATCAAATTATGCTATGAAGCATAGTAATATGCAGCAGCGAATGCAATTCAAAAATAGGCCGTCAAAACTCGCTGCTACGCCGTCGGCGAATCAAGATGGTGAGAAAAATATTGCTCCGGTGACGACGCATCACCGCCACAGAGCTCTGCAGGAATAATCCCAAGGTGGCCTTCAGCGCACCGCAAAAAGTTAGAGAGGTACATTATGTCGTTGAATCGCCGGAATTTGATTGGAGCCGCTGGCTTGGGCGGGGTGGGACTGTTGGCGGGCGCCGGAACTTCGGACGCGATCGCTAAAGAAACACCCATGGACAATGCGTTTGAAAACCCGCTTGTGACAGGCCGGGGGACGCTCGCGCTTGTCAACGCTAACATCATGACGCTGAACAAAAAACAGCCAACTGCAGAGGCGGCGCTAGTCCGTAATGGCCGCATCACAGCGGTCGGAAAATTCAAAGAAATATCAAAGGAGGCGCGCGGCGCAGAAATTTTTGATGCTAACGGCGCTACTGTGGTACCCGGATTTGTGGATCACCATTGTCACGTGACGGATAGTTGCGTGGTCGGAGATTACCAACTCCAACTCCAAGGCCTGGAAAGCATCGACCAAATTATCTCCAAGCTCAAACAGATGGCGCGCGACACGCCCAAAGGCGAATGGATCATCGTGCAGCCACCGTCATACGGAGCTTTCCCCGATAATATCGCAGAAAAACGTTGGATCAAGCGAGAAGACCTCGACAAAGCTTCAGACGAGCATCCGATTATGATGATCATGGGTGTTCACGTAAGCGTTCTAAATACATTCGCACTCAAAAAAACTGGCTATTGGAATAGCGACACGCCAGACAAGGCGGTCTGGAGCGATGGCTCGAAGCGGGTGGGCAGTTTTGTCGACCGCGGAGATGATGGCGTGCCGACGGGCATCATGACCGAGATGTGGGATTACAGGCCAGCCTACACGGTGGATCAGTACAAGGACTCGCTTAAGAAGCACTTTAAAGACTGGTTCCTGTCGAAGGGTCTTACGACCATGACAACCCTGCCGAACCAATCACCCGAACAGTTTTTGGCTATGCAGCAACTTCACTGGGAGGGGCTGCTTCCGGCGCGCATGCGGATCAGTCCTATCGTCCCCCATTCCGTAGCCCTTGCAAACATAACCAAAGTGGGATGGCGTACAGGCTTCGGCAACGACATGCTGAAATTCGGGGGGGTAAAGTTTTTCACTGACGGCATTAACCGGGACCCGTTCGGCAACAGAATAGACGACATCAAGTGGACGAAAGAGCAGCTCACGGAAACCATGATTGAGTGCCAGAGGGGCGGCCTCCAGGCGATTTTGCACGCGGTAGCGCCGGAAGCGTTGTTGCTTGCGATCGAATGCATTGAACGCGCTCAGCAAGTCGCGCCGGCAGCCCTGAGACATCGCATTGACCACTATACGCCAAGCGATGAGAAGACGCTGCATCGCATTAAAAAAGCCGGCATCACTTTGGGAATCACCGGCAAAGGCTCACCGGTAGGAGCTGCATTTTATCGCGCGCATCGCCATAAAACCATGGCGGAACATGGAATTTCCATCCTCGTGTTGGATGCCGCGGGCCCAGGCGGGCATTATCACCCGATGCGGGGCATTGCGAACGCCATGATTGATATCGATAACGGCGGATCGGCGCTTCCCGGTGAAACCCTAACATTCGAACAGGGCCTGCGCCAATGGACAATTGATCCAGCCCACAATAGCTTCGAAGCGCACGAAAAAGGGACAATCGAAGTTGGAAAATTTGGCGATTTCGCCGTACTGACCGCAAACCCAAACAACAAAAGCGCAGAGGAAATCTACGGAATCGGAACCAGCGCCACAATTGTTGGCGGCAATGTTGTTTATCGCGCCTAACCAAACAACAGATTCTCAAAGCGAAATGCTCTCAAGGTCTTGATTAGACTTATTCCATCAAAAAAGGCCTGAAGCACTTACCCAGTGGATCAGGCCCTATACAAGTCGATCTGACTAAAAATATCGCGGCGACGGGCTTGAAAAAAGCAAAGCCTACCTCCACAGCGCCCCCAGCAAAGATACAAGCCGCCCCCACTCTTCCTTAGATAAGCGTACAGACTGCTGGGCTTCACTTTCAGAAATGAATTTCCAGGCTTTTTTCAAGAGACGCCGTCCTTTGGAGGTAACAAATAAACCATAACTACGCCCATCATGACGTTCGCGCTCAATTAGTCCACGATCAAAATAATCCATAATGAGCGGAGCCATGTTCGAGCTTTTTATGGAGACCTCTCGGCATAACTGACTCTGCGTGACGCCCGGGTTGGCCTCGATCAAAATTAGCACTGTCACGCCGACAATCGAAACATCAATGGTACGGAGCGATTCTTCCAACGGAAGGATTATAACATTCGATGCTCTGCGAAGATTATACCCCGCTAGCCCTTCAAGGGGATTCGTGAGCTTTTTCTGCTTTGTCACGTGCGTTTTCTTTTTAGCCCAAACTGTGTCATTTTGTACTAGACAATTTCGTTCCGCAACCTTCCTAGAATCCCCAGATACATGCAACAGCACCTCACAGCCAAATTATAAGCGCCCACTTTAGCGCCACTTCTTATTATATACTAAACCTATGCTTGCACTAAGCTTATGCGAAGCGCCGATCATCTACGACGCCACCCAGCGCGCCAGCACCGTTCAAGTTTGACTTTTTGACTCTCTTGCTCGCAGCCAACAATTCGTTGTTGCCTCATTACTCCGAAAATTCTTTAACTGATTTGCAATATTGGCGGCAGGAAGGAACAGTAGAGGTGGGCTGTTTTCGAGCGCCCCTTCCTCACAGCACTGACTTTTGCATTTCTTTTTCACTTTGTGCGCCAACTGTTTTTAGCCAAAGATAACTCGCAATCGCGCCTTAGTATGAAGGCTATTTGCGGACAAAACCAAGCCTAATAAAACAAAAAGTCACCATGTGAATCGATAT
The DNA here is from genome assembly GCA_030426465.1 of Alphaproteobacteria bacterium. Classification (GTDB taxonomy): domain Bacteria; phylum Pseudomonadota; class Alphaproteobacteria; order Caulobacterales; family Parvularculaceae; genus Hyphococcus. Next base: position 5,864 of record JAUHYK010000042.1, read on the forward strand.
GTCACCGAAACTGATATCATCCATTGGTCCGCTTGGGGCGGATGGGTTTTATGGTGTGCCCGTCATATCACACGGTCTCTTTTTTTTCGCCCAATAGCCAAGAGCTATCGAGATCTCAACGATTACTATGTAACATAGCTATATGATGGTCACGCCGTGTCCGCCGCCACTACGGCAGAACGTCCGTCCAAAATTAACAGCGACAACAGATAGGGAGCGGCTAATGATAGAAGGAAACAACATTATGCAAAGGCAGCGGAAAATCGTAACAGCCTTGCTTGGCACGGCCTCGATTTTAGCTATTGGGACATCAGCCGTCGCACAAGAGCGGAGCAATTCTAATTCAGACGAGATTGTCGTCACGGCAACCCGTACCGAACAAAAACTCAGTGACGTTCCCATGAGTATCTCAGCATATTCACAAGCCTCACTCGATAGCCGCGGTGTTCGCGCAGTCGACGACATTACGAAGTATACGCCAGGGGTCCAGTTTACCCGTTCCGGCTACGGCAACACCTCTAGCATCTCTATCCGCGGCGTCTCTTCAGGTTCCGGTCCGGCCACGACCGCTGTTTATCTCGACGACACCCCTATTCAGGTTCGAGATCTAGGAAACAGCGCCGCGAACCCATATCCGGTAATCTTCGACCTTGAGCGGATTGAAGTTCTCCGCGGCCCACAAGGCACACTCTTCGGAGCCGGAGCCCAAGGTGGCGCTCTTCGGTTCATTACCCCAGAACCCAATTTGGACGAATTTGAAGGTTATGTGCGTAGCGAGTTCGCGTTGACAAAGAATGGCGCGCCTTCTTATGAGGCCGGCGGCGCCATTGGCGGCCCTATTGTGCAGGACAAAGTTGGCTTCCGCGCAAGCGCCTACCACCGTCATGATGGCGGCTATGTCGATCGCGCAGAGTATCCTGATACGTTCAACGTTTATGAGGATGAAAATTCTGTCAACACCTCGGCGTTTCGCGTCGCTTTAAAATGGCAACCGTCAGATAACTTTTCGGTTACGCCGTCCCTCTTCTATCAACAGACTGAAGTCAATGGTACGAATAGCTACTGGGAAGGCATCGACGTTCAAGAGCCCCTCGTTTTTGGCGATATAGATGGGCAGATCGAATATCCGATCTCAAATCGTAACAAACAACGCTATGTAAATGGTGACACGATTGCATCGACAAACGATGATGAAATGGTTCTCGGCGCACTGAAACTTCGCTGGGACCTTGGCGCTGTCCAAGTATCATCAGACACGTCGTACTTTGATCGGTATGAACACGGCACATATGATTATACCGCTTTTATGAACAATATCTTCGGATTCGGAAACCCGAGTATCCTGGGTGTTCTATCGACACCGGGCTACACAGATATCGGTGTGCTTTGGAACAAGCAGAAAAATTGGACCCAAGAACTCCGGATCAACTCGGCAGATCCTGACTCTCGGCTAACATGGGTGGTCGGTTTCTTCTACTCCAATGCCACCCAGCAATCCCTTCAAAAGCTTCAAAACCCGTTCATCGACGATCTTGTTCCATTGATCGGCGGTGCTGTTGGTTTGTATGGTGGATTGGATGTCCTACCTGGAAACATTGCCTACTTCGACACCTTCGAAGCAGTCGACACGCAATATGCTGGTTTTGGTGAAGCTTCCCTCGAGATTCTCGAAGGACTGACGCTTACCGCTGGTGTACGGGTTGCCCACACGGAGATCGAGTTTTTCACCGAAGTTGACGGACCGGCGCAGGGCGGTTTTGCAACCTTCACCGGCACACAATCCGATTCTCCGATTACTCCGAAATTCTCGCTTACCTATGAGATTGACGACAACAACCTAATATATGCAACAGCGTCCAAAGGATTCCGACTTGGCGGCGTGAACCGAAGCATCCCCACCAACGCCGCCTGCGCAAGCGACCTTGCGGATGTTGGCTTCACTAACGCACCAACCAGCTATGACTCGGATACGCTGTGGAACTATGAAGTCGGGAGCAAAAACAGTTTCGCCAATGGCCGTGTCCGCATGGCGGCGAGTGCATACCTCATCAAGTGGAAAGATATTATTGGCGGCGTCAGCCTTCCCGAATGTGGCTTTAGCTTCACCGATAATCTTGGGTCTGCAACCATTAAAGGTGTAGATCTGCAGCTTGATATGGATGTGACTGAGAACTTTTTTGTGGGCGCCATGGTTGGCTACAACAAAGGGACTTACGACGAGAGCCTAATGCTGCCGGGAGCAACCCGCGCCCTGACCACCAAGGGCAACACAACGAGTCTGCTTTCGCCATGGGTGGTCACGCTGTCCAGTCAATACGATTTTGCAGAAGTCGGCAGCGTGGTTCCGTATGCGCGCGCGGATGCAAGCTATCGCACGCGAAACAAGGAACCTGGAAATGATGCTGGATGGTACGATCCATTTGTTAATCGAAATCCAACAGAATTCGATTTGCGCTTACGAGCAGGCTTCACCACGCAAAACGGTCTTGATCTGTCCGTCTTCGTTAACAACGCTACAAACGTCAACCCTCGTTTGAATCAGTATCATGTTGTAACCAACGGACAAATTTTCACCGCAGACGCCAAGCGCCCTATAACAATAGGACTAACTGGCAGCTACCGCTTCTAATAATTGCGAAATCCCTCCCAACTGTCCGCTCACGTTTTACGGCGTGGGCGGATTTTTTTTGAAAGCCCGAAACCACTTAGGCTTTCTCTCTAAAGCGCGCAAAAAATGGGTGGGATTACGTTAGCGAATAAAAATGCGCGATGCGCCTTAACACCACAAATCGGAAAGGGAGATAAAAAATGAGATTACAGATTATACTGCGGCGGGCTTTACTTGCTACCGTCTTCACATCAATTGCGTCTACTATTCCAACGCGGGCAGCTGCCGAAGATGTAACCATCTATCGGGACAAGATGGGCGTGCCGCACGTCTACGGCGATACAGCCGCAGCCATATATTACGGAGCCTCATATGCCATGGCGCAAGACCGCATGGCGGAAGGCGAAATGTACATGCGCAGCACACTAGGGCGACTATCGGAAATTCTCGGTCCAGATTATGTAGAGGTGGATCGAGAAGCGCGTCTGCGCCTCACCACAAAGTCCGATATTCAAGCACAATTTAAACGATTGAAACCTGAATACCAGAAAATACTCAAGGCGATGCATGAGGGGTGGAACACCTACATTCATGAAACACGCAACGATCCCGCTAAAGTGCCATACGAGTATGTTGAATGGGGTATACAGCCCACCGAATGGACGCTGTGGGAATTTCTTGCCGTTATGGGCGGCCTGCAACGCGGGTATGGAAGCGGCGGCGGCGGTCACGAACTCGTCAATCTTGCATTCTACCGCGATCTTGAAAAACAGTTTGGCGCAGAAACAGCGCAGATTATCTTTAATGACGTTGTTCCACTGAATGACCCTGACGCAGTTCCGATCATACCTGACGAGGATCGCCACGCGGCACTGACTTCGTCGCGCGCGCCCCAATTCGCCGCACAATCAGCACTTCCCGTAGATCGAATTATCGCAGCCAAAAGCGCCGCCCCAGACGCTTCCCGCGCCCTTGGTCGCACTGTAACAAGCAGAGCACCTGGAGCCAGTCGTGTCTTTATGGTAGGCGCTTCAAAATCCGTAACAGGCAATCCAATCATGCTGCACGCAACAGCAGATGGGCCCGATATTCATATATCAGGTGCTGGATTCAATGCTGCTGGATTCGTTTTACCGCCAATGTGCCCCATCATTATGGGACGCACGCAAACGAACGCTTTCACCTTTACTACTGGCGAAAGCGATCTTGTTGATATTTACGCGGAACAGCTAAACCCGAAAAACAGGCGCGAATATAAATTTAATGGACGCTGGAAAAAGATGAACGTCCGTGAAGAAACCATCATCGTCAAGGGCGCGGAAAAAGTTATATTCGAGATCGAGACCACTATTCACGGCCCGGTCGTCGCACGCGACGATGGCGCTTATGTCGCATACTCTGAAAAGAACGCGGTTGCCGGTAGCGAGCTCGCAGGGCTCAGCGCAATGATCGAACTCAATCGAGCGCATGATCTCAAATCCTATAAAAAAGCCGCCGAGGCAATGCCATATAACTTCAATGTGAATTATGCCGGCATCGACGGACACATCGCACTTTTCCATTCGGGTTCACTCCCAATTCGCCCCGAAACGATCGACCCTCGGCTGCCGACTCCAGGGAACGGTGAATATGAATGGCGCGGCTTCCTGGATCCGGAAGATCATCCTTTTGTCGTCGACCCTAAGCAGGGTTTTATTCATGCGTGGAATAACAAAGTCACGTCGGACAGCCATTACGGCGACACCTCGCGCTATGGAAGGAGCGGGCGCACTTGGCTAGGCGTCAAACTTGGCAATGAGATGGATAAAGTTACGCGCGAGGATGTTCAGGACTTCCATCGCCAGATGGGCCGCAGCGCTGGCGCAGCTGACCTTACAGTCACTAATCCGAAGCTTTTCACGCCATACCTCAAAAAAGCAGTCGCGGGAGACAAGGAACTCGAAAAAGTAGTCGACACGATGCACGACTGGAACGGCATATATGAAGACCTTAATGAGGATGGTTACTACGACAATGCAGGCCTGACGATTTATCGAGAATGGATTGACATCGCCCAGAAGAAAATCATCGGCGACGATATCGGGGAGTGGTGGCGTAAAATCGATGAGCAGAATTATATCAAATATCGCACAGACGTGGTTTTGCGGGCGATTGAGGGCGATGACGCCGGAGCGCCAATGAAATATGACTGGTTCAATGGCGAAGATCCAAATGCAGTTCTAAAAGAAACAATCAGGCAAGCCGCACAAAGCCTAGCGGAACGCTATGGATCGGCAGATCCGGACAAGTGGCGCCACCACGTCTTTTATCGCTACTACAACGCTAACGCGGCAAAAGATAACCCGGATAAACCGTCTTTCAATGCGCCGCATAATTCTACAGCTGGCAGGTTGGGCTTGCAGCCGGCTTATGTGGCAGCAAACCTCTCGGAGTCATGGAACATGTTAGTTGAGCTCAAGCCCGAGGACACTCATCTCTATGATTCAACCCCGACAGGCGGACAAAACATGTTTATTGACCAGCACGGTAAAGGCAATCCCAACATAGCAGATCAGGTAATGTTGCACGCCAACTTTGAGTTCAAAGCAGTAGCAATAGAAAAAGATGCTGTTGTTAAAGACGCAGTATCTAAACAAATTGTCGCACTGCCGGATAGTCTTGGGGAGAGCCGCTGAACGGAGGCGCCGCTTTTCAGCTATTCCTTGGCAGGGTGGCGATTGGATTCCCAGTAGGGAACGGACTCCAAACACATAAAGCAGGGGGCGTTCGACAATACAACTATTGAAGAACGCCCACTATGTTCCTTACCCCAAGGAACAAGGCAAATCAGAATGGCGCATAGCGCATCTTATTGAGCGAGACCTTTCAGGGCGCTTCCTCCTCGATGGTCACGGCTCTAGCGTTGATCGTCGAAGGTCCCAGCTTATCCGCCCTCCAGGTCGGGACAAGCCCCATTTCATCTGTTCGATGCGCCGGTCGCCGTCGCGTTCCGATCAAATGAGGACGTCATGGGGCGGCGCAGTGTTCCAGTTGGGCTAAAAATTTCTCCCCGGCGGCTCGCCCTTGAGGTCGAGCAGCTTACGATATTCTTCCTAGGTGAGAGAAGCCGAAAACGCTCAGCTAATGACCCCACATTAAAAGCATGGAAAAGCTGACGTTCAGCCTCAAAGTCGTCATTGACAGCCTCCTCTGGCGAGCCGCACCTCTCATCGCGCAAACAATCATCAGCCTTGCCATCGTCGCCACGCCCGTCCCGCCGCGCTATGTCGGGATGATGTCCGTTTTGCTCGCCGTCTATTTCCTCGCGGCGCAGCAGAACGCCAACCGCTTTCACGACGCGGCGCGCGTTTCGGAGGATAACTCATTGTCTGCGATTTGGTGCTGCTTCAGGCCTATGCGTTCCGTCTTGCCTTTCCCTTTGGAAGTCTGCCTTCATCATTGGCCTGACCCATCGAGGTGCACCGAGCGATTTGTTAGCCTCGGCGGGTTGTGAAGCGCTTGGGAAAGGTGGTCCAGGGTCAGCGTTATTTTCCGACTGCTGATTTTTCCATTGTGTCCCTGCAATTCCTTGCTTGTAAAGCATATTCCGAAGGGGCGATGCCGCCAAGGGCCATGTGAGGCCGGCCCTCATTATAATCGCGTCTCCAGGCTTCAATTTCCCGCTTCGATTCGGCCAGCGTTTCGAACCAGTGCAGATTCAGGCACTCGTCACGTAGCGAGCCGTTAAACGACTCGATATGCGCATTATCCGTCGGCGTAGCAGGCTTGGAGAAGTCCATTCGGACCTTGTTGTGGTAGGCCCACAGGTCCACCATCTAACCTGTAAACTCGGCGCCATTGTCGCAGAACAGCGCTTTGGGCGCGCCTCGAAAGCGAGCGAGCCAGTTCAAAACCTCGACCACATTCTCCCCTCGCAGCCGATAGCCGACCTCGATCGCCAAACATTCGCGGGTGTAGACATCGATAATGGTGAGCGCCCGGATTTTCTGACCGTTCGAAAGCTGATCATGAACGAAGTCGAGGCTCCAGGCCTCGTTGAGTGTTTTTGGCTGGCATCGCGCCTCGCGATGAGCCGCCATCTTACGGCGTCGTGGACGCTTTGTTTTAAGGACTAAACACTCTTCGCGGTAGACCCGGTAGACTCTGTTGCGGCCGATCTTCCAGCCTTCGCGCTTCAGCATGATGTGGACCCTTCGATAGCCATACCGTATGCGCGTCGCCACGATCTCATGCATGCGTTGGCGCAGTTCGATTAGTGGGTCGCTGACCATTTTCTTCCGCTGGGTCGATCGATGCTGGCGCGTCACCTGGCAGGCCTTGCGCTCGCTGTAGCCGTGCGACGCTACGATATAGGCTACAATTTCCTTCATGAGCGCTGGCCGGAGAACTTTTTTGACAGAACATCCTGAAGGACGGATTTGTCGAGGCTTAACTCCGCAACGAGCTTCTTCAACCGGGTGTTTTCCTCAAGGACCTGTTTCAGCTCCCGGACCTGGTCGCTTTCAAGTCCGGCGTACTGCTTCTTCCACCGATAATACGTTTGCTCGGTGATCCCGGCATGCCGAATCAGGTCGGCAACCGGCGTTCCCATCTCAGCCTTCTTCAAGATGCCGACGATCTGTTCGACTGAGTATCTCTTCCGCTTCACGGCGATCTCCTTCTCGAGATTTTCGCCGGAAAACTAACAATGAGTCTGGACCATTTTCACAATGTCACCTCAATTACGAAAGATGTGAAGCGCGCAGATCGGGTAGCAGCGGCATTGCGCGCCGGTCACATCTGGGTAAATGGGCCGCACGTGTGTTTCCCGAAACATCTTGGGGCGGATTTAAAACGCAGGGCAAAAATCCGCTTCTCCACAACTCTCTGAGCATCGTGTTCGAAAAACTCGATTTTCTCCGCACTGGCTAACTTCAATCCCAGCCGACGTCATTTCTTACGACACAAAACCGACATGGATCAATATAGAAGTGACGCTCTAATAAATGAAACTGCTTTTTGAACAAGTAAGAGAGCTTTAGTTGGCAAGGACAAATACATCACCTATCAGATATGTATCCAGAAGCACGTCTAATGCCCGTCATGATCGCAAAACGCGTCGCTCCGTCACGATGAAATCCATCGGAATGTCATGAGGCTGAGGATAGATTGACTCTATGGACGCCACTTCATAACCGACGCCGATCACGCGCGGCTTATCTGCGAAGCTCGCAAGCGTCCGATCAAAATAACCGCCGCCATAGCCGAGACGGTAACAATCTGGATCGAACCCGACGACTGGCGCCAGCATGATTTCAGGCGCAACCGCCCTTGCTGACGCCGAAGGCACGGGAATGCCCCACACGCCGCGCTCCAAAGGCTCGCCCGGCGACCAGGCGCGAAACGCCAAAGGTTCGCCTTTCGCCACAACCACAGGCAAGGCCGCAGCGGCGCCGGTATTCGCGATGTCCTCCATAAAGGCGCGCAAATCCGGTTCGCCGCGTATCGGCCAGTAGAAACTGATGAGCCGCCCACCCACCTCTCCGATCACGCTTTTCAATTGCGCCGCAATGTCCTCAGAACACCGTCGCCGGTTCGCCAGTGACATTTCCGTTCGCAAGGAGATCAGCCGCATCCGCTCCTTTTTACGCCATTGCGCAACATTATGCGTTGCATCCCCGCCAAGGTCGGAATAGGCGGTTTCGGCGGCGCCAAGGAAACATGGCGACGAGGCGGGCTCATTCACAGGCCGGTCGCTGTCAGCCGGCGGCGCGTTCGAGGGTGCGCGATAGAATTCGACTTGAAAGCGCACCGGCCCAACCAGGTCGATGCGATGCGGCTCGGCAGGCGCGATGACGCCGTATGTTAAAGGAGTGATGCGCTTGCGCACCGGCGAGTTTCCCAGCGTGACATAGTCAAGCTCACCGTCAAGCACGACAAGCTTGCCCCAGACGCCAGGCTTCGTATCGTGGACAGAGGTGAGTTTCGCCGGCGCGGTTTTTTCCGTAAAGACCGGCGTTTGCGAATATCCAATGAGATTTTCGGGGAGGTCTTTATGATCGGACATGGGTCAATCCAACTTCCAAGCCGACGATGTGCATGACAGCCCACATGGCGCTCATGATACGCTCTCCGGCTTTTCAAGCCCGGGCGCCCCGAACATCGCAAGCTGCACGCTCTGCGCGATGCGTTCAGCGCGTTCCATAAAATACACGATCGCCTCGCGGCTCGGCGCCGTTTCTTCCAGGGGCTGACGGAAGAGCGCGAGCCAGATATTGAAATGCCAAGGCCGTACACTTGAAAGTTTCTGGTGGGCGGGAACCGGCTTGCCGGAATAGGCGCCGGTATTAAGCGCGACAGCGCTCCAGAATTGTTTCATCTTGGCGAGATGCGGCGGCCAGTTATCGCCAATGGCTTCCTCGAATATGGGTCCGATCAGATCATGGGCGCGGATCCGCCCGTAAAACGTATCGACAAGCGTCGAAATATAAGCTTCCGTAACACCAATCGAATGCGCATGCGCCTGTATGTCGGCGCGCCGTTCTTCGGCGCTCGCGTGATACTGACGCTCCATCACGCCGCCTCCGATGCGAGCAAGGTCCTAAGGCCCGGATTGCGCGCCACGAGGTTCTGGATGCTGTAGTCATCAAGCGTCGCCAGGAAGGCGCCCAGGGCTTCATGCAATACGCCTTTCAGCTTGCAGGCCGGCGTGACAAGACACTCCCCCTTGCCATTCTGAAAACACTCGACAATCGCAAAATCGCCTTCCATACGCCGAACGACGTCGCCGACCTTTATCTCCTGCGCGGGTTTGGCAAGGCGCAGCCCTCCAGCGCGCCCGCGCACCGTTTCAACGAACCCCTCTCGCCCGAGAGCATGGGCGACTTTCATGAGATGGTTGCGTGATATGGCGTAGCGCTCGGAGACTTCTGCGATTGTGACCAGCTTGCCTCTGTTGACCGCCAGGTGCATCAGCAAACGAAGCGCATAATCGGTCTGCACATTCAGGCGCATGCGCCATCTCCTTATATCATGCATGTTATATACATCTTTTGTGTCGCCGCAAACAAAATATGCATTTTAAACGCCTCTTTTATGGGCGTCGCCAGTTTCCTGACCCAATCCAATCAACGCTGCGCGCTGCAACCGCGACCCGTTTTAACTTGACATCCCAATCACTGTCGCCAATCTTACGATCCATGAGCAAAGAGACTCACATTCGCAAAACGCTTAACCGGGTGTGCCCTATCGCGGGACACTAGCCCTTGGTCAGTCGCGTCGCGCCCTGGCCAAGGCTATAGGGCGCAAGACCATTGCGATCCGACATAGTTTAAAACGCGCGACACTTTCCTGACATTTAACCCAGACGCAGCCCGCGGCGCCTTTCGCTCGTGCGCCGCTGTTTATCCTGGAGACTGTTCCATGGCGCCGACAACCGGTGTGCCGGATATTTCTATCTGTCAGTCCGACTATGAACGGCTCTCGGATGTGGCGGAGGCGTTTCTCGAGGCTCATCCCGAAGCTGCGGAGACGCTTCTTGAGGAGCTGGACCGGGCGCAGATCGTCAGCAATTCTACGTTGCCGGCGAATGTCGTCCGCATGGGATCGATGCTGCGCTTTAAAACAGACGCCTCGGACGGACGCATAGTCACACTCGTCTATCCGGACGAAGCAGACATCGCGAAAGGCAAAATCTCCATCATAACGCCCATCGGCGCCGCCCTGATCGGACTTTCCGCCGGTCAATCGATTGACTGGCTCGCCCGCGACGGCGTCAAGAGACGCCTCACGATAGAAAGGGTTTGGAGCGAAGGAACTTCTCCGGCCCAACTAAAAGAAGAGGCGGAATGAGACGTCCGCTCATCTTTTACAGCGCATTTCCTTCAGGAGACCGCATTCTCGCAGGAGGCTAGCCCCTGCGCCGCCTTCGCGCGGCCAGGGGCCATTCATCTCAACCGAAATTCCTTCCATCCAAGGCGTTTGGAGATGTTCGATGTCTCACGAAGAGTGCATTTTTACCGAAAGGGACTTCATTGTTCTCGACACCATGTTGTCGAACAGCGAAGATGCAAACCCTTATTTTCTTGATCTGCTGCGGCGGAAAATTCGCAGTGCGCATGTTGTTGCAGAGAGCTCCCTTCTTCCAACTGTGGCGACGCTCGGCAGCCGCGTCGCATACAGCATTGACGGGACCTGCGCAGAAAGCCGCGTTCTTTCGCAAAGCTCCGAGCATTATCCGGTCAGCGCATGCCTGCCGATAAGCTCCATTCGCGGCCTCGCCTTGCTCGGGCTGACGGAGAACCAGACGCTGAGCGCTACAAACATCAGTGGCGTCGCAGAGGTCATCACGCTCAACGCCGTGCTCTATCAACCTGAAGCCGCTATCAGCCAGGTGGCGGCATCGGCGCGGCCTCTTGATTAAACCTGAAAACGAAAGCGCGCATGACTGCCTGATGGCTGCTTCCGAAGCAAGCATGCGCCGTCAGCCCTGCGCAACAGCACTGATGGAATCATAAAGTGAAAGTATTGGTTATCGGCGGCGGCGTCATCGGCGTGAGCACCGCTTACTATCTCGCGCGAGCTGGACATGAGGTTCAGCTGATCGAACGCCGTGATGGGCCCGCCCATGAAACAAGCTACGCGAACGCCGGACAGATATCTCCTGGCTACGCGGCCCCATGGGCTGGCCCGGACACGCCGATGAAAGCGCTGAAATGGCTCCTGATGCGACACGGCCCGCTTGTCATCCGCCCGACGCCAGATCCGGCCATGTGGGCCTGGCTGCTCCGTATGCTGCGCAACTGCACATCCGCCCGCTATATCGTCAACAAGGCGCGAATGACCCCGCTTGCCGAATACAGCCGTGACAGCCTGCGTGCGCTAGAGACTGAAACCGGGGTCGCCTATGACGGGCGCAGGCGCGGAACCCTGCAGCTTTTTCGACAACAAAAGCAGTTCGACGCGATTGCGCATGATGTCGATGTACTGAATCGGCTCAATATCAGATTTGAAATCCTTGACAGAGACGGCTGCGTCCGCGCGGAGCCGGCGCTCTCCAACACCGCCGCAGAGATTGCCGGCGGCCTGCGATTACCCGACGACGATACAGGAGATTGCCGCCTGTTCACGATGAACCTTGCAAAACAGGCTGAAGATCTCGGCGTGCGCCAGCACTATCGAACCGTCTTCTACGCCTTCGCCACAGACGGGAGAAGCATAACAGGCGCCCAGACATCGCGCGGTTTTTATAAAGCAGATGCATTTGTCCTTGCGCTCGGCAGCTACTCCGCTGCGGCAATTGAAGGGCTTGGTTTCGAGCTGCCCGTGTATCCGGTCAAAGGATACTCCCTGACCATGCCTGTCGCCGATGAAGCCATGGCCCCAGTTTCCACTGTCATGGACGAAACATACAAGACCGCCATTACCCGGTTGGGGGACCGCATCAGAGTGGGCGGCACGGCGGAACTTGCCGGCCTCGACTTGCGGTTGCCCCCCGCTCGCCGCGCTGCGCTTGAGCATTCGTTCAACGGACTTTTTCCGCTGGGCGCCAATACGGAAAGAGCGACATTCTGGTGCGGCTTGAGGCCGATGACGCCTGACGGTCCGCCCGTGATTGGCGAAACGCCGGTTCGACGGCTCTATCTCAATACCGGTCACGGCACGCTTGGCTGGACTATGGCTTGCGGCTCCGCCCGCGTCCTTACAGACCTGATCGGCGGCAAAATACCGGATATCAATATCAGCGGCCTCGGATTGGCGCGGTTTCGTTAGTCAGCAAGCATCGGAGAACTCAGGAACGCGTGAGGGGCATTCCGAATAAGCTCACTAATGGCGGTTGGCCGAGCACGTTTGGATCTGGCGCGAATGCGACTGGGGCGGCAGGAAGACCTGCGCCGCGCCGGGACGCGCCATGGAGGTCATTGCGGATTACTGGCCGGGCGTCTTACTTGCGAATTCAACGCTTTTTTCTCTGGCCTTTATTGTTCTGGGTCTCGCCAGCTTTTCAGTTCTCATTCAGGACAAGAAGATCAAGTGACTATCCGATAGGCCAAAGTGCCGATAAAAAGATGCGCGCGTCAGAAACGGCCGGCGGATCGATCATGTTAAGAAAGAGATCGCTTCCGGACTCAAGGACAAGATAATTCGGGTGCGTCCTGTCGAGATTGCCTATGTATCCGACGGCGCCTTGGTGGCAGGGCGATTTACAGGCGTGAATGATCGCCCAGTCTGTACCATATTCGGCGAGTCGTTCGCGACCATGGGGCTCGAACCCCAGGCCCTCGCCCACAGCCGGGAACGGAATGCACATGGCCCTCCCCAGCCATGTTGAATGGCCGAGGGAAAATCCGCCGGCCGGGTGATTTACTTCGTCGTGTAACCGCCATTGACGAGGATTGTCTGGCCGGTCATCCACCAGCCGTCGGAGACCAAGAAGGTGATCCAGGGTGCAATATCCTCGATGTCGGTCAGGCCGGTCTTCGAGAAGGGCGAGAGAGCCGCAGCGGATTTGTGATAGGCGACCGCCTCTTCGCCTTCGGCGGGATAGAAAAACGGCGTGTCCATCGGGCCCGGCCCGATTGCGGTAACGGATACGCCGCGTTCGCCGAATTCCTTGGAGGCGGCGCGCGTGAAATGTTCCACCGGCGCTTTCAGCCCTTCATAGGCCGCGTAGAACGGCGTGTAGGCGCCGAGCAGCGAGGTGACGACGGTGACGATCTTGCCATTGTCGTTAACCGCCTTTCCGGCCTCTTTCAGAAAGAAAAACGCTGACTTGACGTTGACCGCGCAGGACTGGTCGAAGACCTCTTCGGAGATTTCGGCCATCGGTTTTTTCACCACCATGCCGACCGTGTTGATCGCAATGTCGGGCCGCCCGACTGCGGCGATCGTATCGGCGAAGAGCTTTTCCATCGACGCCGCCGAGGTCAGGTCGGCCTGGAAGGCGACCGCTTCTGCGCCGGCCGCCCGGATTGCGGCGACCGTTTCCTCCGCCGCGGGCCTCGCCGCATCGCTGTTGTAATGGATTGCGACGGCCCTCGCGCCAGCCTTCGCAAAATTCCGGGCGAGCAGCCCGCCGAGATTTTTCGCCCCGCCGGCGATAAGAACCACTTTTCCTTCGATACTGTTTCTGGACATGTCTGAACCTCTGCTTCTGGCCTAGCGCAGCGGCTTGCCGCGCGGTTGGCGGCAATATGATTGTGCGGCAAATATGGATAAACGCCCCAGACTTGACATTACCTGTCGAAATTCCCGACTAATCAGGGATGGATCGCATCAGGCAGATGGAAGTCTTCATTCAGGTGATGGAGAGCGGCAATTTCACCCGCGCGGCGGAGGCGCTCGCGCTTCCGCGCTCGACGGTTTCAACCGTCATTCAGGAACTGGAAGACCGGCTGGGCGTGCAGCTCTTGCGGCGCACGACCCGCCGCATGGTTCCAACCCATGAGGGCGAGATGTTTCTCGAAACGGCGCGGGAAATCGTGAACAATGTCGAGGCGGCCGAACAAATGTTCCACCCGCATCCCACGCATCTCAAGGGCAAGCTACGCGTCGACATGCCAAGCCGGATCGGCCGCTGCCTCATCATCCCCGCCTTGCCCGCCTTCCTTGAGGCCAATCCCGACCTGAAGGTGGAGATGAGCATGACCGACCGCATCGTCGATCTCGTGTCGCAGGGCGTGGACTGCCTCATCAGGGTCGGCGCGCTGGAGAACTCCGATCTCATTTGCCGGAAGCTGGGAGACGTCGCGCTCATCAACTGCGCAAGCCCGGACTATCTCGCACGGCATGGAACGCCGCAGACGCCGGACGATCTCCGCGCCCATCGCCTCGTCAACTACGCCTCCCGGCTGCCCGGCGGAACGCCGGAATGGGAGCATGTCGACGCCGCCGGTCTTCACAGCGTCGAGATGCGCGCGCAGATCTGCGTGGACAATGCGGAAGCCTATATCGCCGCCGCCATTGCCGGGCTGGGGATCATCCAGGTACCGGCTTACGATGTGCGCGACCTGATTGAAACCGGCGCCCTTACGGAGGTCCTTCCCGAGCATCGCGCGCCGCCCATGCAATTGTCTTTTCTTTACGCCCGGCGACGAAACGCGCCGGCCCGTATAATGGCGTTTCAGGATTGGGCCGGCGCCGTGATGGCGCAGGCCGGAATGAACTGAAATACGCGACGATCGCTCAAGTCATTCAGATTGGACGCCGGATAGATCACCCGTACAATGATCCATGGCCGTATCAATTGGGGCGGATAGGGCAAGCCATTTGAATGCTGTAAACTGTCCTGCCGCCGCAGATTCGTCCGGGTGTCCTGCTTGCGAATTCAGCGCTTTTTACTTGGCCTTTGTATTCCGGGGTTCGCCGCCTATTCGGTTTTGGCGCAGGACAATTGACGGCCCGACAGGCCAATGCGCCGATAAAAAGATATGCGCAAAAGAGACGCCCAGCGGAGCGATCGTCAGCCGAAGAGACGAGACCCGCGCAAGCGGGCCTCGATCGGAGGCCGGCGCCGCCGGCCGGAGATAGAGCGGGTTCGCGCGCGAGGGCGCGCGGCCGCCCCAACTCTCTCACCCTCCCCGTTTCTGAAACGATCTGCCTTTCAGCGCGCTCCCGAATGTCTTCCGCTTTTCATACTGGCTCATGGCCACGCCGGAGATAGGCAGATTTTATCTGCGCCAGAGAGAACGAAACCGCAGTCGAACTCTTTCGCACCTTTAGAGAGGGGGATGTTGATGCTATTGTCGCCGCAGCGCATCTGTTAAAAGGCAGCGTTTGAATACGCTGAGGTAACAACTGAAGCCATCAAGACTCCATCAGCATTCGTCTCGCCGAACGCCACGCAAGCACCCCATAGAGAGTAGGCAACCAACTTCACGTTCTGTTGAGGATTCTCACTTTTTAGATTAGTGAGGCTTACGCCCGTTCGGTGCGAACTTTGAATGTGTGAAAATTTATCGATCACTGACAGCCTTGAAGGCAAAGACCTATGATCATAGGGTTTTGACCCTGAATCATTTCAGTGAATTCCGACACCTATGCCTAACTGCGCGAACAGGAGCCTTTTTGACTTCCAACCCCATTCTAGCAATTTTTCAACTTCAGGAAGCCTGCAAAAAAATCCGACAACGCCTCATAAGCATCCAATGGAAGAACATGCGCAACATATTGGTCCGGCCGCACAATGACCAGACACCCCTGATTACGATCGATACCGCGCATTGAAAAAATATCATTGCCGGATTTAATGTCCGCGCAAAACACCTTTTCGTAGTCGCGAAGGCCGTAGCGACCCTTTGACGGTTTGAGGAAAGCAGGCATGGCGCAGATCTCAAGCTCCCGAAAGCCCTGTTGATAGATTGCTCGCATGTCAATGACGGAATCAATGTCGACGCCCCGCGGCGTATGAAGCCTCACGGGCGACGCAGCGTCACTAGAAAGATATTCGCATAATTTGTTGATCGCGAAGGAAGGATCAGCCGGATCGCCCGCGCCGGCAAAAGCAAACAGCCGCCAGCGACCGTCCGCTTTGATCTCATGACCGAGATGCAGCGGCTTTGCGTCTGCAAGCCTGATGACAGGCGCCGAGTGAAAACGCATGCCGATCTGAAATCCTTCAGCAAGATGCTGATACGTAGAAGGACCGGCCAGCACGGAAGGCTTATAGTGGGTCGCAACGCCCGCCGTGTAGCGCCCATGCTGAACAAAATAGTCCTGGAACGCTTTCGGATCCACGCCGTCGCCTTCACGATCACCCGATTTGGGCGGCGCGCTAAACATCTTCGCCCACTCACGGTCGAAATCTATAAGATTCTTCGCAATGGCCTGACGTTCCGCCGAATAGGTGTGCAGCAACTCCGGACCGCAACGTTCCGTCAACACAGCGGCCAGCTTCCATCCCAAGTTGAACGTATCCTGCATGGAGACATTCATGCCTTGTCCGGCCTTGGGACTGTGCGTGTGGCACGCGTCGCCCGCTATGAACACACGCGGCGTGCGCACCGCGATTTCATCCGCAGGGACATCATCAAACTTATCGCAAAGCCGCTGGCCGATTTCATAGACAGACCACCAGGCGACTTCGCTGACATCGAGTTGGTAGGGATGAAGGATTCGCTGCGCCGCCGCGATCAGATAGTCAACAGTCAGATTCTTGCTTGAAACACGCTCATCATCGCGAAGCTTGTCGATCTCGACATAAATCCGGAACAGATATCCGCCTTCTCTTGGGATAATCAGGATATTGCCGTCATGCGCGGAATGAATGGCGGATTTCATTCGAACATCGGGAAAGTCAGTCACGGCCAGAACATCCATGACGCCCCAAGCCTGATTGGCGGAATCGCCATGCAGCTTTCGGCCAAGAGATTCTCGAACGGCGCTCCGCGCTCCATCGCATCCGACGACATACCGGGCGCGCACCGTTTCCACCTGCCCCTCATGTTCTGGATCAATTCTCTCAAGCCGAACGGTTACCGGATGCGTCGAGGCGGCGCTCCCCGCCTCCGCAGCCGCAGCGATGTCGAGCCCAAGAAGACGGCGTGAATAATCAGGCGTCAAGCGATTGGCAGAGTTCCGCATGATCTCAAGATAACAGTCATGAACGCGCGCCTGATTCAAAACCACATGCGGAAATTCGGAAAGGCCGTCCTCTACATCCTGAACGCGGCCATGACGGATTATGTCTTGCGGATTGCTCTCATCCGGCTTCCAAAATGTGGTTTCGTTGATCCAGCAGGCTTCATTCGCGATGCGGTCGGCAAAACCAAACGCCTCGAACATTTCCATTGTCCGGCAAGCAATGCCATCCGCCTGCCCTAATAACAAAGGACCTGACTTTTGCTCGACAATACGCGTGGTGATTTCAGGAAACGCGGACAATTGCGCGGCGAGGGTCAGACCCGCGGGGCCGCACCCCACAATCAGAACGTCAACCTCTTCAGGCACTGCGTCTGAGGCGGCTGCGCGTTCAGAAGGCGCCGATACTGCCGGATCGCCGGTTTTAAAACCGTTGAGATGGAATTGCATGCGACGTCTCCAAGGTTAGCCAACCGTCTATACATTTTTATGTAGTATACTACCTTTTTCTTGGTGTCAAACTATGCTGACGCACGCTAAACCTCGCAGGCAAAGCAAAAAGCGGAAATCGGGAGTCGTTTTGTGACGCTTGAATATTACTCAATGCCGGGATTTCTGATCCGCAGGCTTCACCAGATTTCCATATCCGTTTTCGAGGATAAAACCAGAAGCGCCGGCTTCGATTTAACGCCGGTTCAGTATTCAGCCCTGAACGCCCTTGAAGAGTACCCGTCTATTGATCAAAAAACCCTCGCCGGCCTGATCGCGCATGATCGGGTGACAATTGGCGGCGTTGTCGATCGCCTGGTTTCCAAAGGCTATGCGATACGAAGCGTCAACCCGAACGACCGCCGTTCCAAGGCGCATGACATTACGCCAAGCGGGCGGAAACTCCTGGCGGCCATCAGGCCTTATGTTCTCGAAGCGCAGAAAACGATGCTGACAGGCCTCACCAAACAGGAAAGGAAGGCGCTGATGGAGCTCATGAAAAAAACAGTCGCTGAAGGCAACGCCCTTAGCCGCGCGCCGCTGACCGAACTCGACTGAAAGCCCTTAATTTAGTTGCTGCACAGTGCGAACAGCCCCGCCCGTGAATTAACGCCCAGCTTTGCATAGGCGCGCCGGCGGTAAGTGACGACGCTGTTGGGCGCAATCTTCATGTCAGCGGCGATGATCTCGGCTTTTTTTCCTTTTAAAATTCCGAGGCAAACATCTCTCTCACGCTTTGACAAAACGGAAAGCGGCAGCGGATAGTCCGGCGGCTCTGCGCTTTCGAAATGAAGAAGCGCCATCTTCCCCATCATTAAAAACAATGGCTCTGAAATTCCCTGCGCTGAAAACAGGCGCGCCGAACCTGAATGTCTGTTGTAGATATTGACCGCCAATCTCGACTTGGAGCCCGTAGCCAGAACGGAAACCTTATCGCTGAGAGCAGGCCTTTCAAAAAACATCTCGAAATACTCCTGGCTCATGGCGCCGACAATGTCTTTCATCTTGCGCAAACGGCAAGCTCCGGAAGGCAAAGTCATAACGTCTTTATATAAAGGGTCTTTCCGGAACCAGCCGTTCAGATATGTTTCCGCAAGCTTCTGGCCGACCTTGCCCTCAACGTAACTCCTCGCCAGCAGACAATTCGCATAGCCTTCATTATAGGAAAAAATCATGCACTGATCCGCACCGAGCGCGCGGACAAGGGTGAGAAAACGTTTTTGGAAGTCGCGCGTGCCGACCGCGTTGAGACTGGCGCTGGCCTGACGCCATAGGTTTTCGTTTTCATCAATGCTCATTGGCGATGCCCGGCAATCTATTTTGTCCCCCTTTTTAGGTGACAGATTGCTTTGGGGAAATGCTGGAACATGACAAGGGTGAAGATTTTTTCTGCGACGCAAACAAGACGGGCATGTGATGCGACCTGAAGGCCGGGACGAACTGGATTCCCTCTATTTCAATTACCCCTTTTTTGATGCGCCGCAGCGTCCTGCGATTGAGGGAGCGCCGGAGGCGACGCCGGTCGCAATCGTGGGCGGCGGCCCCGTTGGCCTGATGGCGGCGCTGACTTTATCCTCACGGGGCGTGCGCAGCATTGTTCTTGAGAAAAAGAATACATTCAATGACGGCAGCCGCGCTATCTGCATCGCGCGCCAAAGCTATCACCTGTTCGATCAGGTCGGCGCAGTAGAACCGTTTCTCGAAAAAGCGCTCGGCTGGACCAAAGGCCGCTCCTTCTACAGGGGAAAACAGGTGCTTGAGTTCTCCATGGCGCATGACGCCAATCAAAAATTCATGCCCATGTACAACCTGCAACAGCAATATATTGAGCAGTTTCTCTGGAAGGCCGCAGCGGCGTCTGACTTGATTGATATACGCTGGCGAAGCGAAGCCGTCTCCATTGAAGACGCCAAGAGTGCTGCGCGCCTCACTGTGAGAGACCCGAATGGCGAATACCGGCTTGAAGCCCAGTGGCTTCTGGCGGCCGACGGCGCCAGAAGCGCGATCCGCGAGATGCGCGGCTTGCGGCTAAAAGGCGAAAATTATGAAGGCCGCTATGTGATTGCTGATGTACAGGCTGACTTGCCTGTTGACCCAGCTGCGCCCACCGTTCGCCGCGCGCTCTTTGATCCGACATGCCTTCCCGGGAAAACAGTGCTTATCCATCGTCAGCCCGACAACATATGGCGCATCGACTATCAGATTGACGACAGCGTCACTGCTGACGAGGCGACAAAGGAGGATGTCGTCCGCGCCAATGTCGCCGCCGTTATGCAGGAAATCGGGTATGACGGCAGCTGGACGCTTGAATGGTGGAGCACCTATTCGGCGAATACGCTGTTGTTAGATGATTACCGGGACGGCCGGATTTTCTTCATTGGGGATAGCGCCCATATCGTTCCGATCTTCGGCGTAAGAGGCCTCAATAACGGTCTAATTGATGCGCATAATATCGGTTGGAAGCTCGCCATGGTGTTGAATGGCCAGGCAGGCGAGAAGCTTCTGGACAGCTATACCCCGGAACGCCGCGGCGCCACGCTGGACGTATTTGCAAACGCGACGAAAAGCACGCGCTTCATGACCCCGCCAACGGAAGGATGGCGATTGATGCGGGATGCTGCATTGTCCCTGTCTCTCGACTATGGCTTCGCCGGCGAGTTCGCCAACCCCAGACAGATGACGCCCTACACCTATATTGACAGCCCGATCACCTTTGTCAGTGAAGCATCAACCTCAGACTATCCGCCGCCAGGATCGGTCATGCCCAATGTCCGCCTTTCCAGCGCGCGCTATCTGTCTGACTTATTGAGTTTGGGGTTCACCGGCGTCATCTTTTCTGGTTCCGATACGGAAGGGTTGATGGCCCTGCGCGACAGCCTGAAAGAGCTCGACCCTGATTTCCGGCTTCTGACTGTTGGCGGCGATGAGGATACAAGCGATGAGAACCTAAACGATCCCGCCGGGGCGATTGCGGAGGCCTTTGCGGCCAGGCCGGGAGATTTTTATCTCATCCGTCCTGATATGCACATCGCCGGACGTTGGAACATGTCCAGCGCCGCCGCCATCAAAGCCGCCCTCGGAAAAATTCTTGATAAACAGGCCGGAGCCTCCTTATGACCATGAAGTTTTCTGACCTGGAAACCATCTATGAGCAGCTCGCTCTCACGCTTGACCGCATAGACGCGCAATCAAAGGATATTTTTCTGGCCAAGCTAGCGCTTGTTCTTGCACATGAACTCGATAATCCAGAGATCGTGCTCACCGCCATTGAAAAATGCTCACAGCATTGCCTTGAGGCCAGCTAGACCAAGCGCCTATTGAGCCGGCTGCGCTTCGTTCCGATCGATGCTGCTGGCCGCGCGGCTGAGCACATACGCTCTAATCTCTTCCGCATCCTCTTCAGAAAGCTCGGAAGCGAATGACACCATGCCGAGCCCGGAAAGAGCGCCGTCGAGAACAATCGACTTCCATACTTCTTCATCCGCAATGGCGCCGCTTGCCCGAAGATCGGCAATGACGCCGCCGCTTACAGCTGAATCGCCATGACACATGCCGCAATATTGCGTGTATTTCCGCTCGCCTGCCTTTGCCTGCGCCAGAACGGGCGTCACATTGTGAGAGACGATTGCCGGTTCCGGAAAGCTCGGAGACTCGGGGAGTTCTTTTCCCCCGCCTAGCTTGAATACAAGAAGCCTGCTGGCATTGACGACCTTGCCTGAGAGAAACGACATTTCCCCGGCGGCCAGCGGAAAGGCGCCGCCCCACCCAACCAACCAGGCGATATATTGTTCGCCGTCAAGTTCATAGGATATCGGCGGTGCGATCACCCCGGTGCCTGCCGGCGCAGACCACAAGAGTTCGCCCGTGTCGGCCGCGAAGGCATGCAGCTCTCCCCCCGCCGCGCCTTGAAAAACAAGATTGCCCGCCGTTGTCAGGACGCCTCCATTTCCGGGGCCCGGATATTGATGCCGCCAGGCTTCTTTTTGTAAAACAGGATCCCAGGCGATCAGCGCGCCTTTTAAGGTTTTTCCGATTTGGTTGACCAGCGCTGCGTCGTCTGGAAGATGCGGATGGATGACGCCAAGATTGAAGCCGCGGTCGCGAACTTCAAAATCCGCCTCAGGCGTATAAACGAAGCCTACTTCCTGCTGCGGAATATAGACAAGTCCCGTATCGGGATTGAACGCCATCGGGTTCCAGTTATGCGCGCCCGGCGGCCCCGGCATGGCCGTCCAGTCTTTCCCGGTTTCAGGATAGCGCGCCATGGGATTCTCAACCGGGCGCCCGTTCGCATCGATATGCGACGCCCAGTTTATCGGGGCAAAAGGCTCTGCGGAAAGAAACTCGCCGGTCTCGCGATCGAGAACATAGAAGAAGCCGTTTTTCGGCGCCTGCATCAGCACCTTGCGGACGGCGCCGTTCATTTCGAGGTCGGCGAGGATAATATGTTGTGTCGCCGTGTAATCCCAACTGTCGCCGGGGGTCGTCTGATAGTGCCATACATAGTCGCCTGTGTCCGGGCGCAGCGCGAGAATTGAGGAAATGAACAAATTATCGCCGCCGCCGGGGCTGCGAATTTCTCTGTTCCAGGGGCCGCCATTGCCTGTGCCCACATAAAGCAAATCGAGCTCAGGATCATAGGCCATGGCGTCCCAGACCGTTCCCCCGCCGCCCGTTTCTCTCCAAACGCCGCCCTTGGACCAGGTTGGGTAAGTCATCGCCAACGTACTGTCCGACGCAGCGCCTTCCGGTTTACCATCTTTGCTGGGCGTCGTGTAAAATCGCCAGTCAAGCTCGCCACTCTCGGCGTCATACGCCGAAATATATCCGCGCACGCCATATTCGGCGCCGCTATTGCCGATAATAACGCGTCCTTTGATCACTCTCGGCGCGCCTGTAATGGTGTATGGCTTTCCTGCATCCGTCGTCCGCACCGACCACGCGACGCTTCCGTCCTTCGCATCGAGCGCAATGAGCCGGCCATCAAGCGAGCCCACATAAACCCGCCCCTTCCACAACGCCACGCCGCGATTGACCGCGTCGCAGCAAGCTTTCACAAGCGTCTTGCGCGGCACTTCAGGGTCATAGGACCAGATCAGGTCTCCGGTTCTTGCATCGATCGCCTTGACCATGCTCCAGGCCGTCGACAGATAAATCACGCCATCCACGATGAGCGGCGTTGCTTCCTGTCCGCGTGACGTATCGAGATCGAAATACCAGGAAAGTCCAAGGCGGCTGACATTAGCCGCATTAATTTTCGAGGCTGGACTAAATCGCTGTTCAGAATAGGTCCGGCCATAGCTCGGCCAAACACCCAAGTCGTCTTCAAGCGACGCCATTTCTTGTTCATCAACCCAGCCATGCCGCAATGGCGCCATTTCCGGATCTTGCTCCGCGCCTTTTTGAGCATCGGTGCAACCCGCCAGATGAAGAGCAGCCGCGATGCACGCCAAACGGACCATGCATGACAGAGAAAAAGTCTTCATTTCTATTTTTGAACCCTCAATTCATCATGAGCCTGGCAGGAAACCGGGCGGGTCCCCATCCTGCAGGCAAACCGGCCGAAGGGAACGTCCTTCAGCCGGTTCTGAGTTATAGCCTTTCAGATCTAGAAAGAAGCTTGAACCTGAATGGCGAAGGAGCGCGGAGGCTCCGTGAAATAGACGAACTGCCCAAGACTTGCAGCCGCCGCGGCGCCGTAAGTATAGATCGTTTCATCGGTGAGGTTCTTGGCGATAAAGGAAAGAGACCACCCATTGTCAGATTCCAGCGACAAGGTCAGGTCTTCCCGCCAGAATGACCCTTGCTGAAGGAAAGTTTCATTGCTTTGTGCGATGAAATGTTCGCCTTTGTAATAAAGCAGGTTGCTGAAGACCAGGGTCAGATCGTCTGTAATCGGCTGTTCCCAATCAAGGGTCCAGCTGGCGGAGAATTTCGGCGCATTGGGAAGCACTTCGCCTGACAAATCCTGGAACGGGATGCTTTGAGCAACCTGAAGGGATGTCGGCGTCGCATTGGCGAAGGTGGTGTATTTGGCGTCAATATAGGCCATATTAATCGCCGTCGTCAGCGTATCCGATATGAGGAAACGCCCTTCCGCCTCCACGCCTTTGGAGACCGCTCCGCCGGCATTCTGCACGCGGTTCACAAACGCGCCGGATGTTGTCGGCACCACTGAAGACAATTGAAGATCGGAATATTTCGACCGGAAAAAGTCGATGTTCAAAATGCCGCGCCCATCCAGGAGCGACATTTTCGATCCGATTTCAAACGAGTCCACATATTCCGGCGCAAACGGTATGTCAGGCGCTGCAGAAGTCAGGTCAACGCCATTAAAGCCGCCCGCTTTAAAGCCGTGATCATAACGGCCATAGACCATGCCGTTCGAGGAATACTCATACTCGACAGAGACCGAACCAGAGACTGCATCATCCGATCTCGACAGATCGGAAACGCCAGGGACGGCAAGCGACGCTGCTGCCGCAAAGCCATTGGCGACGGCGGCGACGCTATCAGGAAAGGGAATTGGATCGTCCCAATTCTCATTGCCTTGCAGGGCGGCGATTTCCCGGTGGAAGTCTTTTTCCACGACAGAATACCGTATCGCCCCTGTCAGGCTGAGGCGGTCGGTAGCATGCACGGTAAGAGCGCCGAACGCCGAGTAAACATCGCTTTCCTCGACGAACTCATTTTGAATGGCGAGCGGGCCGTAAGGCGCGAGCGGCGCAAGCGGCGGAACGCCCGACAGAAACAGGAAATGGCCTCTGGTCGTCGGTTCCAGCTTGGCGGTCTGGTAATAAAGGCCTGCAAGATACTCAATCGAGGAATCATTAGTCGAGGTAATGCGCAGCTCCTGGCTGAACTGCCAGTAATCTTCGGGCTGTTCCCAGTTGAGCAACGGCAGCGGCGTCAAATCAAGATCCTGCTGCACGTTGTAGGTATAATCTGTATAGGTTGTCACAGACGAAAACGCGAACGAACCAGCGTCATAATCCAGAGAGGCGACGAGGTCGTTGGTTTCCAATACGACTTCCTGACCGTCGGAAGTGTTTCTAATAAAGTCGCCGGATGCGGTGTCTGCATCGAGTGACAGCGCTGTTGCACAAAAACCAGCCGGTGCGCCAAATGCAGGATCAGGCGGACAGAAGTTGCGAACGATCGGCCAGCCGCCTTCAGTGTCTTCATCGGTGTGCGTAAATTTCAGCTTGGCCGCAAAATTATCTGTGGGCTCCCATAGGGCCGTGGCGCGCACCGCCCAGGTCTCGGTCTTGGGATAATCCTCGCCGGTGTTCACATCCTCGATCCAGCCATCCGTATCCGTGATCTGGCCGGCGACGCGCACAGAAAACGTATCCGTGAGCGGGATGGAGACCCCGGCCTCAACCTGGAAGCCGTCGAATGTAGGATTGTAAAGCGCGCGAATATTGCCTTCAAACGCATCGCCGGGATCACGGGTCAGAATATTAACCGCGCCGGCGATTGCGTTTGCGCCGAAATATGTCGTTTGCGGTCCCTTGAGCACCTCTACGCGCTCGATGTCGAACAGGGCCGCCTCTGACGTGCGCGCCCGGCCTTTATAAATTTCATCGACGAAGGTTCCAACCGATTGCTCGAAAGCCGGGTTGTCGCCCGAACCGACGCCGCGAATGATCTGTCGGTTCGATGTGGTGCCTTTGCTGAACTGAACCGCGGGCATGGAGCGCGATAGGTCCTGAATAGTTGTAACGCCCCGGTTTGCAATATCGTCGCCCGGCGTCACAAAGGCCGATACCGGGACGCTTTGAAGCGTTTCCGCTTTTTTCCGCGCCGTCACCACAACCTCGTCCAGAGACCGTGAGGCGGCTTGTTGTTCAGACGCATCATCTGATTGCGCAAGGGCAGCTCCGCTCCATGCAGCAACAGAAAGCGATGCGAGAATAGTTGTTTTAAGCGCTTCTAATTTTAGTATTTTGGCTTTCATTGTTTCCTCCTGTAATTTAACGCCGCCGGGCTTTACCCCCCGGCACGCGCCCCCTCCGCCAAATCGATTTGCTGGTCCGTCATGCCGAGCTCCCGAAGGATCGCTCGCGTATCCCGCCCTGTTTCTGAAACCGCTTCGGGTTTCGGGGCGGCCGTACGTGAAAATTTCGGCGCAGGCGCAGGCTGCGTGACGCCGTCAATCTCAAGAAAGGACTGGTTGCTGATATTCTGAGCATGGCGATGCGCCTCACTCATCGTCAGAACAGGGGCGAAGCAAACATCTGCGCCTTCAAATAGCGCGCACCAATCATCCCTGTTGCGTTGAGCAAAGATTTCCGCAAACCGCGCCTTCGCATTCGGCCAGTTGCTTTGGTCCATCTGTTTGCGGAACAGCGGATCTTCAGTAAGTCCAAGCTTTTCCAGAAGAAGCGCGTAGAACTTAGGCTCAATAGCGCCGACTGTAATGTCCAATGCATCCTTGCAGCGATAGACATTGTAAAATGGCGCAGCGCCGTTGCCGATATTTGATGCAGGCTCTTCGCGCCATTCTCCGCTTTCGCGCCAACCCGAGATCAAGGCGGTCAGCAACGCCGACCCTTCGCATATGGAAGCGTCAATCACCTGCCCTTTGCCGGAACGCTGCGCCTCAAACAGAGCGCAGACGAGACCAAAGGCCATCAGCATGCCGCCGCCGCCAAAGTCGCCCACAAAACCGGGAGACGGTTGCGCCGGGCGGTCCGCAGGCGCCATCGCCTGCAACGCCCCGCTAAGAGCGATATAATTCAGATCATGCCCGGCGCTCTTCGCGAGCGGCCCCGCCTGCCCCCATCCCGTAAGGCGCCCATAGACAAGCTTTGGGTTAATCTCGGCGCAAAGGTCGGGGCCAAGCCCCAGCTTCTCCATCACGCCCGGCCGATAGCCTTCGACAAGACCATCAGCACTGGCGATCAGTTTTTTCGCAGCCTCTATGCCTTCCGGGCATTTCAAGTCGAGAACGACAGACTTCTTGCCACGCGACAAAATATCGGATGTATCGCGAATTGTGCGACGTTCAGGCCTGTCTATGCGGATGATTTCGGCGCCATGATCGGCAAGCATCATGCAGGCAAATGGCGCAGGGCCGAGTCCCGAAAACTCAATGATGCGAATGCCGTTGAGGACTGTCATGAACGCTGTCCTGAAGTGTGAAATCGGCGCTTCATGCGCTCACCCGTTTGCGCTCTTTGCCGGGCGTGGCGTTTCGTTCAATAAAGTCCTCATCAAGATCGACGCCGTAGCCAATCCCCTCATTCGGATAGAGTTTTCCTGCTTCAAACCGCGGAATATTCAGCGCAATGTCATTGCCTGGCTCAATGTCAGCGCTATCCCAAACGCCGTGAATCATCAGCGGGCCAATCGATTCATTAAGATATTGGGAAGCCCATTCATCCGACGCCCACAGATGCGCAGCGGGACTGGTTTCCAAACCCGATCCAATCATGCAGCCGCACATCACCGGCAATCCGGAAAGCCGGGCCATGGTGAGCCACCGCTGGGACTTTAAAAGACCGCCTGCTTTCTGGGTTTTGATAAAAAGCCCGTCCGCCGCGCGGCGGTCGATGATCTCTTTTATATGATGCATCTCTTGCGCAGACTCATCCGCATAAAGCGGCGTCGAAACCTGCTCGCGCAACCGCGCCATGGCTTCAATGTGAAAATAGGGAAGCGGTTGCTCAATGAGTTCCAGCCCGAATTGATCGAGCTTGCGGATCACTCTCAACGCCTGCTCGTAACTCCAGAAACCGTTGGCGTCCACGGAAAGGCGCGCATCGGCGCCGGCAGCCTTGCGCACCGCCTCGACCATGGCGACATCATCGTCCAAAGTTCCAAAACCGGTTTTCATTTTAAGGAGCTTGAAGCCGCGACGTTGCGCTTCAACCGCTTCGGCGGCGACATCCTCGGGCTTTCCGGCGGAGAGAACCCAGCCCAGCTCCGCAGCCTCAACCGTACGGCCGCCAAGAAGTTCGTAGACCGGAACTTCAAGAAGCTTGCCTTTCAAGTCGTGCAAAGCAAAATCCACCAGCGCTTTCGCCTGATTGTTGCCGCGAAGCAGGCGGTCCATGCGCCCGACAATTTTCTCGATGCTACGGGGGTCTTCACCCATCAGGATGCGCGGCGCGATGACGTCACAGATCACCGCCATCATGGTTTCCTGCAACTCGCCGCGATACCATGAAGAGGTATCGCCGGAATCCGCGACGCCGGTAACGCCTGCATCCGTGTGAATCTTGAGAACAAGACCGTGAATTCTGTCTATATATGTATTCGGCATAACCACCGGCTTTTTCATCGGGGTCGTAACCGGAACGCACTCAACTTTTGTGATGGTGATCTTCATTAAAATTTCCTCGAAGGGGAGAGATTCAGGGCTTCACAGCGGATAGTCCGGCGGCGCATCTCGATAAGTTGTCCACCGCCATTGAGTGAATTCATCCAGATTGGCAGGCCCGCCATGACGCGATCCGTTGCCTGACTGCCCCCGCCCGCCCATAGGCATGAAGCCGTCATCATTGACGGTTTGATCGTTCACATGCACGAGACCGACATTTAGCTTCGCCGCAACAGCAAGACCTCGTGACAGCGTCTTCGTAAGCACGCCGGCGGAAAGGCCGTACTCCGTGGCGTTCGCCAAAGCGATCGCCTCTTCGTCCGTTTCAAACGCCGTGATGGAGACAACCGGCCCAAAGATTTCCTCTTCAAACGCCGCCATTCCAGGCGCAACATCAGCGAGGACCGTGGGATGCACAAACCGTCCGTCTATTTTCCCACCTGCCAGCAGGGAAGCTCCGTCGGCGAGCGAACGATCAATGATCGACTGCACGCGCTGCGCCTGGGATTCATTGATCAAAGGGCCGATCGCAACATCTTCTCTGTATGGATCGCCAACAGGAAGTTGCGCTGCTTTCTCCGCCATTTGCTGCGCATAAGCTTTCGCAAGACTGCGGTGAACAAGGTGACGCCCTGCGCTCATGCAGATTTGTCCCTGATGCAGGAACGACGCCCACGCGCCGCAGGCAAGCGCTTTATCGAGAGGAGTATCGTCAAGCAGAATGAAAGAGTTTTTTCCGCCAAGTTCAAGCGCGACTTTTTTCAGATGACGCCCAGCAAGCTCGCCGACCCTGCGCCCAGCAACCGTTGATCCGGTGAAGGAAATCATCGTTACATGAGGATCACGGACAAGAGCTTCGCCAGCCTCAACGCCGCCGGGCAAGATGTGCAGAACGCCTTCAGGCAGGCCCGCAGCCTCCAGAAGCTGCGCCAACATGAAGCCGCCGGATATTGGCGTGCGCGGATCGGGCTTCAGCACCACTGCATTTCCGCATGCGAGCGCCGGCAGCAGCGACCGCGCAGAAAGCAGAAAGGGAAAATTAAAAGGCGTTATGATCCCGACCACGCCATGCGGAACACGCTCGGCGAGGCTTGCATAGCCGTCGCTTGGCAGAACCATTCCTTTTGCCTGAGTGCAGAGCGACGCCGCTTCGCGCAACAGCGTTACAACACTCGCAAGTTCAAATTCGGCTTTAGGTCTTATGGCGCCGGTCTCACGCACAATCCAATCGCCGCAAGGTCCAAAATTATCTTTCAAAAGCGAGGCCGCTTCTAAAAACAGTTCCGCTCTTTGGAGAAAGTTGAGAGCCGCCCATTGTCGCTGAGCGGCGCTGGCGGCCTTGGCGGCTGTTGCGATTTCATCCTCACCCGCCACTCCCACGGATGTCAGCACAGCGCCTGTGGCCGGCTCAACGACTTCCGTCTTGCGCTCAGCTTCACACCAGGCGCCTGCGTAAAACCGCCCATTCCAACTGTCTGGTTTCAGCCAACCCACAGAGTAGTCCCTCCCAATTTCCGGTTTGGTCCGGTTTTTTTCAGGACAGTACTGGTAAGAATTTAGGCTGTCAACCGACCGGTTGGTTGACAGCCTGGTCAAGTTTGTCAATGGTGCCTCCAACGCCATGATCGCGCCCACCCGCCGCATCATGAAAAATAGAGAGGAAAGCTATGACGCCGCACCGGTCACCCTGGGTCAGCGATGAACTCGAAATGTTGCGCGAAACAGCGCGCCGCTTCTTCGAAACCGAAGTCGTTCCTCACGATGAGAAGTTTCAAAAGCAACATCACATTGATCGCGAAGTCTGGAAAAAAGCCGGTCAGCTTGGCCTTCTATGCATGAGCATTGATGAACAATATGGCGGCGGCGGCGGCCATTTCGGCCATGAGGCGGTTGTCATTGAAGAACAGGCAAAAGCCTGCAATTCCAGTTTTGGCTTCCTGCCCGGCGCACTCAACGCGCCGCACTTTCTAGCGGGTAGCGCTAGTCATGAACAGCTTCTCAAATGGATGCCCAGCATTGCCAGCGGTGACAAGATGTTGTCGGTCTGCATAACCGAACCTGACGCAGGCACGGATGTGAAAATGCTGCGGACGACCGCACGCCGTGAAGGCAATGAATATGTCCTTAATGGCAGCAAGATCTTCATCACGCACGGAAGTCAGGCCGAGCTTTCGCTTGTCGCCGCAAGAACCGGCGGAGAAGGCGCCAAAGGCATCTCCATGTTTATGGTGGACAGGGAGCAAAGCGAAGGCTTCCAGGTCAGTAAAGTTCTCGAAAAGATCGGCCAGAACGGTCTCGATACCTGCGTTGTCTATTTGGATAATGTGAGAGTCCCTGAAGAGAATCTCATTGGCGGCTCAGAGGGCCGCGGGTTCGGCCAGTTGATGGATGTCTTTATTCGCGAGCGCCTGTCTATCGGCGTTGTCGGCGTTGCAACCTGCGAAAGGGCGATCGAACTCACTTTGGAATACGTCAAACAGCGCAACATGTTCGGCCAGACGCTTTGGGACTTTCAGAATACACGATTCAAAATAGCCGAGTGCGTTACGAAAACGCGGGCGGCGCGCGCCTTTATCGACAGTCTCATACATCAACTTCTCGAACACGATAAGGTTAGCTCCGAAGAGGCGGCCATGGCGAAATGGTGGTGTTCCGAATTGCAATGCGATGTCGTCAGCACCTGCCTTCAGCTCTTCGGCGGATATGGTTACATGAGCGAATATCCCATCGCCCAGATGTATATGGATGCGCGCGTCGCCCCGATCTATGGCGGGTCAAACGAAGTACTGAAAGAACTTATTGCACGGACCTTATAGATGATCTCGGCTTGGTTAAGGCCATGCCGTTAACCAGCACATCGCAGAATGTATCGGCGACATATTCAAGCCCGCCCGGCTGATGGGGCCGGAACCAGCGCGGCACCCAGTTGGAAGCTCCGAACAGGGCCGTCATCACAACGATACGCGGCACGCTTCGAAACTCTTCCGACTTGACGCCCGCTTTGCAGATTTCCCAGGCAGCGTTGTCGAGACGGAGCTTGAAGGTATGGATTGCATCTTTGGCGGAGCGCTCCTGCGCTTGCGGGCTGACAAGATTCACACACCGTCCGTAGACCGTATTCTGGGCGTTCAGGAGCGATAAGTAGAATACCCAAAGCCGGTCACTCGCAGGAAGCTTGGACTCCTTTAGCGCCGCAATCATATCTTCGAAGTTTTCAAACGAACGCTCCAGAGAAAGGGCCAGCAAATCATCCTTGCTTTTGATGTAATGATAAAGGGTCGCCTTGTTGATGCCGACTTCCTTGGCGATCTGATTTAACGAAGTGGCGTCGAAATCTTGCTCTGCAAATTTAATCGCCGCAGCCTGAACAATCCGATCAAACTGCGTATCTGCCTCTTCTGGCCTTTGCGTTTTCTTGATTTTTTCATATAGCGCCTTGGCCGCCTTGCTTGGCGGAGCATCGCCAGACAAACGATCCGCCCTGACGCCAAAACAGATCAGGTCGAAAATCATGTCGCTAATTTTTTCAGGCGAAAGCCGACCGCCCGCCTTATACCAGCGCGGTATGGCGTTATAAATACCGAAAATCATAGCGGAGAGCGTTTCAGGCCTATAGGGTTTAATATCTCCGCGCTCAACGCCCTCATTAATCACTTCACGGATCATATAATCGAAGCGTCGCTGGGCGTCCCTTATTCTTCCTCCCTTTTCTTTTTTGAGAGGCTGAGCGCCGACAAGAGCAAGGCACCGTCCAAAAGTTTTACTCTGCATGGTCGCGAAAAACTTGAAGAACAGCCTCAGGCGCTCCATGGGATCAATCGATTTGTCAGCAAGCTTGTCAGCCGCCTCACTGATTTGATTGAAGGATAGCTGTAAACACTCGTAAAGGATTTCATCCTTGCTTTCTATGTAATGGTAGAGCGTCGCCTTATGCAGGCCAACCCGTGCGCCGACCATGTCAAGCGACGTCGCATAAAATCCATTTTTGATGAAGAGCTCCGCAGCCGCCTCAAGAATTCTAAGACGCATGTCAGTATCCTGTTCAACCAGGACTGCGCTTTTGTTCATTTGTCGGCTCATAGATGTTTTAGCGCTCCACAATTCCGCAAGACTTGCCTCGCATCTTTATAAATGAGTCTGTTCATCTTCTCTCCCGAGGCGTTCTTTACGCTAAGCGGCGCGACAACCCAAAATAACAGTGGCTTGCCATACCGTGCGTAAACACACAGAATGTAACGAAGCAAGGTTTCCTTCTTCGCATTGCAGCATTGATGACGCCACCCTCATAGTCGTTGCCCTGAATGACGACTGGAGCCCCTACCCCCCAGATAAATCGAGCATTCGCCGCAACAATGGGTCAAGCCTCTATGCATATCAACCAACCGGTTGGT
>JAUHYK010000043.1 GCA_030426465.1 Alphaproteobacteria bacterium
CGGGACTGGCCCTCGGAAAACACCTCGCAAAAATCCGCCGATGACAAAAAGCACAAGCCCCAGAAGCGTCATGGAGCCAATCTGCGTCGAACGGCGCATCAGCATAACGGCCACCAGAACGGAGCCGAAAGCGATGACCAGCGCGATCAGGTCTCCGCTCAAAAAGACCCCTTCGAAAATGTTGATCACGTCGTTGATGATGGTTTCAAGCATAGTTTACCCCTTCTCTTGCAAACACGGGCCAAGCCGACTTGGAATCGAATTTTCGGGAACGCTACTGCGCCCCAAACAGCCCTCATGCGGCGTAAGTTCCGGAATCACGCCGCAGGAATTAACCCTCGTTTAATAAAGATTAACGTAGATTTTGTGAATTGGTCACGCTGCAACGCAAAAAAAGCCCGGCTGAAGCCGGGCTTTTTTTTAGCGTCTGTGCGTTGCGCGAAGTTCCTAGTGGAACTCAGCGGCGTTCTTGTCGAAGCGCGGCAGTTCATTGAACTGGTGGAAGGGCGGCGGCGACGGCAGCGTCCATTCCAGCGTTGTCGCGCCCTCGCCCCAGGGATTGGCCGCCGCCTTACGGCGATAGATGAAGAACGCATCAATCATGGTCACGAGGAAGACCGCGAGCGCGACGAGCGTCACGGCGTAACCGAGCGACGAAATACCGTGCCAGAAGGCGAACGCTTCCGGGTAATCGATATAGCGGCGCGGCATGCCTTGCAGGCCAAGGAAGTGCTGCGGGAAGAAGATCATGTTGACGCCGATAAACATGATCCAGAAATGCAGCTGGCCGAGCACCTCGCGGTACATCTTGCCGGTCATTTTCGGGAACCAGTAATACCAGCCCGCAAAAATGCCGAACACAGCGCCGAGCGACAACACATAGTGGAAGTGCGCGACGACGTAATAGGTGTCATGCATATAGTGGTCGATGCCGGCATTGGCGAGCAATACGCCAGTGACGCCGCCCACGGTGAAAAGGAAGATGAAGCCGATCGCCCAGACCATCGGCGTTTTGAACTGGATCGAACCGCCCCACATGGTCGCAATCCATGAGAAGATCTTGATGCCCGTCGGCACCGCGATGACCATAGTCGCCGCCACGAAGTAAGCCTTCATGTTCACCGAAAGGCCGACCGTATACATGTGGTGCGCCCAGACGATGAAACCGACGAAACCGATCGCGACCATGGCGTAGGCCATGCCGAGATAACCGAAGATCGGTTTGCGCGAGAAGGTCGACACGATGTGCGAAATAATCCCGAAAGCAGGCAGGATGAGAATGTAGACTTCCGGATGACCGAAGAACCAGAACAGGTGCTGGAACAAGAGCGGGTCGCCGCCCCCGGCTGCGTCAAAGAATGACGTGCCGAAATTTCGATCCGTCAGCAGCATGGTGATGGCGCCGGCGAGCACAGGCAGCGACAGAACCAGAAGGAACGCCGTCACCAGCACGGACCATGCGAAAAGCGGCATCTTGTGCAGGGTCATGCCCGGTGCACGCATGTTGAAGATTGTCGTGATGAAGTTGATCGCGCCAAGGATCGAGGATGCGCCCGCAAGGTGGAGCGAGAGAATCAACAAATCCATCGCCGGCCCGGGATTGCCCGTATTTGATGACAAGGGGGGATACATGACCCACCCGCCGCCAAAGCCGAGATTGGAGCCGTAACCCGGCACAAATAGCGACGTCGTAATCAGGATGCCCGACGCGCCATAAAGCCAGAACGAAATGTTGTTCATGCGCGGGAAGGCCATGTCTGGCGCGCCGATCATGATCGGCACAAACCAGTTGCCGAAACCGCCGATCAGCGCCGGCATCACCATGAAGAAGATCATGATGAGACCGTGATAAGTGGTCAGCACGTTGTAGAAATTATACGCCGCAGCATATTCGCCGGGCTGAACATCTGCGGGATTGGCCGCGGTCCAGTGCGTCAGGATCGTCACGCCGGGCTCTGCAAGCTCCCAGCGCATCAGGCCTGACATCGCGCCGCCGACAATGCCGGCGATGATCGCGAAGATCAGATAGAGCGTGCCGATATCCTTGTGGTTCGTGGAAAAGAACCAGCGCACGAAAAACGGCGGCGTGTGGTCGTGAGAATCATGGTGGGCGTCAGGGGCGCCATGTGCGTGTGCGTCAGCCATTTGTTTTAGCCCTCTCTTATTCAGCCGCGGCGCTGGCGCCAGCCTGCGCGAGCTTCACATTGTCATCAATGAACATCGGATCGAGGCCCGCAAGCGCGCGCTGGCTGTCCACCCATGCTTCGAATTTCGGACGGGAGACGACCTCCACTGCAATTGGCATGAACGAATGTCTGACGCCGCAGATTTCCGAGCATTGGCCGTAATAGACGCCTTCTTCCTCGGCGCGGAACCAGGTTTCATTGAAACGGCCCGGCACCGCATCGATCTTGAGCGCGAAATTCGGCAGCGCCCAGGAGTGAATGACGTCGCGCGCTGTTGTCGTCACGCGAATGGTTTCACCGACCGGAATAACAACGCGGTTATCAACTTCGAAGCGGTAAAGTTCCGACGTCGTCTGATCTTCCGGCAGCATGTTCGAGGAATATTCGAAATCGCCGAAGTCGGGATAGGAATATGTCCAGCCCCACTGATAGCCGCTGACTTTAAGCGTCATGGTCGGCGCCAGCACGACTTCTTTTTCACAGGCGTCGATAAAGCGTTTCGACATCGGACAGGAGGCTGCGTTTTGCGTCGACCGGCCGCCGCGCAAAATAACGCTCGATCCCGCAGGCGCAGGCTCGTTAAGGGACACAACCAGATCGGGCTCGCCCCAACCTTCGACCTTAAAATCCTTGCGATTTTTCAGGATGCGTCTTTCGGCGCCCGTATCAATCAAGACCTGAAGATGATCGGCGCGCTTGACCATGCGGCTTTCCGGAAAATCATTGGCGAAAACAAAATCCACCGTCTGGCCGTCGCCGCGGGTCACCACCTGTTTGCCGTCAGGCGTCACGCCTTCCTTGTAAAGAAGTTCGAAAGACGGCAGCGCGATGATCAGAAGGATCAGGATGGGAATGCCGGTCCAGATGATCTCGACAAGTGTATTGTGGCTGAATTTTTGCGCCACCGGGTTCGCTTTGGAATTGTAGCGAACCATCACCCATAAAAGCAGCGCCAGCACCAGAAGGCTGATCACCGTCATCACGGGCATCAAAATCCCGTTGTGAAAGAAGTGCACTTCCTCAGCCAGGGCGGACGCCGCCGGCTGCATATCGATCCCGCCAGGCTCCGGCAGCGCATATGCGGCGGACGCCGCTAAAACGCTCAATCCTGCAAGCCCCGATAGAATTTTTTTCATTGTCGCATCCCGCGCCTGTCGCCAGTCCCCTGATCGGGACCCGCCATGCCAAAACTCGCCGCTTCGATACGCCTGCCCGAGCGCCAAGGTCAAACTTTTCGATCAAGCGATCCGGGCTGCTTATAAGCCCCCTACAGGCGGCGCGTCATCGCGCTTGGCGCGGAAAAATGGTCGCAGCGAGGAAGCCTCCGGTCTGGCGGCGAAACCCTGTTTTCGCTAGAGTTGGGGAAAGCAGCGAACGGGAGCCCGCCCAATGAGCATGAGCGCTAGCCTGTGGGGAGCGGCGATGCTGGCCATGGCCGCCTTTGGTCAGGGGTCTTCTGACAGTGAACTGGTTTTCAAAACAGTTGTCCAAAACGAGATTCCACATTTTGACGATTGTTATCGCAACGCCGCCGGCGGCGGCGCCGATTACGCGTTGCTGCGCCCCTGCGACCTCGCTCTGGAAAACGAAGCCCTCACCCAACGGCAAACCGCTATCCTCCACGTTAATCGCGGCGTCATCCGCTATAATCTTGGGGATTATGAGGACGCCATTGACGATTTCTCCGTGGCGCTGGACCTCAACATCAATGTGAAAGCCAAGGTGCTGGTCAATCGAGGGCTATCCCTTGAGGCCGTAAGCGCCGAGCGGCTGGCGCGCCTCGACTATGAGTCTGCGCTCGCTTTCAATCCGGATAACCAAACGGCCCGGCGGCGGCTCGAGGAGCTGAAAAAGCCTGTTTATGAGCGCTCGCGCCTGCCCTCTCGCATCAATGCGGGACGCATGTTCCCGCCGGTCGCCGGAATCTGACCCGGAATCTCTACATGTCTTTCTGATTCAGCCGTTTATCATTGCGGGGCATGAGCCAGCATCCTACATCTTGGCGCATGAGTGATTCCTATTTCTTTTCCCGCACCGATCTCGACCGCGCCCGCACCCAATCGATCCTCGATGACGCCTTGAAAGGCGCCGACGACGGCGAGCTTTATCTCGAATATGGACAGTCCGAAGCTTTCGTCTTCGACGACAATAGGCTGAAAACCGCCAATTTCGACGTCAATCAGGGCTTCGGCCTGCGCGCTGTCTGTGAAGAATCAACGGGTTACGCCCATGCTTCCGAGCTTTCCGAGGCCGCGCTGAAGCGCGCCGCGGGCGCAGTGCAGGCGGTCAAATCGGGCCGGGGCGGCGCCGCCATGGCCGATGGCCCGTCGCGGACCAACGCCAAGCTCTATCCGGACGACAACCCGCTGGGCGCCGAAAGTTTCGAAGAGAAGGCAAAACTTCTCGCTGACATCAATGAATATGCCCGCGCCAAGGATTCCCGGGTGCGCCAGGTCTCTTGCTCCCTCTCAGGCTCGTGGGAAGCAGTCGAGATTATCCGGTCCGGAGGCGAAATTATCCGGGATTTCCGCCCACTTGTGCGCCTCAACGTCTCCGTGACGGCGGGCGAAGGCGACCGCCAGGAATCCGGCAGCTACGGCGCCGGCGGGCGCGAAGGCTACGCCCGATTTATCACGCCCGATGCCTGGCAGGCCCAGGTCGATGAGGCGCTGCGCCAGGCCCTCGTCAATTTGCAAGCCGAGCCCGCCCCCGCGGGCGAGATGGAAGTGGTGTTGGGCCCGGGCTGGACCGGCGTTCTTCTCCATGAAGCCGTCGGTCACGGTCTTGAAGGTGATTTCAACCGCAAGGGCACATCCGCTTTCGCCGGACGCATTGGCGAGCGTGTCGCAGCGCCGGGCGTCACCGTCGTCGATGACGGCACCATCGCCGGCCGCCGCGGCTCCCTGACCGTCGATGA
The DNA here is from genome assembly GCA_030426465.1 of Alphaproteobacteria bacterium. Lineage (GTDB taxonomy): Bacteria > Pseudomonadota > Alphaproteobacteria > Caulobacterales > Parvularculaceae > Hyphococcus. The sequence continues at coordinate 5,104 of JAUHYK010000043.1, forward strand.
CGAGGGCACGCCGACCTCGCGCACCACGCTGATCGAAGACGGCATCCTCAAAGGTTATCTGCAAGATCGCCTGAACGCGCGCCTGATGGGCGTGAAAGCAACCGGCAATGGACGGCGCGAAAGCTTCGCCCACCAGCCCATGCCGCGCATGACCAACACCATGATGCTCGCGGGCGATAAAGATCCGGAAGAAATCCTGCGTAGCGTGAAGGACGGAATCTACGCCGTGAATTTTTCCGGCGGTCAGGTCGACATCACGTCAGGCAAATTCGTCTTTAACTGCACCGAAGCCTATCGCGTCAAAAATGGAAAAGTCGGCGCCCCGATCAAAAACGCCGCGCTGATCGGCGACGGACCGAGTGTTCTCACTAAAGTGTCGATGATCGGCAACGATTTCAAACTCGATCCCGGCGTCGGCGTTTGCGGCAAGGCCGGACAAGGCGTGCCCGTTGGCGTTGGCCAGCCAACGATCAAGGTCGACCGCCTTACCGTCGGCGGCGCGGGCGGCTAATTACGCCGTAGCACTCCAGACAATGTTCGACATGATGGTGAGCAGGATGGAAAACAGCACCGTCATATAAAGAACGCCGGACATCAACGCCGTCCAGAGTGTCTTGATCCATCCTCGTCCGTAAGCGCGTTTCAACACTGCAATGTAGTAAACCGGCAGCGCAATAGCGGCCGCAACGCCCATATAGGGCGCGCCAAATTGCGCGAGGATAAGGCTGAGGCCAATCACGGCGAAGCCCGCAGCATGGGTGTAAAACGCCAGCACCAGATGATCGAAAATAAGCGCGCCGCGCCTTAAGAACAGCGCGAGAATAAGCGCCAGAACCGGCGTCATGAAAAACAGAACCCGCGGCAACCAATCGTTGAAACTGTCATTGAATTCGCGCGGATTGGTGACGGCCCAGTTGATCCCTTTAAAAACCCGGCCGACGACTTCACCGGCCTGCTCGCGCTCAGTTTCGATCCCCTCATCTTCCCCGACAGCGACATCTTCGGACGCGTCGATGACCTCTTGTGCATCATCGCGCACATCGCCGAGGCAAGCATTGATCCGCTCTCTGTCGATGCGGAGATTCTTTTCCTTTACAAAAAATCGAAGCTGGCTCTGAAAGCTGCATTTGCCAGTTCTCGCTTCCTCGCTCAGCTCTACGCCCGCATCTTCCGCCTTTGCGAGGGCGGTTTTCAGCGTTTCGGGATCCGGATCTCTGAATTCAACCTCCACACCGACAAACAGCGTGTTGGTGAGGCCGATCGTCAGAAAAAATAGAAAGCTGACTACAAGGAACAGCCGAACCGGGGGCGTGAAACGTGAGCGCCGGCCATGGGCGTATTCATTCGGCACGCGGCCCGGAGAAATCGCAAGCATCCCGAGCGTGCGCCACATGCGTGAGTCAAAGCCGAATGTGTCTTTCAGGAAATCCTTGCCGAGAACAAAGGAACTGCGGCGCAGATCATCGTTCTTCTGACCGCATGAGGAACAATAAGGCCCGCTTATGTCGCCGCCGCATGAAAGACAGGCGGCTCCCGCCGCAATCGCCGCCTCAGTCAGTCCGCTCGGACCTGGCAAACCGCCGCCCACTTCTCCGGCGTCGTCGCCGTCAAGATCGTCAATTTCGCTCATGCCCCTCGCCCTCTCCCCTGAAATCTATCAACATTCACTGATATTGAGAAGCGCAGCGCGGCTGTCGCAGATCAGCAAACCCGGTAATATGGGCGCCAATGAAAGAGTTCGTCACACGCTTCGCGCCCTCGCCTACGGGGCGCTTACATCTCGGCCACGCATTTTCGGCCCTCACTGTTTATCGCGCAGCGCAAGAGGCGAATGGACGCTTTCTCCTGCGGATGGAAGATATCGACCAGACGCGCTGCAAACCGGAATTTGAAAACGCAATCTACGAAGACCTTTCCTGGCTGGGTCTTGATTGGGAGACACCGGTGCGCCGCCAATCAGATCATTTCGATGACTATGTGTCAGCGCTCGAAATCCTGCGCGGAAAAAATCTGGTTTATCGCTGTTTCAAAACACGCAAGGACATTGCAGATGAAATTGAGCGCGCCCCACATTTGACGGCGCAAGGACCCGAAGGCCCAGCCTATTTCGGAGCGCCGCTATCAACAGATGAGGAACGCGCTCTGCTCGACAAAGGCGCGCCTTACGCCTGGCGTTTATCTATTGCCGCCGCGAAGGGTTATCTCGGCGGCGCTTATGAAGACCTGTTCTTTACCGAAGAAACACCGGAAGGCGAAAGGCGCGTCAAGGCGGACCCTTCACTCTTCGGCGATGTCGTCATCGCCCGCAAAGACAGCGGCACGAGCTATCATCTGGCTTCTGTTCATGACGACGCCTTGCAAGGCGTCACTCATGTGATCCGCGGAGAGGACCTCTATCACGCAGCCCATCTGCACCGGCTGCTGCAAGCGATTTTCGATTACGCGGCGCCGGTTTACCGCCATCACCGGTTATTGATGGACGCAAGCGGCCGCCGCCTCGCCAAACGCGACAAAGCGGCGACCTTAACAGCGCTGCGAGAAAGCGGCGCCGAGGCGTGCGATGTCATGGCGCGCCTCGGTTTTTCTGACGCCTAGCCGTTCAGGCTCGAAGACGTCGTTTCTGGATAACGCGCGCCCACAACAGCGTCGGGGGGTACGGCTTTTTCAATGGCTTCGATGTCTTCATCCGTTAGCTTGACCTCAAGCGCGCCCAGATTTTCCGCAAGGCGCGAGAGTTTTTTTGTTCCCGGGATCGGAATGATGTCGTCGCCCTTCGAAAGAAGCCAGGCGAGGGCGATCTGTCCCGGCGCCGCGTCTTTCGTTTTGGCGATGATCGCGATCTGATCCACCAGAGAAAGGTTTTTCTCGAGTGCGCCATCTGCAAAACGTGGGCTCATCACCATGCGATAATCGGATTCGCTGAAATCTTTCTCGCTGCGATAGGCGCCTGTAAGCAGGCCGCGACCGAGCGGTGAATAGGCGACGAAGGCGACGCCGAGATCACGACAGGCCGGAATGAATTCCGCTTCCATATCGCGGGTGACGATAGAATATTCCGATTGAACCGCTGCGATCGGATGGACGGCGTTGGCCTTTTTTAACGTGTCGACGCTGACTTCGGAAAGCCCTATGGCGCGCACCTTGCCGGCTTTCACAAGATCAGCCATAGCGCCGACCGACTCCTCAATCGGCACTTCCTTGTCGCGGCGATGCATATAGTAAAGGTCGATCACATCGACGCCGAGGCGTTTCAGCGACGCATCACAGGATGCCTTAATATATTCCGGATCGTTCGAAAGCCCGAGCCATCCACCGTCATCGCCGCGCTGGATGGCGAATTTCGTCGCCAGCACAACCTCATCGCGATGCTTTTTCAAAAAGCCCGAAAGCTGTTCTTCATTACGGCCCGATCCATACATGTCGGCCGTGTCAAAAAAATTCACGTCCCGCTCGAGAGCGGCTTCAAGAATTTTTTCCGCTTCTGCATTGGACAACGGATCTCCGTAAAACTCTGCGAGTCCCATGCAGCCGAATCCGAGCCGTGAGACTTCAAGGCCTGAGCGGCCTAAAGGAACCTTGCGCATCTGCGCCTCCTGAAATTTTGAGAAAACAGCGCAGACTGAGCGCCGATGACGCGACTATTGCGAAAACTATTACGGCGATCAATTCTTGAAAATCACCAGCGCCGTTCCTATGTGTGCGCCTCGATGAACTCACGCGTCACGCGATAGTGACCGGTCATCGGCCAATCAAACAAAACATCCTCAAGCTTCGGCCCGGCGCCGATATTGTGCACCACCATCGGGCGGCCCGATGGCGCGATGCGATCCGTGACAACGCCAATATGGGGAAGCCAGCCATCATCACCACGCAAATTCCACGCAACGATATCGCCCGGCAAATATTCAGACGAATCATCGCTTGGCGCACGCCGCGCGCCTTTGCGCGTCAGAAAGGTTTCGAGATTGGGCACGCGCCGGTGATCGATGCTGGAATCCGGCCGCGTCAGTCCCCAATGGGTGGGATAGGCGCTGAAATTGGCGCGCATATCTTCGTGGACAAGCTGTTGCAGATCGACGCCGAGCGAGCGAAGGGCCCGCACCACCACATCGGCGCAAACGCCGCGATCTGGGGCGACATCGCCCATGGGATAGGACAGGCGCACATAGGCCGGATCGTAAACAACCCGGTGGCTGGTGCGATCAATTGCAGCCGCGGAAAGACGCGCGCCAAACCCTTCACTTTGCGCCGAAGCGGTCGCAAGTGAACATAATCCGGCGGCGAGGATGGCGGTGATCACTTTCATGTGCGCCAGCTCAACATGGAAATGCGGCGCTGACATGGCGCGCCATCACGGACACCCCCGCTGAAACGTGATGTGACGGCCGGGTCTTCCCCCGTTTATAAACAACCATCGACATTGCCAAGGGGGCCTGCCATGAAAGCTGTTCTTCTTCTCGCCTTGCGCGCGACCACCGGCGCTCTCCTGATCATATGGGGTGTGCTGAGGGTCATGACCCCGCAAACCGCGGTTGGCCTGTCGGAAAAATATTATGGCGGGATGATCAGCGCAGACGCGTTGATCATGCCTCTCGCCTATGGGCAGATAGCGCTCGGCGCGCTGGTCATTCTCGGCTTTCTTCGCAAGGTCATCTATCCGCTTCAGGCGATTGTTCTTGTTGGCGGCGCGGCGGCGATCTGGAAATATCTGGCGGACCCGCTGGGCCTCTATCTTTTGACGCCGGAGACTAACAAGCTCCTGTTTTTCCCATCGACCACAGTGGCGGTCGCCTCTCTCATCATCATCTTTTTCAAGGAATATGACGCCATTGCGCTTGACCGGCTATTAACCAAGGCGTGAGAACGCGCCGGATCGTGCCATTTGCGCGGTGAAATACATGGCGCCGCGCGCATCAGGGCCTATATCCTTGTTGAAGAAGGAGACGCCTTATGTACCCGGAACATCCCCTGCGCGATGAAAGCTCTATGTCGGTTTTCTCGCTGGTCCTGAATATTCTCTGGCTCGCGCTTGGCGGCGCGGTCGCCGCGCTCGGGTGGTTTGTCGCCGCCTTTTTTCTGATGGTCACCATTATTGGCCTGCCTTGGGCGCGCGCGGCGTTTGACAATGGCGTCTATACGCTGTGGCCGTTCGGCGCGAAGCCGATCAACCGCGAATTTCTCTATGGCGAGGAAATCGGCACAGGTCCGCTTGGTTTTATCGGAAACATCATCTGGTTCGTTCTCGCCGGCTGGTGGCTGGCGCTCGGCCATGTGGTCGCCGCGTTCTTTCTCGCGATCACCATTATCGGCCTGCCCTTCGCCTGGGCGCATTTAAAGCTTGCGGGCTTCGCGCTCTGGCCCATCGGCCGCACCCTGGCGCATTCGGAATTCCGCAGAAGGGCTTATTGAGGTCTTTCGCGTTCCAATCTGACGATCACGCCTTCGATATGTCTGATGCGGACAAAGTCTCCGGATCTTATTGGCGGATTGGAAAAGTTGTAATGCCTCAATCTAGGATTTCTGGTCCCTAGGCCCATCCGAAAACTGTTATCATCTACTGTTATTGAGGTGTAATACCAATAGACACGCGAAGCGTGCATACGACTTGAATGCACAGTCGGCATGGCGCGCTCGTAGTCGCTGACGAAACCTTCAACTTGCTGATACTCGCCTCTGAGATATTTCAGTCCGAGTCTTTGGTTGTTGAACTGTTTAGCCGCCAAGATAAAGCAAAACCAGGCCCCAAAAAGCAGCGTCATGCTACCCAAGAGAAAGACATGCCTTCGGCGCTTTGCATTGGGCTCTCGATGTCTAAAGAATTGCCACTTACCTGCAACGCGTCGTGGCGCGCCTATGACAATGTAGGCACCCAATACTGCAACAGTTCCGGATACGGCTGCCCAAACGAAACGAGCGTGATCATTCGCGGGAGAAAACTCGTAAATGAGCTCAGGTCCAGCCATTTCCGAACCTAAGCGACAGCCTTCACATAAAGCTTCGTGCCTTCCGTGCGGGTGATTTCAACAACTGCGCCTTTGGAGAAGTTTTCGCCGTTTTCACTTTCGGCGAGCCATTGCGTGTCGCCATAACGCACCTTGCCTGCGCCGTTTGAGAAATCAGCGTCAACGGTGGCCCGCTTGCCAATTTTTTGAGCGCCGCGTTCATTAAGCGTCAGATGGTCCGCCTGGCTCTTATGCAGCCAAGGCTTCACATGAGGCGGCGCCACCAGCGACAGCACAATCGTCACTACTGCGAAGACAATCAGTTGCAACTGCCACGCGCCGTCAAGCGGACCAAGATCAAAGAAGCCAGCGACAAGGGCCGCCGTCGCAGGCCAGAGAAAATAGGTGGAGCCGGTCATCAGTTCGATCACCAGAAAAACCAGCACCAGCACCCACCAGTACCAGAACGGCATGTCGCTGAGAAATGTGATGAGACCATCCATGGCAACGCCCCTTTCTTTTATGGCCGCCCGTCCCGGCGACTATCGCCGGAACGGGCGTTGACGCCTTTACTGCGTATTTGGAACCGAGCCGGCCGACCGGCGCGGCGCATTATTTTCGAACGCTTCCTTGGCCAGGGCGCCGACGCCCGCGATCGTGCCCACCAGCGCACTCATATCTGCTGGAACAATCACGGTTTTCTGTTGCGGCGAGATGGCGAGTTTTTCAAAGGCCTTCACATAGTCCTGAGCCACGAAGTAGTTGATTGCTTGCACATCGCCTTTTGCAATCGCCTCCGACACCATGCGGGTTGCATTCGCTTCGGCTTCGGCTTCGCGTTCACGCGCCTCGGCGTCCCGGAAGGCAGCTTCCTTGCGGCCCTCAGCCTCCAGAATGGCGGATTGTTTTTCACCCTCGGCGCGCAGCACTGCAGATTGCTTTTCACCTTCAGCCGTCAGGATTTCCGCACGTTTTAATCGCTCGGCTTTCATCTGGCGCGCCATCGCTTCGGTAATGTCGGCCGGCGGTTCGAGGTCCTTGATCTCAACGCGCGTCACTTTCACGCCCCAGGGCTGCGTCGCCGCATCAATAACGCGCAGCAACCTTTCGTTGATATCGTCGCGATTGGACAGCACTTCATCCAGATCAAGCGAACCAATCACGGTACGGATATTCGTCATAGAGAGGTTCGAAATGGCGCGCGTAAGATTATGCACTTCATAGGCCGCCGCCGCCGCATCCATCACCTGAATGAACGCCACTGCATCTGTCGACACCTGGGCGTTGTCGCGGGTGATGACTTCCTGCGCAGGAATGTCGAGCACCTGCTCCATCATGTTCATACGCCGCCCGATGCGATCGATGAACGGCGCCAGCACATGCAGGCCCGGCTTGATTGTCTTGGTGTATTTGCCGAACCGCTCAATCGTGAACTCATATCCTTGCGGCACGATCTTGACGGTGTTGAACAGTAAAAAAACGGCGAGAACGACCAGCACCGCTACAAATAATTCAAAACCCATATTCGCCTCCCTGATTGACCCTCGTGGGCCTTAGATCGTGACGCGCGGATCGTCGCGCCAGTCTTGAAAATCCGATTTTTTGCACTAGCCCATTGAAAATACGCCGTTTTTTAGATTGCGCAGGCGTATTCCCTTGGTAAAAATCTATCGAAAACCGGATTTTCCCCGACCTAACCCCCCTACCGAGTCGGTTAACCCCGGGTTAAAAGGGAGCTTATGAGCGTATTGTGGAAATGGGCGCTGGCGGCGGGGGCTGTCGCCGGATGGGGATTGACTGGCGCCGCCGCGGCGGACGCCGTCGCCATTCCGCCCGCTGTCAACACCGGCAAAGCCTGGGAAGTCTACAAGAGCGAATGGACCCCTGCCGATGAGGCGGGCTACGCCGCGTTCGTTCACGCCATCGGCATGTCGAACTGCACGTCCATCGACGCTTGCATCAAGGACGAGGCGAACCCTTATCGCTCGCCGGTCGATCCGGACCTTCCCGGCGACTGCGCAGACATGGCCTATATCCTTCGCGCCTATTACGCTTGGAAGAACGGCCTGCCCTTTTCCTATCAGAACGCCATGCGCACAGCGGACCGCTCCGGTCAGGATCTGCGTTACTCCTCGGAAGGCAATATCGTCGCCGGACGCCGCAAGATTTTGAACCATGTTTCGAATGCGCCTTCTTTTCTGGCGCGCATTGGCGGCGAAGTCTCCACTGCGATGTTCCGCACTGACCCCGTCTCCGGCGGCGGCAGAAGCCATGACGACTTTTATCCGGTGAAAATCGAACGCGGTTCGGTGAAGCCCGGCGTCCTCGCTTATGACATCTACGGGCATGTGGGCATCGTCTACGATGTCCTCGAAGACGGACGCGTTCTCGTCGTTGCATCGCACCCGGACAATTCGGTGACGCGCACCGCTTATGGCCCGAACTTTATGCGCTCAAAACCGGCGCTCGGCGCCGGCCTTAAAGCCTGGCGGCCCATTCGCGTCGAAGGCGCGACCACCGAACAGGATGGCTCGCTTCATGGCGGCCGGCTTCGCGCGGCGGCGAACGAAGAGATCGCCGACTTTTCCATGGAGCAATATTTCGGGAACGAACCTCACCCGTCAGGCGTCTGGCATTATGGCGAGTTTAAGTTTCGCGACCGCACGCTGAAATATTATGACTATGTGCGCCGCAAGCTTGCCGCGCCCGATTTCGCTTACAATCCGGTTGAAGAGTTACGGTTCGGACTCGAGACCATTTGCGGTGACTTAAAGTCACGTAAAGTCGCCGTTGACGCAGCCTACACATCACGCGTCCACTTGAAGCCGCATCCGCCCAAACTTCCGCCGAATATCTTTGGCACCTATGGAGAGTGGGAGGAATATTCCACGCCGTCCCGTGATGCGCGTCTCAAGGTCAGCTTTATCGAGCTGCGGCGAAACCTTCAGCATCTGGTGGAGGACGTCGAAGCAGGCGCGCCAGGCGTCGTCTATGAGGGCGACGATTTGGCGGCGGACCTTATCGAAGCGTTCGAAGAAGAAAAAGCCGCCTGCACCTTCACCTATTGGCGCTCGGATGTAACGCGGGTGCGGCTGAACCTCGCCCACGCGATGGAGCGGCTTTGGGACCTGTCCTTCGATCCCTATCACTGCCCGGAACGGCGTTGGGGCGCGACCGGCGCCGAGCTTGAAACCTGCACGGACGACGCCGTGAAGTCGCAATGGTATAATGCGCAGCGTTTCCTGCGCTTCCAGGCGGAGCGCACTTATGATGTGCGCATGGATTTTGCGCTTCACGAACTCAAACCGCCGATGATGGCCCCGCCGGAACAGGGCGGCCTCGGCGTCGAAGCGCCGGCGGACGCCGACATACGCGGCTATCTATACCGCCTCGGCGCGCCGCTCACCGCCGGATACGAAGGCGGCGCAACGGTCATTCCCGTGACGTATGAAGAGCCTGAAGAGGGTGTCTTCTTGCCGCGCTGGCACCAGCGGCTTCGCGAGCGGTCCCGGTAGCAATCAGCTCGCCGCGCGCCTATATTGCGCGGCAAGACAGCTCATACTCTATTTCAGGAGCGCGCCTTATGGACGCCTTTGTATATATACTTATTCCGATCGGCCTTGCAGTCACCGCCATCATTCTCGGCATCGGCATCTACTCCCTCGCCAAGGGCGGGACTTTCGCCAAGGAAAACGGCAACAAGCTGATGCGCATGCGCATTATGGCGCAGGCCGTCACCATCGGGCTGATGATGCTTTTCCTCTGGCTCGTGGGCAAAGGCTCTTAAAGCGCCCAAGGTCCAGCTTTTTTGTCGCGTTTGTCGCCATTGGGAACTTCTCCAGGATTGGCGCCTTTGGACGTTGAAACCTTGAAGTCCCGCGACTATGGTCCGCCGCGACTGAGCGCCCCCGGCCCGGCCGGACGGCCTTTCCCCAACCGCCCGCAGGAGCAAGTTGAATGAAAATCCTCGTGCCCGTGAAACGCGTGATCGACTATAACGTCAAAGTACGCGTGAAATCGGACCAGACCGGCGTCGACCTCGCCAACGTGAAAATGTCCATGAATCCGTTCGACGAAATCGCCGTCGAAGAAGCCGTTCGCCTGAAAGAGGCTGGAACGGCCGAAGAAATCGTCGCCATTTCCATCGGACCCGAAAAAGCGCAGGACCAGCTGCGCCAGGCGCTGGCCATGGGCGCGGACCGGGCGATCCTGATCAAGACGGACGAGACGGTGGAGCCGCTCGGCGTCGCCAAACTGCTCAAGGCCGTGGTCGAAGAAGAAAGCCCGCAGCTCGTCGTTCTCGGCAAGCAGGCGATTGACGACGACAGCAACCAGACTGGCCAGATGCTGGCCGCGCTGCTCGGCTGGAGCCAGGGCACCTTCGCCTCGGAAGTCAAAATCGACGGCGACAAAGCCAATGTCACCCGCGAGATTGACGGCGGCTTGCAGACGATCTCGATCAATCTGCCCGCGATCGTCACCACGGATTTGCGCCTTAATGAGCCGCGCTATGCGTCGCTGCCGAACATCATGAAGGCCAAGAAAAAGCCCCTCGACGTGAAAGAGGTTGGCGATTACGGCGTCGATATCGCGCCGCGCCTCACCACGGTGAAAGTCACCGAGCCGCCCAAACGCGAAGCCGGCGTTAAGGTCGCCGATGTCGCGGAACTTGTGTCGAAACTCAAAAATGAAGCGGGAGTGATCTGATGGCGGTTCTCGTTGTTGCAGACGTCCATGGAAACTCGATTGACGAGTCCACCCACAAAACCGTCACCGCTGCGAAGGCCATTGGCGGCGATGTCGACATCCTCGTCGCCGGTTCCGGCGCGGGCGATGCGGCCGCGGCCGCTGCGAAGATCGACGGCGTGCGGAAAGTCCTCCATGCGGATGGTGAGCAATATGCGCATCGCCTTGCGGAGCCTTTCGCCGATCTTATCGTTTCAGTCGCCGGCGATTATGACGCCATCCTGAAATCCGCCGCCACGACAGGCAAGAACGTGATGCCCCGCGTCGCCGCGCTCCTCGATGTCATGCAGATTTCTGAAATCGTTGCGGTCGAGGCGCCGGACACATTCGTGCGGCCGATCTATGCCGGCAACGCCATGCAGACAGTGAAGTCATCGGACGCCAAGAAAGTCATCACCGTGCGCGCAACGTCGTTCGCGGCGGCGGGCGAAGGCGGCTCAGCCGAGATCGCAACCATCGACGCCGCCGCTGATCCCGGGCTTTCTTCCTTCGTCGGCGAAGAACTGACCAAGTCGGAGCGCCCGGAGCTTACCGGCGCGAAGATCGTCATTTCCGGCGGGCGCGCGCTCGGCTCTTATGAGAACTTCGAGAAATATATCTTCCCGGTCGCCGACAAGCTCGGCGCTGCAGTTGGCGCATCGCGCGCCGCAGTCGACGCCGGTTATGTGCCGAACGACTATCAGGTCGGACAAACCGGCAAAGTCGTCGCTCCCGAGCTTTACATCGCCGTCGGCATCTCCGGCGCGATCCAGCACCTTGCGGGCATGAAAGACTCCAAAGTCATCGTCGCCATCAACAAGGATGAAGAGGCCCCGATCTTCCAGGTCGCCGATTACGGGCTTGTGGCGGACTTGTTCAAGGCGCTGCCGGAATTGGAAAGCGCGCTTTAGGCAGCGCTTACTTTACGAAATCAAAACCCCGCTGCGGCGGGGTTTTTTGTTGGCCGCAAGAACCGGGTGGCTGACGCTCCGCATCCAGATAATTATGCGCTCTATAAAAAGGAGCGCCCCATGTCTTTCATCATCACCGGCCTTGAAGCCAAAGAGTTCGCCCCGCTTTTCGCCCTCTCCGACGAAGACCTCGCCGAACGCGGCGTCACCCGCAAAACCGCGACGTCGAAACCGGGCTTTCCATGCCGCGTCACGCTTGTGGACGCAGAGCCCGGCGAAAGCGTCCTGTTGCTCAACTATGAAAGCCACAAGACGGCGACGCCTTATCGCTCATCCTATGCTATCTATGTCCGCGAGGGCGCCGCAGACGCCGCGCGCTTTGAAAATGAATTGCCGCCTGTATTCAAGGGACGGCCCATCGCGCTGCTGTATTTCAATGCGGACGGTCATCTGATCGGCGCGAGCCTCGCGCTTGTCGGAGACGCGGCTGAAAAAATTGAAGCGGCATTCAGCGACAATAACGTCGCCTATATCCACGCCCACAACGCCGCCCATGGATGCTTCGCAGCGGAAGTCCGTCGCGGCGAATAAGGCTCAGCTTAACAGCGCCGTCATGGCGAAACCCGCATAGGCGCCGAGCGCGGTGCCGATGGAGCCCACAAGGATCGCCGGCAGGACAAGATCATGCCGGTCTTCCGCTTCGGCGACAACAAAGGCCGTCGAACTGCCGCCGATATTGGCGGTGGACGCAATGGCGAGGACGACCGGTTCGATCTTTAACAACGCGCCCACGCCAATCAGGACAACAGCGTGAATGACGAATATGATCGTCACATAAGCAAACAGCATCGGCGTCAGTTGACCCGCCGCCGTGAGCGCAGCGAGATCGGCATTGGCGCCGACGACCGCCAGAAAGAGATACACCGCCCACAGGCCGATCGCGTGTGCGCTGGCGAGCTGCGAGAAGGCGGGAACCTGCGCCGCGATCAGCGCCAGCGTCGTCACGATGAGAACGGACGGAACCGCAACGCCGCGCGCGTCGAGCCATGCTGAGGCCAGCATCGACACCCAAACCGCAAGGCTGGCGAGCGCCAGCGGCAAGGCGATTTCAAGTGTCCCGGATAGCGGCGTGCGCTCCATCAGCGGCGGCGCGGCTTTCCTGTCAGGCGATGTCGCCGTCGGCGAAACCGCCGCTCTGAACCAACGCGTGCGCGCCAACAGTGCGGGCAACGCCAATGCAATCAGGATCCAGACATCGGTCATGACATTGTCGACGACCGTCGCCGCCGTATAGAGCCCGCCGTCGCGGGTCACGTCCATCGCGACGGCGACCGCATTAAAATTCGCGCTGCCGCCAATATAGGTGCCCGTGAACATGCCGGCGAGCGCACGGCTTTTGTCGCCAACCATGCCGTCAAGGGGAATGACAGCGTTGGCGATCAGCACACCGAGAAACACGCCAACCGCGCCGAGCGCAAAAGCGCCGATCATCTGACCGCCGGCGCGGCGCAAGGCGCCGAGATTGACTTGCAGGAGTAGCAGGAAGATCGATCCCGAGATCACATAGGTGAAGGTGAAGTCATAGACCGGGTTGTTGGAAGTCGCGGGCGGGATGATGCGCAAATTCGCGAGCAGCGCGCCAACGGCGATAACGATCAACGCCGCGCCAAGTTTCTTCATCGTCCGGTGACGGGCGAGCAATTCCGCAACAACAATCGACGCCAGCAAAATCGCGAGCACCCCGAGCGGCGACGTAACAAGTGCGTCTGATGTCATTTTTAGGGCCCGCCGGTTGCTCAAGGTCTTTGATAACGGCGGCCGACAATTGCGGCAATGAAACCGGTCCAGAGCGAGGCCTAGCGCTCCAACAGAGTGGGTCGTTAACCACACTTGACCCTTGCCAGCCCCCCATGCTGCGGTGCAGTATCCGCGCCCCGCCAGAGCGAGTTAACGAGCGGGCCAACAGGGCGGACGGAGTGGAAATCATGAGCAAAATCAAGACAGTCGGTGTAATCGGAGCGGGCCAGATGGGGCGTGGGATCGCCCATGTTTTCGCCGCCGCCGGCTATGACGTCGTCCTGACCGATATCAGTGCGGGCCAGCTTGAAGCCGCAATGTCCTCCATCGCCAAAAACCTCGCGCGCCAGGCCGCAAAAGGCCTGATTAGTGAGGCCGACGAAAAGGCCGCCCTCGCCCGCATCACCAGCGCCACTGACGTGGCGGCGCTTTCCGAGAGCGACCTCGTGGTCGAAGCGGCGAGCGAAGTTCAGGCCGTCAAAAAAGAAATCTTCGCGAGCCTGAAAGGCGTATTGAAACCGACCGCCATCCTCGCCTCGAACACCTCATCGCTGTCGATCACCGGGCTCGCCGCAGGAACCGACAAGCCGGAAAATTTCATCGGCATTCACTTCATGAATCCGGTGCCGGTGATGAAGCTGGTCGAGGTGATCCGCGGCATCGCCACCGCGAAGGAAACGTTCGAAATCACCAAGGACGTTGTGGCGAGCCTGGGGAAGACCATGACGGTGTCGGAGGATTTCCCCGCGTTCATCGTCAACCGCGTGTTGATGCCGATGATCAACGAAGCGATCTACACGCTTTATGAAGGCGTCGGATCGGTCGAAGCGATCGACACCGGCATGAAGCTCGGCGCCAATCACCCCATGGGCCCGCTGGAACTTGCTGATTTTATCGGCCTCGATATCTGTCTTGCAATCATGCAGGTGCTTTACGAGGGGCTCGCGGATTCTAAATATCGTCCGTGCCCGTTGCTTGTGAAATATGTTGAGGCGGGCTGGCTTGGCCGCAAAACCGGCCGCGGCTTTTACGACTATTCCGGCGACGTCCCGGCGCCAACGCGATAAGCAAAAAGCTTTTGAATTAAAAAGCAGAAACCTGGTTTGCGTGATTTGCGCCGGACCAGAAAAAGCGCTCTACTTCTCCACCGCGCCTGCAAAGAAACCGCAGGCGAGATACAAAAGAAGGAGGAGCATATGGCTGTCGCAAGGGTCACAGAAATCATTTCCGGCTCGCAGAAAGGCTTCAAGGACGCGATTGAACAAGGCATTGATCGCGCCAACAAGACACTGAAAAATGTCGAGGGCGCCTGGGTAAAGGATCAGTCGATTATTCTTGATAAAGGCAAGATCAAGGAATATCGCGTCGTCATGAAGGTGACATTCGTTCTCGACGACTAAAGATCTGCAGCACCATAAAAAAAACGGCCGCCCCAAAGGCGGCCGTTTTTTATTCCTCGCGGATTTTATTCTTCACTATGCGTCACGGTGATGTTGAGAAGATCCGGCAGGGTCTGCGGCGCCGTTTGCGCCGCCGCCTGCACCTGCATCAGTTTCACCGGCGCCGCGGGCGAAGCGCTCGCCGAAATCGTCCCGCCATTGTCGAGAAAATCAGCAATGGCTTGCGCATAGCCCGTCAGGCGCGGATTCATCTGACCGGCCTGAAGTCCTGAGACCCGCACCATGCCCGAGACAGCTTGGCGCAACTCTTCACCCGATCCGGCGCCGTTCTGCGCAGCGGCGAAAGCAAAGGCGCGATCAACGAAACCGCTATCGGTGAAGGCGACATCGGCGCCCTGCAATGTCATGCCGCCGACCGCGTCCTTCGCCAGCGTTTCATCGCGCGCCATGGCGTCCCATTCGACCAGCGACGGCCCGCCGACATTGACCCCATAGGCGAGCAGGAAATTATCTATAATGGCGGCGCTTGTCGTAATGGCGGCGTCGCCGGTCTCGCCATTCCAGCGCCAAGTCATGTCACCGTCGCCGGAGACCGTCTCCAATCCGAGCGCCGCAAGGGTTTGCGCCATCTGTTCGAATTGTGGCGCGGCCTCTGTCGCCATGCCGGGGCCCATGCTGTGACGCGTCTGGTCCATCGCCACGCCCATGTCATAGGTGAAGCCCTTATAGGCGACTTCATAATGAGACGGCACAAGCCAATAGAAATCCGCAGCGCTCATGCTGGCGTAATCAATCGTGTAGAATGGTTCGCCGTTCCAGATCTGACGATAGCCGGTCATGGTCTGCTGACCGAGATTGATCAGATCGGTTTCGGTAATTGGCGGCAACTCCCATTTCGCGAGCCAGGCCAGCGCTTTTGAAACGCTGATATTGCGCGCCTCGGTGCGATCGATCTCATAGGAGAGCGAGCCGCCGCCAGCCGCGGCCGCCAGAAACGCCGTTGGATGACGCACAATCTCGCGCGCGGTCTCCGCCGGGGGCCTGTTGAGAATTTTTGCGTAAGGATTTTTCTCTGCGGCCTTACCGGGTTTGCTGGTTTCCGAAACTTCGACAAGGGGCTGACCGCCAAAACCATCAATCGACATCGAGAAGCCATTGAGGCTTTGATATTCTGTGTCGCCGGCGCTGTATCCGCGCGAAAACGCTTCCGCGACGTTTATCGCGACCTTGTCGCCAAGACTATTATTGAGCTTCACAGAAAAATCGGAATAGGCGACGCCGTCATAAGCAAAGGCGCCCATAATCGCGGCCATATTGCGAAGCACGCTGGCCCCATCATTGGCGCTCGGCTTCGCCGCCAGCGCATAAGACTTCGCCGCAAGGCCGTCGATGACAAGCTTTCCGAGCGAGAGCGATGCGTTTTCCGAACCCGCTTCCCATTGCATGCCTTCCGACGTCACATTCTCAAGCGACATACGATCGAATAAAGCCGTCATCTCGGTGAAGCTTGCTGCGCCGGAAAAAACTGTCTCCAACGCCGACGGGTCGGCGCCCCAGATCACAGCGCGCTCGGCGCGCAAACCCGCCTCAGGTGCAGAAGCGAGCGCAAAGCGAACATCGCTCACCACCATGGCGCCAAGGCCGGCGTCAAAACTTGCGCCGCCATGCTCGACGTTCAGCCAGTCCGGCATCGCGGCGAACATCCGGTCTACATCGAAAGCCTCGCCGCCGCGCAACGCATAAGGCGCGGCGAGAAGATCAGCTGCCGTCAAAGTTGATGGAGCGGTCGCGCAAGCATGGAGCGCGAACGCCGCAACGGAAGCGCAAAACAGATTTCTCAGCGCCTTCGCGGGCTTCGGCGTCATTTTGGTCGGCATAATTCCCCCTTCCGCCGCATCGCGGCTTCGCCACCGCCCCGAAATGTTGAGATCAGGGCCCTGTCGGCGGCGCGCCCGCCCCACCATGGCCGGGCGCAAGGAAAAGCTTAGCCGTTTATTCCTTGTGCGTCACGGTCAGACCGATCACATCGGGAACAGTTTGCGGCGCTGTCGCGCCAGCCGCCTGTAGGGACATGAACGGGACTGGCTCCGCCGGTTTCGCGGCGATTTCAAGCGACCCACCCTTGGCCACGAAATCCGCCAGCGCATTCACATAATCGGACATGACGGGGTTCATCTGCGCCAATTGCCCGCCGGAAAGGCGAATCATCGCCGGCGCCGACATGCGCAGATCCTCGCCCGTACCGCCCATTTGCAGGGCGGCGAGTGCAAAGATCGCATCCAGCGCTTTTTCATCCTCAATCTTGAGCGAGAAATTCCTGAACGCGCCTTTTGACAGGACAGCGTCTTCGTCGCCTTCTTCCATTGCGGTCGCAATTTCATCGAGCTTCAGATTGGAAAAGGCGCCGCTGGCGCTGAAACTCGCGACCTTGTCCAGGCTGGCGTCATAGCTGAAATCCGCCGCGCCGCTTTTTTCATCCCAAACCCAGCTCGCGCTGCCGTCGCCCTTGACCTTATCGAGGCCGTTATCCTTGAGAACCTTCAGCGCCGCTTCGTCCGCCTCCGGAACATAGGCGGTGAAATCGTAAACAGCGCCCTTGGTGTCGGCGCGAATATTCGACGGGATCATCCAGGTGAATTCCGCAGCGGAAAGGGTCGCCTCCTCAACCGTGGCGGCGAGCTTGCCATTGACGCGGCTTTCCATTTTCGTCGCCTTCATGGTTCCAAGGTCCATGAGGTCTTTCTCTGTTACAGGCGGTTTTTCATTTTTCAGGCCCCATGCGAGAAGGCCGGAGAAGTCGATATCGCGCCATTCAAGCCGTTCCATCGCAACTTCCTGGCTTTCCGGCGCGACAATGCCGGCCAGCGGCCCTGACATGAAAATCGCGGCCTGCGGGCCCATGGCCTCGCGCATGGCGGCCAGCGATTCTGCGCTTTGTTTCATGTCATAGGAAAGGTCATTGGCGATAATCGCATCGACGCGGCCGCCGCCCATGCCAACAAAGCGCAGATCCGGCGCCGAGAAGGCGACTGTCGGCGCCTCTTGCGTATCGGTCACGAACTGCATGTCCTTAAAATAAAGTCCGGCGAGATTGACCGCGTTGAAAAAGCGCGCGCCTTCCTCCCCTTGACCGTCGCTTTCTACGCCGCCCTGGCGGATTTGAAGCTGATCAAATTCGACGCCGCCGATATTAAGCGCGGCGGACGCCTCTTCGTTCTCAAGTCCTTCAGACGCGACGTCAAAGAAACGCACTTTCTGGAAGATGGTTTCGAACGGGGCGTCGGGGCCGGCGTCTTCAGCGTCACGCACGCGGTTGATCGCGTCCATGTCGACGCCGTAAAATTCAGCGCGTGCGACGGTGACGCCTTCACCGTCATCCGCATCAGCAAAGCGAAGATTTTCCACGACCGTTGCGCCGAGCTTATCGTCAAAGCGTGACGTTTCATAAGTCGGCCGCTCACCTTCGGGCATCAGTGAAAAAAGCGCATCGAGATCGACCGCCTCCGCGCCTTTCAGGCTGAAGCGCTTGTCGAGAGGGGAGCCGGCGTCCGCTTTTGCCGCCTGCTGGCTCGTTTCCGATTGCGGCGCGTCGGCGGCGTTGTCTTTTTTTCCACAGGACACAAGCGCCAGCGCCGCGACACCGGCAAGCAGAATGTTGGATAATTTCATGAAATCGTCTCCCTCGACGTTACAGTCCGCTCTGCGCCCGGCAGCAGCGGCCCCCGCAAATGAATTTCGCGGCTTTCCTATATCGGGGTTGGCTCGCCAATCCTAGGTTCAGGGCAGGACAGATTCGATCAGACGCCGGGTTTCCGGGGCCGACCAGTCGACTTCTCCGACAATCCGGCCGATTTCCTCGCCTTTGGCGCTATAAAGGATGCTGGTGGGCAGAATATCCGCGCCGCCCGCCGAAAAGGCAAAGGTCATTCTGGGATCGGCGTAGAGTTTCAGGTTTTTAATCTCAAGCCGGTCGAGAAACGCCTGCGCGGTCTCGGGGCCCCGCGGATCGGCGGCGACGGCCACGACCTCAAAGCGCGCGCCGCCAAGATCGCCTTCCAATGCATCCAGCGACGGCAACTCCACCAGACAGGGCGCGCAGGTCGTCGCCCAGAAATTGACGAGGACCGCACGCCCGCGAAATCCGGCGAGCGTCATTTCCTCACCCTCGTAGAGAAACGGCACGTCAGGCGCGCCGCGCGGCGGAAAGGTATAGACGAAATCAGCCATCTCGCCGGTCAGCAGCGACTGATCGCGATCAAGCGCCGACGCCTTGCGCTCGCCCTTTGGGCTTACACTGGCGCTCACGATGACGTAGAGGAGGAACGCCGCGCCAAGGCCGCCCCAGATGAGCAACCAGAAACGCGGCTGTTTGAGTAAAGACGACACCTGTAACGCTCCGAAGCCTGCAAGAACCTGTAATTGAATTATGTCAGATAGAACCGAACAGTCCGAAAACCAAATGTGGGGAGGCAGATTTTCGCAAGGCCCCGCGGAAATCATGGAAGCTATCAACGCCTCGATCGATATCGACAAGCGTCTATGGCGCGAAGATATCGCTGGATCGAAGGCCCATGCGGCGATGCTGGCCGAGGCCGGGATTATTTCCCGCGCCGACGCCGAGGCGATCCTGAAAGGGCTCGATCAGGTCGCGGGCGAGATTGAGGACGGGACGTTCAAATTCTCAAAGGCCCTTGAAGACATCCACATGAATGTCGAGGCGCGCCTGAAAGAGATTATCGGCGAGCCCGCCGGACGGCTCCACACGGCGCGTTCACGCAATGACCAGGTGGCGACGGATTTCCGCCTGTGGTGCCGCAGCGCCTGCGAGGACGCCGCCGCCGGCCTTGGCGATCTGATGGCCGCGCTTGCCGAAACCGCGCAGGACAACGCCGACGCGATCATGCCGGGCTTCACGCATTTGCAGACGGCGCAGCCGGTGACGTTCGGTCATCATCTCCTCGCCTATGTGGAAATGTTCTCCCGCGACGCCGGCCGCTTTATGGATGCGCGTGAGCGCATGAATGAATGCCCGCTCGGCTCCGCCGCGCTCGCCGGAACGCCCTTCCCCATCAACCGGGAGACAACCGCGGACGCCCTCGGCTTTGACCGTCCCTGCGCCAATTCACTCGACGGCGTTTCGTCGCGTGACTTCGCGCTGGAGATGTTGTCTGCGGCGGCGATCGCCGCAACACATCTGTCTCGCCTCGCCGAAGAGATTGTGTTGTGGACGTCGCCGCAGTTCGGCTTCGCCTCACTGACGGATGCGTTCTCAACCGGCTCCTCGATCATGCCGCAAAAACGCAATCCAGACGCCGCCGAACTGGTGCGCGCGAAAACCGGCCGCATCACGGGATCTCTCAATTCGCTGTTGACCGTGATGAAAGCCCTGCCGCTCGCCTACGCCAAGGATTTACAGGAAGACAAAGCCGCGACATTCGAGGCGGTCGACGCCCTCGCCCTCGCACTGTCCGCCATGACCGGCATGATCCGCGACATCAAACCCAATCGCGACGCCATGAAAGAAGCGGCGGCGCGGGGCTTTTCCACCGCCACGGATATCGCCGACTGGCTGGTGCGCGAACTTGGCCTGCCGTTCCGAGACGCCCACCACGTCACCGGCCGCATCGTCGCCGTCGCGGACCAGTCGGGCAAACGCCTCGACCAGCTTGCGCTCGCCGACATGCAACAGGTCGAGCCGAAAATCACGGACGATATCTTCAATGTGCTTTCGGTCGAAGCCTCCGCCGCGTCGCGCAAGGCCTATGGCGGGACCGCGCCGGACAATGTTAAGCGTGAAGCGCAGCGCTGGATCGCCGCGCTGAAAAAGGAGTAGCCCTCATGCGCGCCTTATTGCTCATTCTCGCTCTTTCTTTCGCCATTGCTTCCTGCGGCAAGAAGGCGCCCCTGCGCGCGCCGGATGAGCCGGAACAACAATCCCTCATAGGGTAGACGCGCCTTGCACCATTTCGATTACCGTGACGGCCGTCTTTATGCGGAAGCTGTCGACGTAACCGCGCTCGCTGATGCGGTCGGGGCGCCTTTTTATGTCTATTCCGAAGCGACCCTGCGCCGTCATATGCAGGTTTTTCAAAAAGCGTTTGCGGGCGCCGACCCGCTGGTCGCTTTTTCGGTCAAGGCGAATTCCAATCTCGCGGTGCTGAAAGTGCTCGCCAGCGAGGGCGCCGGCGCCGATGTTGTTTCAGGCGGCGAGTTGCAACGGGCCTTAATAGCCGGGATCGCACCTGAGAAAATCGTTTTTTCAGGCGTTGGCAAAACCCGCGACGAAATGAAAGCGGCGCTGGACGCCGGGATCTATCAGTTCAATGTGGAATCGGCGCCGGAACTCGCCGCGCTGAATGCGCTGGCGCTTGAATTAAACAAGCGCGCGCCTGTCGCCTTGCGCGTCAATCCGGATGTGGCCGCAGGCGGGCATGACAAAATCTCCACGGGCCGCAAGGAAGACAAATTCGGCGTCGCCTGGGAAGAGGCGCGCGGGCTTTATGCGCAAGCGCGCGACATGAAAGGGATTGATGTCACCGGCGTCGACCTGCATATCGGCTCGCAGATCGCCGATCTCGCGCCCTTCGAAGCGGCGTTCAGCAAGACCGCCGGGCTGATCAGCGATCTGCGCGCCGACGGCTGCAAGATCGAGCGCCTTGATGTGGGCGGCGGGCTTGGCATTCCTTACGGCAATACGGCGGCGCCGCCTCATCCAGACGCCTATGCGGCGCTGATCAAAAAACTCACCGCGCCTCTCGACGTCAGGCTGATCTTCGAGCCGGGGCGCATGATCGCAGGCAATGCCGGCATTCTGGTGACGCGCGTCGTTTTTGTAAAAGAGGGCGTGGCGCGCAAATTTCTCATCGTCGACGCGGCGATGAACGACCTGATCCGCCCGGCCCTTTACGACGCCCATCACGACATCATTCCCGTCATCAAAAACGAAGATGCGGCGCAAATAACCTATGACGTTGTCGGCCCGGTCTGCGAGTCGAGCGACTTCTTCGCAAAACAGCGCGCCATGCCGGAAATGAAACCCGGCGACCTCGCCGCGATCATGTCTGCGGGCGCCTATGGCGCGGTGCAGGCGTCGCAATACAATACGCGGCCCTTGATCCCGGAAGTGCTTGTCAGCGGCGAGCGTTACGCCGTCATCCGCCGCCGCCCGAGCTTTGAGGAAATGATTGCGCTCGAAGACGCGCCCGACTGGCTTTAGGCGTTTCTTCCTGCATTACAGTTTTGCCCCGATAGCGGGAATCGCCGCTTCGAAAATTCATCACATGTGATGAATTCGGGCGGTTTTTTGAGTGTTGGTGAATAGTTATCCCCCACTTAACGCAACGGGATTATTCTCCCTGCTCACTCGATGAATTGCGTCAGGAGCACGGGCATGCCGCACGCATCACGCGCGACTCTGTTTGCAAAACCGCTAGATCAGTCCGGCTATCGAAAAGTTGTTATAAACGATCAGCGCATTGCCGGTTGTCGCCACCGCGAAGAAGAACAACACGATCCAGTGCGGGAACCACAGCACCATAAAGCTGATCAGTCCCTGAAGCCCGAGTTTGGCGATGATCCAGCCGTCGCCGGCGTGATCCATCATGGAACTGACGAACGGGTTCGCTTCGACGCCTGCCCCGCTCTCAATTGCAATCACGGTGGAGATGATGTCGGTGACGCCAACAATGTTATAGATCACCACAAGGACCCAGGCGGCGGCCGTGAGCCAGACCGAGGCGCGGGAGCGGCGCGCGTCTTCCCCCAATTGCTGACGGCGCTTCGATGAGGTGAGCGTGAAAACCAACCTGATCTCCCGTTTTTGTTAACCTGTTTTCGCCAGCGATGCGCCAGACTGAGAAAGCTTTAAGGTGAAGCGGCGTCGACGAATGCAACTTCAAGAGCTATTGTGCAAGAAGTATGACCACCAGCGTGACACAGCCGGAAAAACCCGCCGGCCCGGCGCCTGAAACGCCTGACGGCAAAGGGGCCAGCCCCCCGAAACGCCGGCGCGTCCCGGGCGCGGGGGCGATTTTCGCCGCCCGGCTTGTCCTTTTTTGGGAAAGGCTGTGGCCGGCGATCCTGCCCGCACTGGCGGTCCCGTTCGTTTTCCTTTTCATCAGCCTTTGCGATCTCTGGAAACTAACTCCGTCATTCCTGCATTGGGCCGCTCTGGTGATCGGCGGCGCCGGGTTCGCCGGCTTCCTTTATGACGGTCTTAAAGCCGTCCGCTTTCCCTCGCGGCGCGAGGCGCAGGCGCGCCTGGAAGAAGACGGTCATGTGGACCACGCCGCCTTGCAGGCGATGGATGACCGGCCGTTCAGCGCAGACGATCAGGCGTCGCCATTATGGCGCGCGCATCTGGAGGCGAGCGCGGAGCGGGCGCGAGCCGCGCGGCTGAACCGTGCGCGCGACACCGCCGGCGCCCGCGACCCTTGGGGCCTGCGCTTTATCGCCCTCGGCCTCCTCGCCATCGGCTTTGTCGCCAGCGGCAAGGACACGCTGTCGCGGCTGGCGCTTGGTTTCGACCCGGCGGCTCATGCCGGCGCTGGAAAACTGGTCGCCGATTTATGGATCGAACCGCCTGCCTATGCCGGCCGGGCGCCGATCTATCTTCTGCGCGCGGGCCAGCCCATGCCCGCCGGCGACGATCAGATTGATGCGCCTGAAGGCTCGGTCCTGAAAGCGCAGGTCAATGGCGGCGGGCGCGTCCGTCTGACTTACCAAACAGAGAGTGAAACGAAACGCGCCGCCTTTGAACGCGACAGGCAGGCCGCGCGCGCAGAAATCGCCATCGGCGAAAGCGGCTTGTTGCGGCTAAAACTCGGCGCAAAAGAAGGCCGCTGGCCGATTGGCGTTCTCGCAGACGCCGCACCGACCATCACCTTCGTTGAGCCTCCGGCGCGCACCGACGACGCCCGTGTCGATTTCACCGTCTCCATCGAAGACGATTACGGCGTCGCGGACGCATGGCTCGTGATGCGTCTCGACCCCGATCAGGAACGCCCGCTGGATGCGCCGCTACTCGATAAAGCCGCGCTGGAAGACACCCGCACTATTCCAATTGACGGCGTCAGAGGCGTAAGCGGAGAGCGCTCAGCGACCCTCGATCTTCAGGCCGACCCATGGGCGGGTCTTCAAGTGCTGGCGAAAGTCGTCGCCCGCGACGGCGCGGGGCAAGAAGGCGACACCGGCGAGGTCGCCGTCATTCTCCCGACACGGATGTTTTACAATCCGGTGGCGAAAGCCGTCATTGAACAGCGCCAGACCCTCGCTGTCTCCGCAGAGGACTGGCGCCGCGCAGCCCGGTCATTCGATGCGGTGACGATGGCGCCCGATATTTTCTACGAAGAAAAGCCAACGCATTATCTTATGCTGCGATCCGCCTTCTGGCGGGTGATGCGCCGCAATGGCGACAGCTATGAAGACGCGGTTGAAAAATTCTGGCCCCTCGCCTTGCAACTGGAAGACGAAGCGCTGGAGCTTGCGCGCCAGCGTCTTGAGGCGGCGCGCGAAGCCTTGCGCCAAGCGCTCGAGCGCGGCGCCAGCGACGAGGAAATAGAACGGCTGGTCGAAGAGTTGCGTCAGGCCATGAATGATTATCTGACGGCGCTCGCGCAATCGGGTCAGCCGATGGAAGAGGCCTCCCAAAACGCCCAGCAACTCGATCAGTCGGATCTCGACGATATGCTCGATTCGATCCGCGACCTTTCCCAGCAAGGCGCCAATAACGCCGCCCGGCAAATGCTCTCCGACCTGGAAAACATGCTGAACAATTTGCGTCTCTCTCAGGGCGGCGCCGGACAAAACGGACAGGGCCAAAGCGGACAAGGCCAAAGCGGCGAAGGCGAACGCGGCGGCGCGGCCGGCGCAGCAGGGGAACTGATCGGCCGTCAACGTGAACTCGCCGATGAGGCCTTTCAGCAACGGCGCGACGGTGACCTTAACGGCGACGATCTCGCCTCACGCGAAGGCGGCCTCGGCGGCGATCTCGACGCGTTGATGGATGCACTTGAAGGTGATGCAGAAGCCGACCCCAGCGGTGAGGCGGGACGCGCCCTTGGCCGCGCACGCAGCGCCATGCGTGAGGCTGAAGGCGCGCTGGCCGGCGATGATTTCGCCGCCGCCGGAGACGCCATGGAACGCGCCATCGCCAATCTACGTGACGGCGCCGAAGCCCTCGCCCGCGAGCAGATGCGACAGGCCCAGGGAGAACAAGGCGGCGGCGAAGGACAGCGCGACGGCCGCAGCGCCGACCCATTGGGCAGGCCCGCCGGCGATATCGCCGGCGAAGGCGTCGAAGTGCCCGGCGAAAGCGAAGCGGGACGCACCCGCGCCGTAATCGAGGAATTGCGCCGCCGACTTGGCGAACCCGGGCGCGACGAAGATGAAGTCGACTATCTGGAACGGCTGCTGGAGCGGTTTTAAAGCGGACGCCAAAAACTAAAAACGGCGCGCCCGAAAGCACGCCGTTCATTACTCTATGTTGAGCGCCTTTACACTCTCGCGCGAGTCCATGGGAATGGCGCATTTTCATCGCGGTGACGGCCGCCAATGCCGCCTGCGAAATAGGCGCCGGCTGCGGCGACAAGCGCGCTCGCGGCCAACAGGAATGCGCTGATCGCGCCGACTTTACGCGCTTTATCCGCTGCTTCGCGTGTCGTCGTTTCCCACTGATCGACGCGCGTGCGCGCTTCGCCTTCAGAAAGGTCAGTACTATCTGCGATAACGTCAACGGCCGCTTCCTTATCGCTGCCAGACAATTCACCGTCTGCGCTGGCGCGCGCAAGCACTGCAGCAATCGTCGCGCGATCACCGGCGTCGGCGTCACCGCCACGCAACATGATCGCAGCGTCAGCATCATTTTCCGTCATGACGCTGGCGCCAAGACTTGCAGCGCCGGCGGCCATATGCGCCGACAAAGCGGCGCCAATGAGCAAGCCTGTCGCCCAGACGACAAGCCCGTGAACACCGTCGCGGAACTCAACAGAGTCAGCCGTTGCGCCAATCACAGGCCGACGCAACCGACCGGCGATATAACCGCCAGCGATGAAGCTGAAGATCATGACAAACAGCACCCACGCCATGGTGATGTAGCTGAGCGTGCCCGCTTCCGCACCCTGCCCCGGGAAAGGGGAAGAAACGGAAAGGCCCACGCCGCCGCCAAAAGCAAAGAGCACTAGTGAAATAGCAGAGGCGACAAAGGCCCCCGCGAAAACAGCACCCCACTCCATGTAGGAATGAGCGCTTCCCTCATCGTCGGATACGACGACGCCAATTGTTTCCGTACTGCTCATGACCTTAAAGCCCTAAGAACGACAGAATGGCCATTACGACAACGACGAGCCCTACAAGATAAATGATTCCATGCATTGTGTTCTCTCCTTCGCCGGTTCCGGTTGACCGGCGTTTATGTGTTCTTTTTAAACACGCGCGATCGT
Source organism: Alphaproteobacteria bacterium (assembly GCA_030426465.1). Classification (GTDB taxonomy): domain Bacteria; phylum Pseudomonadota; class Alphaproteobacteria; order Caulobacterales; family Parvularculaceae; genus Hyphococcus. The sequence continues at coordinate 31,317 of JAUHYK010000043.1, forward strand.
GATCGGTTCCGAAGAGAACGTAGGCGGCAACGCCGCAATGCAATAAAATAGCTTAATTAGCGGAACCGAGGAGCGGCAGGCCGCGTTTGCGGCCATCGTCGTCCATGCCGTAGCCAACGAGAAAATCGTCAGCCTGCGCCTCAAACCCGATATAATCGCATTTAAGGTCCTCAGCGTGGCCAGTGAGTTTCTTGACGAAAACGCAGAGCTTCACATCTGCGGCGCCGCGATCTTCGATCATGCCCTTGCCAAAATGCAATGAACGCCCGGTGTCAAGCACGTCATCGACGAGCAGCACGGTCCGGCCTTTGATATCCACCGAGAAATCCTTGAGCAGGGTGACGACGCCTGACGATGCGCGCGCGCCGCCATAGGAAGACAGCTGGACAAAATCCACATGGGGATCGGCGCCGTGGCGATAAAGCGCGCGCAAAAGATCGGCCGCAAAGATGAAAGCGCCAGTAAGAACCGGCGCAAGAAGGAAATCCTTCGGAAGATCACGCGCCATTTCCGCCGCCATCGCATCGATCCGCTGGGCGATTTCATCTTCTGTAAAAAGGGTGCGCATTGTCAGTCCATCCCGCCGTCTTCACCTGAGGGAAGGCTCATAGAATCATTTCGGACGTCGCGCCAGACGCCGACATGCTGAACAGGGTCTGGGCGCCGCCGTAAAACGGCGGTTATTCGCTTTTCCCCGGGATAAGCGATTCAAGAACGCTCTTTTCCGGCGCGAAGGAAAGCGCCACTTCCGCAACGCCTTCAGGGGCCGGCGCGCGCGTGACGAAATCCACCATTTCGCCCTGCGCCACATCGCTCTGATTAGCGGAGAACGTCCAGCGGGCGAGCAATTCTCCGCGCGATCCCAATGCCTCGGCCTGAAGCAGCGGCGCTGCGACCAGCCCGCCCGATTCGTTGCGCAGATTACCGGTAATCTCGATGGTGGGTCCGTTTGTGGACATCGCGAGACGGTGGCGGACATTTTCAATCGCGAGACCATAGGGGTTCGCTTCAATACCGATTACGGCATAAGCGTCCGCTGTTTTCGGCGCCACTTTGACGATCTCGTCGCGATAGACCAGAACGCCATAGACAACGGCGACAACCACAGCGAGCCACGCAGTCCAGCCCACAACGCGCAGCGGGGTGAGGCGGTTTTTCTCACGCGATTCGGCGCGACGGCGCGCCTTGCGAATAGCGCGTTCAAGTTCACGCGGCGTTACGCGCAGCGCTGCAAAAAATTCTTCGTCGAAATCCTCAGGATTGAGCGGACGCACATCCTCCATCCGCGCCAGCGCCGTCGCCCGGCGCCGTTCGGCTCGGACTTTTCGCCCGAACCCACGCGGGCGCTCGGCGCCATCGTCTTCGACATCTTCCCAATCGGCGTCGACGACATAAGCCGCGTTATACTGGTCCTCTTCGTCCGCCTCCTCATCGGCAAAACGCAGCGATTCGCGCTCTTCGGTCTTTTCCTTGCGCTTGCGGGAAAATAGCGGACGGCGGTCGTCTTCCTCATCATCTTCAACGATGAATTGGCGACCCTTGCGCCAACCTTTGCCGGCGGGCTCGGCTTCGTCATCATCCTCGTCGCGGCCTTTACGGGGCGCCGGCGAGGTAAAAAGCGAATCGTCGTCGTCATCGTCGTCTTCTTCGACGAAGCGGCGGTCGCTTCGGGCGCGCTTAGAGGTCGATTTAGCATCGCGCTCATCCTCTTCATCGCGCCAGTCGCGACGTGTGGATTTGGAGGTCTTGGCGCGCTTGGCGTTGGTGCGATCGTCGTCTTCTTCCGGCTCGTCGTCTACGATGCCTACCTTCATAAGGGGACGCGCGGCATGGCTATCCTCGTCTTCATCACTATTATCTTCATCATCAGCCCTATCCTCGCGCCCTTTAGCGCGAGTCGAGGCTTTCTCGTCCCTGCTGTCTTTCTCGTCGTCATCCGTGTCGGCAGCGCGCTTCGCCGTTTTTTTGGCGGCAGGCTTGTCCAGCGGCTCCATGTCAAGCAGCTCGGGCGCGGGCACAAACCAGCTCTCGCCGCAGGACGAACAGCGCACAGAGCGGCCATTTGGGGAAAACCGCTCATCATCCACATCATATCGCGTGGTGCATTCAGGACAGGTGATTATCATGTGAGACCAGAATCGTTTATGTGTTCGCCGTGAACAGGCGCGCGGGAAGGCGCGCCTCCGACCGCTGCAGCAGGATCGCCATGGACGCCGGCAAGGAAATCGTCAGGTTTGAAGAGATGGGCCTCGCCTATGAGGACGCGCCGGAAACCCTGAGCGACGTCACCATGACCTTGCGTGAAGGCGAGTTCCGTTTTCTCACTGGACCGTCGGGCGCCGGCAAAACATCGCTCCTGAAAATGATCTATCTCGCTCACAGACCTACGCGCGGCCGGTTTTTCCTGTTCGAAGAGAACGCAACCGAGGCCCCGCGCGAGGCCTTGCCTGCGCTGCGCCGGCGTATCGGCGTTGTCTTCCAGGAATTCCGTCTCCTCGATCATCTCACGGCCTATGAAAATGTAGCGCTACCTATGAAAGTCGCAGGCGTTAACCAAAACCAATACCGGGAAGACGTAAGCGAACTCTTAAATTGGGTTGGTTTGGGGGATCGCATGGACGCCAAACCGCCGACGCTGTCCGGCGGTGAAAAGCAACGCGTGGCGCTCGCACGGGCGCTTGTGTCCAAGCCGGATCTTATCCTCGCCGACGAACCGACGGGCAATGTCGACCCGGCCATGGGCGAGCGCATTATGAAATTATTTGTTGAACTTAATAAACTCGGGGCCGCGGTTATTGTTGCAACCCATGACCTTCATCTCGTGCAATCGATTGGTAAACCGGTGTTAAGAATTGGTGAGGGGCGGGTGACGCGCAGCGCTGGCGCAGGAGGCGCGGCGTAATATGACGCAAGCGGAAGAGCGCGACACCGAAGAAGAAACTGCGGCCTTAAAGGCTCCGCGGCGCGGGATATTCGGCCGCCAGACTGCGCCGCTCCTACCAGAAGCCGGGGCCGCCGGCGCCCCCCTGACCGCCGTCATCGCGGTTATGTCGTTTCTCGCCGTGTTGGCGATGGCGTCGCTTTTGATGGTCAATCGCGCCGCCAGCGAATGGACATCCGCCTTGCGTTCGGAAATCACCGTGCAGGTCAAAGGCGCAAGCGCTGAAGAAATCGAGAGCGGCGTTGAAGCAGTGTTGCGTGTCTTGCGGGATACGGAGGGCGTTCTCGAGGCGAACGAAAAAAGCCGCGAAGAAACGGCGGAGCTGCTGGAGCCGTGGCTGGGCGACGGCAATGCGCAGGCTTTCCTCAACATTCCGGCGATCATTGAAGTCAAAGCCGCGCCGTCTTTGCGCGACAATCTGGACCTCCTACGCAATCGCATCGCTGCGGCGGCGCCCACCGCGAGCCTTGACGACCACGCGCGCTGGCATGACCGCCTGTCCGGCGCCGCGCGTTCGGGACAAGCCATGGCCTTCGGCGTTTTCCTTCTGGTGATGGGCGCAGCCTGCGCAATCTCTATTTTCGCGGCGCGTGCTGGCCTCGCCGCCAATCACGAGATTGTCTCGGTGCTGCATCTGGTGGGCGCGACGGACGAATTCATCGCCGCAGAAGTGCAGCGTCGATTCTTTATTCTCGGCCTTCGCGGCGCGCTTCTCGGTCTTTTTGCAGCGCTCGCGGCATTGGTTGTGGCCGGTCTCGCGATGCGCGCCGGCGGCGGAACGGACAATTTCCTACCCTCTCTCCGGCTCGGCGGCTGGATGATCCTCTGGCTTGCAGCTGCGCCAGTGGCCACCTGCCTCGTGACAGCGGTGACCGCGCGCCTGACCGTCTTAAAAACTCTAAGTCAGCAATATTAAACTGCGACAGGCGCGACGGTGAGGCGCTGGCACGCCGCCGCGCCTTCGGCTAAACTGGATTTCGGGCGGCGCAGGTGGAAGAAGATTCGCGTGAGACGGCTGATTGCTTTTTTGACCGGATTGGCGCTGCTTTGGGCGGGCGGGCTCGCCCTGTTCATCGCGGCCCTGCCCCAACCGGGCGCCACGGCGTCCGGCCCCGTTGAAGGGGTCGCCGTTTATACAGGCGGGGGCGGCGCCCGGATTTCTTCCGCCATGGCGATTTTCGCTGACGGCGCGGGCGAGCGGCTTTTGATCTCCGGCGTCCATCCTGACACCTCGGCGGCGCGGCTATCGGAATTCTGGGTCGGCCCTAAAGAACAATTCGATTGCTGCGTCGATCTCGGCCGCGATGCGCTTAGCACCGAGGGCAATGCAGGCGAACTCAGCGCCTGGGCCGCATCACACCAATATAACAACATCATTCTGGTGACGTCGGATTATCACATGCCGCGCGCCCTGACCGTAACGCGCGCGCGCATGCCGGACGCGACGATTATTCCTTTCGCCGTCGCCTCCGGCTATCTCGACGATCAAGGGCGTCCCGCCTCTTCCCAGGCGGTTCTCAAACTTGCGGGCGAATATACAAAATTCCTTCTTGCGCGCGTGAAAGCGTTGATCCCCGGCGGCAACCGCTAACCTCATGGCAAGGCGCATCCGCTCAGCAGCCTTTTCGACCTATCTCATCGTTACTGTCGTCGTGATGGGCGTCGCCTGCCTGCCGGTCATGCTCTTCGGACGCAACGCCACGCGGGCTACCATCAAATTGTGGGCGCGTCTCGCCCTGTTCGGGCTGCATCAGATCGCCGGTGTTTCCTATGTCATTGAAGGAGCCGAAAACATGCCGCAAGGCGGCGCGCTCATCGCCGCCAATCATCAATCCATGTGGGAAACCATTGCACTTTACGCCCTCGCGCGAAAACCGGTGATGATCTTCAAAAAAGAACTGAAAGCCATTCCGATTTACGGCTGGTGGGACTCCCGCGCAGGCAATATCGCCGTGGACCGGAAAGGCGGCGCAAGAGCGCTTCGCGCTATGACGCGCGCTGTCAAGGCCCGGGCGGAGGCAGGCGAGCAAGTCATCATCTTCCCCGAAGGCACGCGCACTCCGCCCGGAGAAACCAAATCGCTTCAGCCCGGCGTGGCGGGAATTTATACCGCTATGGAAACCGCTTGCACCCCGGTCGCCCATGATAGCGGGCGGTTCTGGCGCCATCCCGGCGGCGAGAAAATTCCGGGCGCTATAACAATGCGTATCCTCCCGGCGATCCCGACCGGACTGGACCGCAGAGAGTTCCTGCGTGTACTCGCCGCTCGCCTTGAGAATGGACGGCCTGATCTTATCCCTGCGGAGACACCGACCGATGGCTGACGGAAAATCGACGCATCAGCGCTGGCTCTATATTGCCTGGGGAATCGCAGCGGTCATCTTTTTCGCTTATGTCATGCTCTGGCGTTACGGCGCAGGTGAAATGAAAAAGGCCGTCACCTTATGGGTAGACGACCAGCGCGCCGCCGGGTTTGACGTCTCCCATGGCGAACTGAAAGCGGATGGATTTCCATTTTTCCTGCGCCTTCATGTTGAAGAGCCGCATATCGCTGCGCCGGACGCCTGGGATTGGCGCACACAGCGGCTCACCATCGACGCGCTGCCTTACGATCTCAATCGGTTGATCTTTTCAACGCGCAGCGAACAGGCGCTATCGCTCAACAATTTTGGCGACTGGCGCATCGCAGCGGAAGATTTTCGCGTCTCTATCGCCAATGATAAAAAACGCGATTGGTTGGCTGCGGTGAGCATTGGCGGCGCAACCGCAACACGAGAACAAGACGGCGCGCAAGCCTCCCTCGGCGAACTGATCATTGATATCGCGCCCGATGAGGCGGATCTGACCGTTCTGACATTAAACGTCATGCTTGTTGAAGTGCAGGCCAATGCGAACGAAAACGCGCTCAATCTCGACAAGCTCCAGACAAGCCTGTCCGTGAGCGAAGCCTACGCCATAAGCGATGCTGACGCCTGGCGGCGGGCCGGCGGGGCGCTTCATATTGGCGGGTTTTTCGCGCAACTCGAAGAAGGCCGCTTCGCCGCCGCAGGGACATTGAAACTTGATGGCGACGGCTCCCCCGAAGGCGCGCTGAAGACCGAAATCATTGCACCGGCGCCGTTTATCGAGCTTCTCGCAAAAGCTGGCGCCCTTAATGCGGAGGAAGCGGAAAAAGCCGCGGCGACCCTCACCCTCGCCG
>JAUHYK010000044.1 GCA_030426465.1 Alphaproteobacteria bacterium
TCGGATCACCTCCTCTCGTTGATTGAAACCTGAAGAGAGCATGACCTGCACCGCGCCCCATGACAAGGGGGGGGGAAGGTAAACGCAGGAGTGTTTGTGATAAGTGTTAACGCGCGCCGGCGACGCCGAAAAAATCCAACTTACACCGTGCACGAATGAAATCGGCCCGGCGCTGAGGCCGGGCCGAAGTCGTTCTTTATGCGTGGCGGCTTACGAAGCCCCTACGCCAATCATCGGCGCGATATAGGGAAGCCATAATACTGAGTAGAAGATTACGGCAAAAATGCCGATCGGGCACACCCAGCGGATCAAAAACCGCCAGCGCTTGAACCAGACTTCCGATTTGAATCCGATCGCTTCGCGCGCCGTCGACGTCGACACAATCCAGCCGGCGAAGATCGCGGCGATAAGTCCGCTCACCGGCAAGATGATATCGGTCGTCGCACTCAGGAAATCGAGAAGCACCATGCCTTGAAACAAGGACATCTCGCCGAGCGGCTGCCATGTATTCCAAAAGCCCGCCTGAGACTCGCCGTTCAGGCCTTGCTGGGGCACCTGGCTGAGGGCATTGGCGACGCCAATGGCGAACGCCACAAGACCGATCCCGCCTGCGGAAATGATGCGATTGTCGCCTTTTGATTGCTCATCGACCCATTTTGTTGATGTCTCCAACAGCGCAATCGACGAGGTGATTGCAGCGAACAACGCGAGCAGGAAGAAAGAGAGGCCGAACAGCCCGCCAAACGGCATGCCGTGAAACGCGAGCGGCAAGGTCTGGAACATCAAGGTGGGCCCGCCGCCGGGCGCAAGGCCCATAGCGAAGACGATCGGAAAAATCGCAAGACCCGCGACAATACCAACGCCCGTGTCTGCAATAGCGACCAGCCGGGCTGAGCGCGGCAGGTCCTGATCCTCGCGCATGTAAGCGCCGTAAGTCGCCATCAGCGCAGAGCCGAGACCGATGGAAAAGAAAGCCTGCCCCAGCGCGGCGGAAATCACCGAGCCATCCTGAAGACCGTGCAGCAACCCGCGACGAATAGCGCCGTCAGCCAGCACCGAGTCCTGCAAGCGAACGCCGAGAAGAAAATTTAGGCCTTGGCTGCGATCGCCAGTGGCCAGCGCATAAAAGAACAGCACAATCAGCAACACGAAAAACGCCGGCATGAGATAGGTTACAGCCGCTTCGATCCCGCCCTTGATGCCACGCATCACGATTGCGACCGTCATCACCATGAACACGGCATGATAGATGATCATGCGGGTCGGATCATTCAGGAGTTCGCCTAGCTTCGCGCTGACCTGGTCGCCGGTCAGCTCCGCAAATGCAGGCGTAGCCAGGCCAGCCAATCCCTTTGCGCCAATAGACGCTGCGAGATCGCTGCCGATCATCACCACATAGGCGATCACCCAGCCGGCGATGACTGAATAAAAGGTTAAGATGACGAAGGCGCCAAGCATGCCCAGCCAGGACTGGGCCGCCCAAAGCGGCGAGCGCCCCTCTGCCTTGGCGATCTTCACCACACTGCCGACAGCCGACATGCCCCCCCGGCGGCCAATAAACAGCTCGGCGACCAGCACCGGCAGGCCGATCAGGACAACACAGAGAATGTAGAAGAGGACAAACGCCCCACCTCCGTTTTCCCCCGCGACATATGGAAAGCGCCAGAGATTGCCGAGACCGACCGAAGAGCCGATGGCGGCCATGATAAAGGCGGCCCGGGAGGACCAATGGGCGCCTTCGCCCGCAGTGCCTTGCATAGGTGTTTCCCCTTGAAAATTGTGGACGCCAAACTGGCGTATTCCGTTATTTTAGACAAATTTTTACGTTTGTTAGCAAATATTGCTCAATCGCCCACCCGTAAAAGGTTGGGCGGGAAGCCCAATTGGAGTTCGTACAAGGTGCGGGATAAGCGCCAGACGGCGAATACGGGGACCAGGGACGTTGACGGAAACGCAGGTGAACCATAGTTCGGCCATTGAATTGGGCCAGATCGACAGCCTGATTTCGGCGGCGGGTGTCGATGGCACCCGCTCTATTCTTGAGGCTTTTCAACGCTCTACAACAGACCTCTTAAAACTTTTGTCAGACGGCGTCGAAGGCGGCGCACTAGAAGACGCCTATCGCACCGCCCATGCTGTCAAAGGCTCCGCCGCGAATGTGGGTGCACAGCTGCTGGCCGAGACGGCCGCCGCCATCGAAAAGGCTTGCCGCGCCGGCGACGCCGCGAGCGCCGCCGCCAAGCTGGCCGACGCCCAATCCCATTTTGACCTCTTTTGCGTGCATTTCGAAGCGCATCTCGCGCAATTTTAAGCTTATAAAGAATCGCCCGAGCGATACATGTCCTGATCGCGATGGACATGGGCGCTCATCACCAGCCCAAACCCGGCCATAATCGTCAGCATCACCGTGCCGCCATAGGAGACCAGCGGCAGCGGCACCCCGACTACCGGCGCAAGCCCCATCACCATTCCCGTGTTGATCAACACATAGAGCGTGAAAGTGGCGACGACACCGACAGCCATCATGCGTGCGAAATGAAGTTTCGACTGCATGGCGATGGAAAGACCCACAAAAATCACCGCAAGATAAACCAGCAACAGACCGATGGCGCCGACAAAACCGAACTCTTCTCCAAAGACAGTGAAGATGAAGTCAGTCTGCATTTCCGGCAGGAATTTCAGCTGCGCCTGGGTGCCTTCCATGAAACCTTTTCCGGTAAGGCCGCCAGAGCCAATTCCGGTTTTCGACTGCAACAGGTGATAGCCCTGCCCCAGGGGGTCACGCTCCGGATCAAGAAATGTCGTAATCCTGCGGAGCTGGTACTCTTTCAAAATATCGAAACGATAAGCGGCGTAACCGGCAGCGACGCCGCCCAAAATGCCGAGAAAACCGATCCTCCACGAAAGTCCGGCAACAAAAATCATGATCGCACCCGTGGCAGCAAGAAGGAGCGCCGTACCAAGGTCGGGCTGGATAAAAATCAGCCCCACCGGCGCCCCGACCATCAACGCTGGCGGAATGAGATAGAGTATATGAGAGACCTGCTCGGCCCGAAGGCTGTGATAATAACGCGCCAACCCCAAAACGAGACCGATCTTCATCGCCTCTGAGGGCTGGAACTGGAGGCCGCCGAATTCTATCCAGCGACGCGCGCCCATATTCACTTCGCCAATAAACGGCACAAGCGCGAGCGCAAACAGCGCTGCAAAGTAAGTGGGATAAGCGAGCGCCATCCAATAGCGGATCGGGACCATGGCGACGCCGGCGAGAATGCCGAGCGCTGCGAGATAGCGTAGACCATGCTTTATCGCCCAAGGCTCCCAGTTGCCTTCCGCGACCGAGTAGAGCGTGACAACGCCGGCGCCGGCGATCATGGTCAGCAGGATAATCAGCGGCCAGTGAAGCCTTGAAAGCTTGTCACGCACCCCGCGGCGGCGGCCAGGAAGAATAATCGCCATCGCCTAACCCTCCCTGACGCCGCTGGCGCGAGCGAGCGTGCGCGGATCGAGCGGCGTGCGCGAGGCGGGATCTTTTTCCGCTACAACTTTCATAATGTCGCGCGCTTTCGGGCCCGCCGCACGGGCGCCGCCAATGCCATGCTCAACGACAACCGCACAGGCGTAGCGTGGATTTTCAAAGGGCATGTAACTGACAAACAGCGCATGATCGCGGCGCGCCCAAGGCAAATCTTCCGGTTTGGCGAGACCGTGGGCGCGATCTTCCGCCGTGATCGCATAAACTTGGCTGGTTCCGGTCTTGCCCGCCATCTGCCAGTCCGGATCTTCGAGCCGAGAGCGCGCAGCAGTGCCATATTCATTGGTCACCGCATTCATGCCGGCCCGGACGACGGCGAGATAGTCCTGATCCACGTCGATCAGGGGCGCTTCAGGCGCAGGCAGAACAAGATCACCAACAGCGCGCACCAGACGAGGCCGCACAGCCTTTCCTGTGGCGACCCGCGCCGACATAACCGCGAGCTGCAACGGCGTTGAGGTTACATATCCCTGCCCGATAATGCAGGACAGCGTTTCGCCCTGGAACCAAGGTTGCTGCGCGGGATTGCCGGCGAAATATTCCCGCTTCCAGTCCCGGTCAGGAACCACGCCCCGCTGTTGCCCGGGGATGCCAAGCTCGTAAGTCTGGCCAAGGCCGAACTTACGCGCGGTGTCCGCAAGAAGATCGATCTCCAAAGTCTTGGCGATGTCGTAATAGAAGACGTCACAAGAATGTTTGAGTGAGTTCTTCATATCAACGTGGCCATGGCCGCCGCGTTTCCAGCAATGGAAATAGCGATTGCCGTACCAGACGCGTCCGCTGCAATGGACACTGTGATTGGGTTTCACCCCTGCGCGCTGCGCGGCCACAGCGGAGATCACCTTGAAGGTCGAGCCCGGCGGATAAACGCCCGACAAGGGTTTGTTCAAGAGCGGCTTGTAGGGGCTGGCGTTCAGGTCACGCCACAAATCAGGGTCGATGCCCACATTGAAATCATTAGGATTGAACGCCGGCGTTGAGGCAAGCACGAGGATGTCGCCGGTGATGACATCCATCACCACCGCAGCGGCGCTCTGTGTATCCTGATCGACGCCCGGTGTCGGCTCGGCCAGCACCTTCATGGCGTGGGCCTGTAATTCGGAGTCAATCGTGAGCGTCAATGTCCGCCCCTGCGAGGGCGGCACGGCGCTATCCACCATTTCTTCGATGACGCGGCCATGAGCATTGATCTTCACATTCATGACGCCCGCTTCGCCGCGCAGCTCATCCTCGTAAGTGCGCTCAAGCCCTTCGCGGCCAACCTTGAAGCCTGGCTGCCGCAACAAGACACGGTCTTCATCGCTTTCCTGCGCGGACAGATCGCGCTCGGTGACGGCTCCAACATAGCCGACCACAAAAGCCGCATCGGCGCCGTATGGATAATCCCGGGTCTCACCCACATCCGGCAGAACGCCTGACAGATGAGGCAATTCAAAATTGAGCTTGGAGAAATCCTCCCACGACAGATTGTCGGCGATCTGCACAGGGGTGAAAGCGCCGCGCCGGCGAATTTCGCGCATAACCCGCGCGCGCTTGTCTTCGCTGACAGGCGTGATCTTGTTGATCTTGTCGAGAATGGCGTCGACGTCACGCGCCTGCTCGGGCACCAGGAGCACCCGGAAATTCTTACGGTTGGAAGCCAAGGGCCCGCCAAACCGATCGACAATCTCCCCGCGTAACGGCGTCAGAACCCGCCGGTTGAACTGATTTTCCTGTGCGAGATCGAGATATTTCTGATGGTCGGCGATCTGGAGCTGATAAAGCCGCGCCGCGACCCCGCCAAAGAGCAAGCTGACGCCGCCGCCCAGCAGCACCGTACGGCGCGAGACCGTTTCCTGGCGTTCGGGATCGTGTGCGTTAACTCCCGCCATTGCGTTACACCTCCACCAGAACGCGGCGGTGTAATTCGCCAAAGACGGCGCCGAACAACGGATAAATAGCCGCCGTCGCCGCTAATTGCAGCATCAGGAAACGCAGAGGCAATAACTCGCCGGACATAAGGCTCATCACAAGCCACAAGATAAGCCCTGCGCCGAGCGCTGCAAAGGCAAATCCGATCCAGACCACCTTTTGTTCCCGACCCAGAAAATAGGCGCGCTGCGACATCACGATAAATTGTGTGACAAGGTAAACCGCCGGCCAGAGCCCCAAGGGTCCGCCCGTTAACAGGTCCTGTAAAAGGCCAATGAAAAACACGCTCAAAGGCGGCAGATAATCAGGCCCATAAACAGACCAGAAAAAGACAATCACCAGCGGGATGATCGGCGTTGGCGCAAAGCCTTCAAAAAGCCGTACGGGCGCCGCCAGAAGAAAGACGCCGAGCACACCGAGAAGGGTCGGCGCCGCAGCTTTCAAAAGCCGGAAAAGATTTTCCGCGCGATAGCCCATCAGGCTTAATCCTCCGCCGGGAGTTCAGAGGCCACGCCTGCCGCATCAGTGTCGGCCTCCTCCGCGTCACCTGCGTCCTCATCTCCAACGACATGATCAACAACCGGGAAAGCGTAATTAATGACGCGGACCATGCGCGTACGGGCGTAATTTGCGTAGAGATCGACCGTAATATCACCGCGATTCTCGCCGGTGACGACGCCAACAGGCAGGCCGCGCGGCAACGCTCCGCCTGCGCCAGAAGTGAGCACGCGCTGGCCAGGCTCTGGTTCAAGATCATCGGCGCTCGCCGTAAAACTGATCACAGGCTGCGCGCGCGTATTGCCCACAAGAATGCCTTCGACATTCGCGCCTTCCACATAAACCGGAATACGGCTTTGAATGTCGGTGAGGAGAAGGACCCGGGAGGCCCCACCGCCCGCCTCAACAATACGGCCGACGAGACCGTTTTCATCGACCACCGCCTGGCCCACTTCGACATTGTTGGCGCGGCCTGCGTTGACGATCATCGAACGCGCGAACGCATCATTCGATTCGCCGATAACAAACGCGCTTATGGGCTGTGCTTCGGGTGGCGCAACATAGCCTTGAAGCGCTTCGTAAACCTCAATGGTTTCCCGCAGTTCGAGCGCTTCATTCATCCACTGGCGCAGCTCGGCGTTTTCCTCTCGCAGAGCCTTGTTCTGCTCCATGACATTGAAATAGTCGCCGACCGAACCGGCGACGCCATTCACATAAGAGATAGGGCCGGAAAAAAGCGACAGGACGGGCGACGCCACATCCATGACGCCCTCACGCGCCTTTTTGAAAACTGACGCCTGCGCTGAATAAAGGCTGGATAACAGCAAAAGCACCGAGACAAGAATGAGCAAAACCAGGACGAAGCGGGAATGCGCTTTTCGTCCCAGCCCTTCCCTACGGTCCTGCCCGAGAAATTCCATGTCTAGCGAACGTATTCCGTTTGGTCGCGCCGTTCCCGCTCGCTAAAATCCGGGCACGCGCCCTAGATTGCGGAGGAGAGAACGCCGCGCATTGCTTTCGTGTTTTCAAGCGCCGCGCCGGTGCCGAGCGCCACGCAAGAGAGCGGGTCGTCAGCAACAGAAACCGGCAAGCCGGTCTCATCGCGCAGCACCTGATCGAGGTTCTTGAGGAGCGCCCCGCCCCCAGTCAACATGATTCCCGTATCGACGATATCGGCGGCTAGTTCCGGCGGCGTCGCCTCTAGCGCGACTTTCACCGCCTCGATAATCGCGCTGACGGGCTCAGCAAGGGCTTCAGCGACCTGCGCCTCGCCAATGCGGACTTCCTTGGGCACGCCATGCATCAAGTCGCGGCCTTTAATCTGGATCGTGGTGCCCGAACCTTCGGTCGGGATCATCGCTGAGCCGACTTCTTTTTTGATCCGTTCCGCCGATGCCTCCCCTATCAGGAGATTGTACATGCGGCGAATATAACCAACGACTGCGTCGTCCATTTTGTCGCCGCCAACCCGGACAGAGCGCGAATAGACAATGCCGCCAAGCGACAAAACCGCAACTTCCGTGGTGCCGCCGCCGATGTCGACCACCATAGAGCCTGTAGGCTCTGTTACAGGAAGCCCGGCGCCGATTGCGGCCGCCATGGGTTCTTCAATAAGCTCAACCTTGCGGGCGCCCGCGGACAGCGCCGATTCCTGAATGGCGCGGCGTTCAACCGCCGTCGCGCCCGACGGAACGCAGACGACAATACGCGGCGATGCGAAAGAGCGGCGATTATGCACCTTGCGGATAAAGTGTTTGATCATCGCTTCCGCGACTTCGAAGTCGGCGATGACGCCGTCCCGCATCGGGCGGATCGCTTCGATCTCGCCAGGGGTGCGGCCCAGCATTTCTTTGGCTTCATTGCCGACGGCGCGGACAATCTTGCGGCCCTGGCGGGTCTCAATCGCAACAACGGAAGGTTCGTTGAGCACGATCCCCCGGCCTTTGACATAAACGAGGGTATTGGCCGTACCGAGGTCGATGGCCATGTCCGCGGAAAGCATGCCGAACAAAGTGGAAAGCATTGGGCTGGTCCTATTCGTGGGTACTGAAATTCACGGACGGTCTTATCCTTAATGCGTTCCTAAATCGTCAACAAATGGCGGAAACGTGCGGTTTTTGCTGAAGAGATCATACTGACCTGTTTACGATCTACCAAGATTCTTTAACCCGCGCAGACATTCCTTAAGAAACATTTCCCCGGCCTCTACATGCCGGGATGGACAAAAATTCATACGCCGCATCTCCGAAACCAAGTCGACCGTCTGGCGCAAGCACCTGATCTTCAAGGTTCAACACGCGTTTCCCGCCTTTTATCACGCTCTGAGCCTGCGATAGACCCAGCGCATTAGCAACAGAAACGCCAGCCAGCCGACAATGACCAGAACAATGAGACCAAGATCGCGCGGATCCCTGCTCGTGAAGAAGTTGAGAAGATTGTCCATTTCGAGCTGGAGCGCGTTCGGGTCCGGAAAAAAGGCCGAAAGCACTGCAATCAGCGCGATTTTGGGAATGATGCCGATCCCCGTTCCGATCCAGTATTTCCACAACGCGATATGAGCGGCGCCCGCGGCCGCATTGACGACGATGAAGGGCGCCGACGGGACAACGCGAACCAGCCCGCTCGCTAAAACGCCGTGACGTCCAATGAAGTCGATCGTGCGCTGCACCCGGTCGCTGCCAATCCGGTTCACCCAGCGCCCGCCGAGGAAATGACCGAGGGCGAAGGTTAGCGTCGCGCTCGCCATGGTGGCGATCCAGGAATAAATCGCCCCGTTTTTCGGCCCGAACACAATCACCGTCACGGTGATGAGGCCGATCTGGGGAAATCCGGTTAGCGCCAGAAAGGCGAATATGGAAATCACCCCGAGAACCGCCCAGCGGGATTCCGCCGCCTTCATCAACAGGCGGCTCAGCTCACCGTCCTGCTCGAGATTGAGCCATTGCTGGCCATAGGCGAGCATCACAATAACGAATGCCAGAAGGAAAAGAGAAACCGCCAGGGACGTTATCGCCTTGGCGTCCATGGATGTCAGAAAGCGCCCCAATCGGCGCAAAAACTCGACCATACCCTTAAGGGCCCCGATTTACGCTGAACCGGCCGTAGCGCTCCCCGCCTTGCGATCTACCCGGCGCGCCCGACCGAATCCGGATCAGACGCTACTTTACCTGTTCGCCGCGCCTTCTCCATCCCCGGGCTGGCAGCTTTTGTGGTGTGATTTAATAACATCGCCCAACGATATTTGCAATCAATCGTTAACTATAGCCGATTGGTGATTTGATATTTCCGCCCTTAGCGCTCAGCATGCGGCTGGGGAAAACACGGCTTCGAAACGATGCCTGACCGATATGGGGGAGCTTCTGATGCGTGTTCAGCTGATATTCTGGCTTTTGCTTCTTTTGTTGGGCGCCGCCATTGGCGACCGCTATGGCCTGCCCGGCTGGGCCCGCGGCCTTACAGATCGGGGATTTTCATCGGTTGAAAGCTGGTTCGGACGGCTTGACGAACCAATACCTGCGGCATCTGAAAACGAAGAAAGCAATACCGCCACCGAGGATGATGCGGCTGAGGAAGATGTCGTCGAGCCTGGCGATGAGCCGCCGGCATCGGCGCCGGAACCCGCGTCAGGTGATCTTGGCAACGCCGCCAATGCGGGCCTGCACATGAATGATGCAGGCCTCACCATCATCAAGGAAAGCGAGGGGCTGCGACTGGAGGCCTATAACGCCGGAGGTAAATGGCTCATTGGCTATGGTCATTCGCGCACGGCCGAGGCCGGAATGACCATCACAGAAAGCGAGGCCGAACAATTGCTGCGCGAGGATGTGCGTGGGTCGGAAGACATCGTGAAAAAAATGGTGCTGGTCCCGTTGAACGAAAACCAGTTCTCCGCGCTTGTCTCATTCGCCTACAATCTGGGCGCCGGCGCTTTTTCACGCAGCACCGTTCTCGACGCCCTCAATGCTGGCGACTACACCCAAGCCGCCGATAATTTCCGCAATCACAACACAGGCGGCGGAGAAGTCATTGCGCATCTGGTGGAGCGCCGGGAAAAAGAACGCGCCCTGTTTCTAACGCCCGCTTAGTCATCTTTCTTTGGCGCAGGGCCGGAATTACCAATATCGACGATGAATTTCCATCCACTGCTGTCTTTACGCCAGATGGAGACATATTTTCCGTATGAAGATGTTTCACCGTCTTCGTCCTGCGCGGTGAACACATAGGTTCCCCATGTGTAACCAAAATCGCCGCTTGAGGCGGCGACGCCGTCCACAGGGGTCCATGACAATGTTGCGCCTTCGGGCCAGGCGGAAAACCTTTCAATGAGCTTATCGAGGCCTTGATAAGAGGCGCCGCCTTCCGGAAACATGCGCACATCATCAGCTGCGTAGGCGGCGAACGCTGCAGGAACATTTTCGGCCTTAGCCAGCGCCGCAAAATCGCGGTCGGCGTCCAGCATGTCATCTACAGGCGCGGCCAGGGCATTGGAGATCAATGCTATAGATGCGACCAAAGTCGCGAGAACTTTTTTCATGGCTTTTCCCCTCAGCTAACTGGTGACAAGATAACTCAATCAGGATGTATCAACGCTCACTTTCCGGTGATGTGCAACATTTCCCGGAGGCGCCTTTCGGCTTCTTCCGCACTTGCCGCACGCGGCCAGTCCGCCGCCTGATTACGGAACCAGGTAAGTTGCCGCTTGGCGAAACGGCGTGTGTTCTGTTGCAACATTTCAAGCGCAGTTTTGGCGTCTGTCTCTCCGCGAAGCATGGCGGCGATTTCCGGCACGCCAAGAGCTTTCATAACCGGCAACGCCGGGTCAAGATCGCGGGCCAGAAGCGCGCGCACCTCTTCAATGGCGCCCTCTTCCATCATCATGGCGGCGCGCGCATCGCACCGCGCATAGAGGATGTCCCGGGGCGGTTCGATAACGATCCGCGCATCAACATTTACGATCATCGGCGCACGTGGACGCGCCTGATGCCACGACAATGGCTTGCCTGTAGCTGAAAAAACTTCCCAGGCGCGCAATAACCGCTGCGCATCACCCGCCGGGAAGCGCGCCATAGCCGGATCCTGGGACACCACCTCATCGCGAAAAACCTCAGGTCCCAAATGGTCGCGGCGCGCCTGTCCTCGCGCACGCACCTCGACCGGCGTTTCCGGCACAGGCGATAGCCCCTCTTCCAGTGCGCGAAAATAAAGCCCTGTCCCTCCACAGACGAGCGCAACTATTCCGTGCGCCGCACATTGATCAAGCGCAACTTTTGCGAGCCGCGACCAGCGCCCTGCAGAGCACCGCTCCGCCGCATCCAGAACGCCATATAGATGGTGCGTCGCTATGGCCTCATCCCCGGGCGTCGGCCGGGCTGTTATGATGTTCAAATCATTATAGACTTGCATGGCGTCAGCGTTGATGATTTCGCCGTTAAGGGCTCCGGCGAGCGCGGTCGCAGTCGCCGATTTGCCGCTGGCGGTCGGTCCTGCGATGAAAATGAGACCCGGCTTATTCAAGGTTTGAAGCCCGTAACAGTATGAAGTTTGTTCTATCGATCATCGCTAATCCGTCAAAAACGTCTATCGATTCCGCATTAATTGACGAGTTCCGGAATGCGCTGGGCCCTTACACCGTTGCTGGCTCATCCGCAAAAGAGCTTGCGCCTGGCGAAGCTTATGACATAGCGCTGAGCGAACATCCAAGACCGGATTTCCAACCGCGCATTGAAGCCGTCGCGATTCGCGCGCGCGTCGACGCTAATGTCATCCCCGCCGAGAACCGCCGTAAAAAACTCCTGATCGCGGATATGGATTCCACCATAATCCAGCAGGAATGCATTGACGAGCTCGCAGAATACGCCGGCAAGCGAAAAGAGATTTCCGACATTACCGAACGGGCAATGCGCGGCGAGCTCGACTTTGAGGGCGCGCTCAATGAACGCGTCGCCATGCTCGCCGGCCTGCCCGAAAGCGTACTCGAAGAAACGTTTGAAAAAAGCCTTACGCTAACGTCTGGCGCCAAAACACTTGTGGAAACCATGAACGCCAATGGCGCCGTCACCGCGCTTGTTTCCGGAGGCTTCACCTTTTTCACATCGCGCATCGCCAAGCGAACCGGATTTAAACATCAGCAAGCGAATGAATTGCTGATTGAGGACGGCAAGCTGACGGGAAAAGTCAAATTGCCAATCCTCGGCCGCGCCGCGAAACAGGAGGCGCTGGAGACTATAGCTGCAGAAAACAATATCGCGTTGAGCGAAACCATGGGCGTAGGCGACGGGGCCAATGATCTTTCCATGCTGTCGCGCTCAGGGCTCGGCGTTGCATTTCACGCCAAACCGACCGTAGCGCAATCAGCGGAAACTCGCATCCATTATGCAGATCTGGCCGCCCTGCTCTATCTACAGGGCTATTCCAAATCGGACTTCGCCGCCTGACGTCTAACGATAACGTCGCGCGTTACGGACGGAGTGATTCGTAGAACAACAGATCGCCGCGCTGAACGTAAATCTGTACGGGCCCGCTATTGAGGTTTCTCAGCTTGCCGAGCTTATCCACCGCAGCCGACGGGCGCGTGATCCGCTCCCAGCCGATTTCGAGGATAATATCGCCCGGCTGCAATACGATCGCAGCCGTGCTTTCCGGATCGACAGCGGTCACGACAACGCCCTGAACAGTGGGAGGCAGGCCATAAGCCTGACGCACATCATCGGTCGGCTCCTGCAGCGTCAGGCCGGACCCGCGCGCTGCGTTAGCGGGCAGGATGCTCGACCCGTTTGCGGCAAGCATCCGGGTTTCGCGGCGGTCGACACGGACCTGCACGGTGACCTTTCTCCCATCCCGCAGCACTTCCATAGGCACAGTGGAGCCAATTGGCGTATCGGCGACGGCGCGGGTCAAATCGCGCACGCTTTCGATTTCGCGGCGATTGAAAAGAAGGATGACGTCGTTGGGTTCAAGGCCAGCATCTGATGCGGGGCTGTTCGGACGAACCACCGTCACGACAGCGCCCTTCGGCACGCGCAGTCTCAGTGACGATGCAAGTTCTGGTGTGACATCATCAATGGAAACGCCGAGCCACCCGCGGCGGGTTTCGCCGTAATCAAGAATCTGCGTCACCACTGTTTCGGCGAGATCGGCAGGCACCGAGAAGCCGACGCCGACGGAACCGCCTGTCTGCGAATAAATCGCTGTGTTCACGCCGACAACTTTGCCGCTCATATCGAATAATGGGCCGCCCGAATTGCCGCGGTTGATAGCGGCGTCCGTCTGAATGAAATCATCATACTGACCGGAATTGATATCGCGGTTGCGCGCGGAGACGATGCCCACAGTCACGGTGCCGCCAAGGCCAAAGGGATTACCAATGGCGATGACCCAGTCACCGACGCGCGCAGCATCGGAATCGCCGAAACTGACGTAAGGAAACTTGGAGCCGCCCTCGAGTTGCAACACAGCGAGATCAGTTTCGCGATCGCGCCCCTTCACCACAGCGGTGAATTCGCGCCCGTCATGAAGCGTCACTGTAATGTTCTCGGCGTTATCGATGACGTGATTATTCGTCACCACGATACCGGAGGCGTCGATGATGAAGCCGGAGCCGAGCGAAACGGCGGGTTGATCAAACTTGCGCTGAAGCGGCGCAAGTTCGCCGCTCGCCCTGCCGCTGCGTGAGCGCTGTGCGGAAGAAATGTTCACCACAGCCGGCGTCAGCTTTTCAGCAAGATCTGCAAAACTGTCTGGAGCACCCCGCGGCGCCGCCGCGACCGTTCCGGTCACCAGCGCACCCGACGCAATAACGCCAACCAAAAGCCCCCGAACAACGCCCAAACGAGCCATAATCGCCTCTATCTTTCCCCGAAACCAAACCTTTAGATCCATCAGGTTAACGCAAAGCCGCCCGCCCGCAAATCACCTTGCGGGCGGGCGGTGCAATTTCGCTTCAATTTGTTCGCGAAGCATCGCGCCCTACTGACGATCCCCCTGCAAGTTATTGAAATATCTGAAGAATTCACTATTCGGCGAAAGCAGTATGGTTGTGTCGCCTTTTTTCATCGCCTCCTCGTATGCGATGAGGGAGCGATAAAATGCGAAAAATTCCGCATCCTTGCCGTAAGCGGCGGCGAAAATCGCGTTTCTCTCGGCGTCTGCGGCGCCCCGGATTTTCTCCGATTCCTCATTGGCCTCGGCCTTGATCTCAATGACCTGACGGTCAGCCTGGGCCTTGATCTGGTTCGCCCGCTCACTACCCTCTGAGCGATATTGCTGGGCGAGCTGATTACGTTCAGCGATCATCCGCTGGAACACCGCTTCCGAGTTAGTCTGCGGCAGGTCAGCGCGCAGAATTTTCACATCAATGATTTCAACGCCGAGCGGGCGCGCCGATTGGCTTAACAGATCACGGATGCGGATCATCAATTCACTGCGCCGTTCGGAAATGATTTCATCAACCGTCACTTCACCCAGCACGGCTTTAATAGAACGGTCAAATTGTGGAGTAAGACGGCTTTCGCCATTCGTCTCCGAACGGACCGATTGATAAAATAGCAATGGGTCCGTGATGCGGTAACGCGCGAAAGCGTCAACAATCAGACGCTCCTGGTTGCGCGCAATGATTTCCGTCTGCTCTTGTTCAAGGATGCGATTGCGCCGGTCAATAAAATCGACCGTTTCGAAAAACGGAACTTTGAACTTAAGTCCGGATTCGAGATACTGGCTTTTTGGCTCACCGAACCGAAACACCAGCGCCGAGTGCGTTTCCGGCACTGTAAACGCCGTGTTTAACAAGATCACCAGGAAGGCGGCCACAGCGACGCCAATAAATGGAAGGGATGCGTTTTTCATCTTAATTGTCCCCCTGCCGACGGCGAACTTCGTTCAGCGGCAGGTAAGGGACAACGCCGGAACCCGCCCCTTCCTCGATAATGATTTTATCCATATCAGAAAGCACGCGCTCGACCGTTTCCAGATACATACGCTGGCGCGTTACTTCTGGCGCTTTGCGGTATTCATCATAGATATTGTCAAAACGCTGGGCCTGACCGCGGGCTTCAGCTGTGACCCGCGACGCATAAGCGCCCGCATCCTCAAGGATGCGTTGGGCTTCACCACGCGCTTCAGGAACAACCCGGTTCGTGTATTGGCGCGCTTGCTGGATGACGGTCGCCTGATTTTGCTCAGCAGCCTGAACGTCGCGAAAAGCTTCGTTGACCTCATTGGTGGGCGGCTCCGTGCCGGTCAACAGCACACTTTCGATCTGAATGCCTGCTTGATAGGAATCAAGCGCTTCCTGCATCAAACTCTGCGTCTGCTGCTGAACCTCAAGCCGGCCTCCGGTCTGAAGAAAATCAAGGGTGTTGCTGCCGACAACTTCGCGCATTGATGCTTCACCCACGGTGCGCACCAATTCTTCGGGTTCATCAATATTGAAGATGAATTGAGCGACGCCGGGCAAGTCTTCTCCTGCCGCAGGCACAGTGTCTGACTTGATTTTCCACTGCACGGTGAAGGCGACATCAACAATGTTCTTATCGCCTGTCAGCATCAGCCCTTGAGAAAGGCCGCCGGTGCGGCGATCGCGCGCCGGGATCGACATGTCGAGCACGGTTAGCGCGGGTTGCTTGGTCACGGACTGGATGGGTGTAATTTTCCACCGCAAGCCCGGACCGGTAACGTCCGTATATTTTCCGAATGTGGTGACAACCGCGAGTTCGTTCGGCGCAACCTGATAGGCGCAGCTGAAGACATAGAGCACCGCAAGCGCCGCAGCGATCAGACCGCCTGTTGACCGGTTGATCTCGAACCCGCCGCCGCCTCGACCGCCAGCGCCGCCGCCGCGTCCACTGCGAGGGAACGCCCGCTTCAGACGCTGACGTGAGGCCTGAAGCAAATCCTCAAGATCAGGGGGCTCGCCGCCAGGGCGACCGCCGCCATTATTGGGACCGCCATTTCCGCCGCGCGGCGGTTGACCCCAAGGCCCACGGCCACCGCCGCGATTACCGGAATTATCTTGCCAGGGCATTCAAGCCTCTCTCTCATGAAGAATTAGCGCCTTGCGACCCTTTGTTGGGTGGGCGCTGGTGGAAGAACCAGATTTGCGACGTATATATGTGACCGATTCCATCGGGCGCAACGCGTCAGGTGCGTTTTTTTGAAGTATTTCAAAGGGTATTCCCCGTGTCTGGCAGCCTTATTCTACGCGTACGCGCCGCTCTCTCGGCTATTAAAGACCCCTCTTCGGGCCGCAATATCATCGCGGCTGGCGCAGTGGGCGGCCTTTCAGCTGACGAAGACGGAAAAGTGCGGTTCACCCTAGAGGTCCCGGATGGGGACAGGCGCGCCGCGGAAGCCCTGCTCAAAGCGGCGGAAAGCGCCGCCGCCGCCGTGCCCGGTGTGACTGGCGTCTCGGCCGTGGCGACAGCCCATAGCGCGGCGCAACAGCACCAGCCTGCAAAAGGCGGTCATGACAACCCATTCGGCCTGAAGCAAAAGCCCAGGATTGAAACCGCCGGAGAACAGCTTGCGGGCGTGAAATCGATGATCGCCATCGCATCCGGCAAGGGCGGCGTCGGCAAATCGACCGTCGCCGCCAACCTCGCAGTTTCACTTGCAGCGCGCGGGCTGAAAACCGGCCTTCTCGACGCCGACATATACGGCCCCTCCCTGCCGACGCTTTTCGGCATCAAGGGCAAACCGCAAATGCGGGACAACAAGATCGTCCCGTTCGAGGCGTTCAACGTCAAACTGATGTCGATCGGTTTCCTCATCGACCCGGACGAAGCTGTCGCCTGGCGCGGCCCCATGGTGATGGGCGCGCTCCGGCAATTGATGAGCGATGTGGATTGGGGCGATCTCGACATTCTCCTGGTGGACACGCCGCCGGGCACAGGCGACGCGCATATTTCTCTCATTCAGTCGAAAAAACTCTCCGGCGCGGTCATCGTCTCAACGCCTCAGGAAATGGCGCTGGCCGATGTCCGCCGCGGCGTTCAATTATTCCGTCAGACTGACACGCCAGTGATCGGCGTTATTGAGAACATGGCGTGGCTTGAGACGCCCGACGGTTCCAAGCAATTTCTGTTTGGCGAAGGCGGCGCCGAACGCGCGGCGAAAGAGCTTGGCGCGCCATTCCTTGGGACGGTGCCGCTTTATCCTGACTTACGCCAGGCATCCGATGACGGGCTCCCGCCAGCGGCAACGGATCACGCCGCCGCAACAACATTCAATCAGCTTGCAGATCAAATCGTGAAATTCACGGAACGCAGGTAACCGCGCATTACGGCGCCGGATCGCTCGCCGTGTGATCATGCACAATTTTCCAGGCGCCTGCATCGCGGCGCATCACCAGCGAAAAGGCGCCGCTTGACGTTTCAGCGCTGCGGGCGAGATTGAAACGCCCGGTGACGACAGCAACGTCATTGGTGACGAGTTTCACCTCAAGTTTTTCAAACCCGAGCTGACCCAGCCCTTCTCCACCCGAATACCGGTCGCGATAACGTTTCATGGTCGCGTTCCAACCTCTGGTGACATTGACACCGGAAACGAATTTCAACTCATCGCTTTTCCAGTAGGAGCTCATGAAGCCGTCAAGATCGCCCTCATTCCAGGCGGCGGCCTGCGCCATCAAGGTGGCGCGAATGACATCGGCTGGCGTGCGGAGCTGGTTCGACGGCGCTGGGTCGGGCGCGGCGGCTTTTTCCGGCTGCGGCGCCGTGCTTTGCACTTCGGCAGGCTTTACAGGCTCAGGCGTTGGCGCAACGGCTGGTTCCGGTTGCGGCGCAGGAGCAGCCTCTTGAGCGCTCGCTTGCGTAACCGGCGTCGCCTGACGCGGGGCGTCAGGTTCTGCGCCCACAAGGCGGCCAACCGGCGAGGCTTGTGGACGTGTCGGCGGCTCAGCATGCTGCGCCACTAACTGCGCCGGCCCGCTCGCGGCCGCCTCAATAGGCGGCTGCGCCAGTATCTTGCTCATTTCATCTTCGAGGGCGGCCGAAGGTTCGCTCGTCTCAACTTCAACTGTCTCAATGGGGCTCAACGCGGTAGGCTCTGACGCCTGTGCAAGTTGCTGAGGCTCACCTTGAGGGGCGGCTGCTGGCGCTGGTTCATCTACAATCGTTTCAGCAACGGCGGCAGGCGCGGGCGCTGGCTCAGGGGTTGGCTGCGCCGCCGCTTCCGGCGCTGGCCGCTTGGCCTCTACGACATAGTCGGAACCTGCCCCGGAAGCGTCTGCACGCAAGGCCGGCGCTGACTGTACGCAAACGAAACCGGAAAGCGCGAGGCGCTTCACCATTGTGTCTGCTTTCTGGGCGCAAAAACTGTCAGAATTGTCTGCGTGATAGGGAACTGAAACATTTGCGCCGCCACCACGCGTATAACGCACATCACAGCTTTGACCGACTGTACCAGGCGTTATAACTTCAATAACGCGCGCGTCCGAGCCGCGTGTGCATGTGGTTTTCGCTGCGGCGCCTTCAATCGCGCTTACAGCGACAGCCATCATCGCCAGCGCCGATGCTGATGCCACCCGTTTCATATCCCCCTCCTCACTTTCCTTCCGATAATCCCGCCGCAGGGGACCTATCGCATCAACTGTATGCCAGAAGATCAGCCAGTTGCAGCCTAAACGCCGGAATTGCTTATACTATCGCGCGATCCGTGAACGCGCCGTCGCCAAAATACCTAAAAATTACCGCTCTTTGGAGGGGATTCGAGACTTCCGGTCGAGAATGAAAAATTGGCAAGGTTTAAATTTCGGATTGAATGCCTTCAATAACGCCTAAGAAGGAAAACTCACCATGAAGCTATGAAGAAAACAGGTTTGTGTCAGCTTCAGAACCCACCCGCGTAGCGCTTAGTTCGCCACACTTTTCTCTAAAATACTCATAGTATGTGCAGTCATGCTCATTACTTTCGTCAGCGGGAAATCTACCTACTTGGCGCGCGGTCAACAACGGAAATGTTTCTTCGCGTGGAAAGCTAGCATCACCATCTATTTCAGCTTCAACTACTGTGAGATAAATCTTTGAAGATGCGGCAATAAAAGCTTCGAAAATTTCCTGCCCTCCCGCAACAATTATTTCTTTGCCATCCTCTAATAGAGTGGCAGTATCAAGATATTCAACCGCTCGACTTATAGCTTCAGCGATAGATGTTACCGCAACCACATTAGATTTTTTTGAAGAATTGATTTCATCCGCGAAATCCGGGTTCCGAGTAAGCACTATCGAAAGCCTACCAACCAATGGTGATCCGATTGACTCATATGTGCGGCGTCCAATGATTACTGGTTTGCCAAGAGTTGCACGTTTAAAACGTTTTAAGTCGTCTTGCTGCCTCCACGGCAATTCATTGCTGCACCCGATAGTGTAATTGCGTGAGCGGGCAACAATGAGAGCAATCGGATAGTCAGCCAGTTTCTTAATTGATTCTGCTTGGGTCGCCGCTACCATATTTGGGGTCCGCCTGTAAATTTCCCACAAAATAGGGTGTTTATATCTGTTAAGATTCTATTAACAAGACCAGCGATTTTTTTCTACAGGTAAGATTTTAGCATTTGCTCGGCAAAACAACGGAAGCATCCCCCATTTACATCCGAGAATGGCCACCGCTTGACACAAGCGCGCCGTCACGTCGCCTTCTCTGCAAGCGCGGCGAGCGACGGGCCGGTCAGACGATAAACCGTCCACTCATCCATGGGCGCCGCGCCGAGCGATTTGTAAAAGGCGATGGATGGCGCATTCCAGTCGAGAACAGACCATTCCATTCGTCCGCAATCGTTCTCGACGGCTATGCGGGCGAGCGCGGCGAGAAGAGCTTTCCCGGCGCCGACGCCGCGGGCACTCTCCCGGACAAAAAGATCTTCGAGATATAGCCCGTGTTTTCCAAGGAAGGTCGAATAATTGAAAAAATATAGCGCAAAGCCGACCGCCGCGCCTTCATATTCGGCGATGAGAGCGAATGCTTTCGGCGCTTCGCAGAACAGCGTGGCGTCAAGATGCGCCTCTGTCGCGACGACTTCATGAGAGAGTTTTTCATATTCCGCGAGGTCGCGAATGAAGCCTAAAATCAAAGCTTCATCGCCCTTCACGGCACGCCGGACCTTAACGCTCATACTGCGACCGGCGCCTTGATATGGGCCTGCGCCTCATAACCCTCGATGGAGATGTCTTCAAAGCTGAAGCCGAAAATATCCTTGACCGACGGATTGAGAACAAGCCGCGGCAATGGGCCGGGTTCGCGTTTTAATTGTTCGCGGGCCTGTTCCACATGGTTTGAATAAAGATGCGCATCGCCAAGCGTATGCACAAAATCACCCGGCTCGAGATCGCAAACCTGCGCAACCATGGCCGTCAATAATGCATACGACCCAATATTAAACGGGACGCCGAGAAAGACATCGCCCGAGCGCTGATAAAGCTGGCACGACAACCGCCCATCCGCGACAAAGAACTGAAACAGACAATGACATGGCGCGAGCGCCATTTGTCCGAGATCGGCTGGGTTCCACGCGCTCACAACAAGACGGCGGGACGAAGGGTTGGTTTTGATCTCGTTCACCACCCATTCGATCTGGTCGATGGCGCGTCCGTCGGGCGCCGCCCAGGAGCGCCACTGCCGTCCGTAGACGGGACCAAGATCGCCTTTTTCATCGGCCCATTCATCCCAGATAGAAACGCCGTTTTCCTTCAGATATCGAATATTGGTGTCACCGGAGAGAAACCACAAAAGCTCGTGGATCACGGATTTTGTGTGCAGCTTTTTGGTCGTCAAAAGCGGGAAGCCGTCGGCGAGATCGAACCGCATCTGGTGGCCGAAAACGGCGCGCGTGCCGACGCCGGTCCGGTCCAGCCTTGCATCGCCGACCTCAAGAACGCGGGCTAAAAGGTCAAGGTACTGTCGCATATACGCAGCGAATCTCCTGTTTCCGGCGCAGTGTAACGATTGAGCGCCCGCGGCCAATGGAGCTTTTTCCCCGGCGCGGCGGGTGTTATCGTCAATACCGCCAGAGGGGCAAAAAAGCGGGGGTTCAGGGTGAGCGGCAATCGGGCGGATGATCAGGCTTTCTCGCCTGAAACCAGTGGAAAAGGGCTTGCGCTGCCAGGTCTCGTTATCGGGCTGCTCACGGGCCTCGCAGTCTATGCCATTGTGGAATACTGGATCGACGGCCGCGACGACAATCCGCTGGCGCTCTCGGTTCTGTTTTTCACGGTCACGGCGTCTGCGGCGTATCTTCTGCTGGCTGAGTCCGGGCGATATCTGCGCCCGCTGTTTGGCGCGCTCACCATCGGCGCAATCCTGTTTGGGCCCGACTATTTTATCTTCAGCACCATGAGCGGCGACGAAACCCATTTGACGCCTTTTCCGGCGATCTTCTGGATGGCTACACGGGGGCTGGCCGCTTATCTTCTGGTTACGCTCGTAAAAGCCTCACATGAAAGCGGCGCGCCGCCTTCCTACGCGCCCGTCTTTTTTCACGGGGTGACAATCCCGCTGATTGCGGGCGGCGCAAAACTCTTCGCAGCGCTCGCTCTTATTCTTCTCTTCGCCTGGGCGCGACTCTTAAAAGAACTCGACGTCACCTTCTTTAACAAGCTGTTTCAGGAACCTTGGTTCATCCTGCCGTTTCTTGGGGGGATCGGCGGGCTTTCCATTGCCCTGATGCGCGGACTTCAATCACTGCTCGGCGCCTTGCGTTTTGTCCTGCTTCTTCTGGCGCGCATTCTCATGATGATCACTGCGCTTTTCACCCTGACGCTTCTCATCGTTTTCGCCGTCAACGGTGTCGGGCTTGTCTTCGACAGGCCCTACCCCAGCGCATGGATGATGGGGCTGGCGCTGTTGGGCATGTTGATCTTCAACGGTGTCTACCAGAACGGTGAAGGCGGCCCGCCGCCGCTATGGCTGCGCCTGCCGACCCTGATTACGCTTATCGGCTTCCCTGTCTATGCGGGGCTCGCCTTTTACGCCTTTTACCTCAGAATTGACGCCTATGGACTAACGCCGCCGCGCATCGCCGGCATCGCCATTAACGGCCTTATCGCAGCCTATTCAATCGTCTGCCTGGCGGGGCTTCTGACGGAAGTGAACTGGCGTGGGAAAAGATGGATGCCGCTGGTCGGACCTTTAAATACGGCCATGGCCGCGCTTTGGGTCGCCGTCCTGATTTTACTGGCAAGCCCGTTCGTCAATCCCTGGGCGATGAGCGCCAAAAGCCAATATGCGCTTCTCGCCAAGGAACGCATTGCGGCGGAAGACTTCGATTTCGGCTATTTGCGCTTCAGTCTCGGCAAGGATGGCGAGAGGATGCTCGACAAACTGCTGACCCTCGAGGCGCACCCGCAGGCTGTAGAAATTCGGGACGGGGTCGACCGCGCTCGCAGCGCCGACAGCTACTGGACGTATAAACACCCAGTCACGGCGCCGGGGCCGGAAGCCCTCCCGTTCACTTCGGAAGAAACCGAAACCGGTCCGGACGATCCGGACGCAGCGTCAAACCCTTAGGCGGTTTCGACGACCTTCAAAGGTTTGTTTTCTGCTTTTTCCAGCATGTGAATCTTGCGGTTGGGACCGTTATAGTCCTCAACCCCCTGGGAGATCGCATAACAGGCAAGACGCACTGAACGCGGAATTTTCACCTTGTCGCCGTCGCGCTCGCCTTTTTCATAATACTGGATCATGCGGCGCTTCAGGCCGAGAAGTTGAGCTGCGTCTTTCTGGGACAAGCCCAGAGACTTTCGCCATTTCTTGAAATCGCTCGATTCCATCTCGCCCGGCTCCATCCAAAGCGCCCCCTGACGCCATGCGCACATAATGCATGGATGTTACAGAATCTTGACATTCTTGCCATTTTTAGAGGCCTTTGGGCCACGGGCCTTTAATTCTTTACGCGCCGGGCCTATATCTGGGCTGCTCGCGCAAGCGGGCTATGGCGATAAATGACCCGTGCAATAACCGTATCGGACCCGGGGGCGGTACCCGGCGGCTCCACCAAAACCCCTCCTTCCGGGGAGGCTTTGGCGGGGCCGAACTAGGATCGACGAGCGTCTAAAGACGATGTTTTCGCCCGGTTTGCCTCCGTTATTTGGCTAAAACTGAATAGTTGCTAATGACAACAATTCGGAAGGGCTCGCTCTTGCTGCTTAACGCAGCGGGGTAACCCGAACACTTAAAGTCCTGACGCCATCCAAGCGTCAGGCGGGGCTCCCCCGGCGCCTGGCAACAGAAGCCGGGGACTTTATTTTTCGGGCATATCAAGAAGCAAAATGCTCCGGCGCCGGGGATTCTCGGATTTGCGGGCCATCGCCCGCGGGAGCGCCTGGCGCCAGAAGCCGGGGACTTTGTTTTCCCATATTCTTCAACCACAACCCGCCCGGTTCTGCTGGCCTCGCGTGAACAACCCCGCTACAACATCGGCGCATTTTGACGACCCGAAAGGCTTTTTGCGGTGAGTGAAGACATCGAGCTGGACTACAACGACCTGATTCAGGAAGCCCAGAAGCGGGCCTACCGCTTTCTGATGCGTGATGTCCTGAAGCTTGTGGCGGAGCTGGGAGATGCGCCGGGCGAGCATCACTTCTTCATTGAATTCCTGACTGGCGCCCCCGGGGTCTCCATCCCTGATCACCTCAAAGAGCAATATCCAGAGCGGATGACAATTGTCCTCCAGCACCAATTCGAGAACCTCACCGTCACCGATGACGAGGTTGGCGTCACCCTGTGGTTCAAAGGCAAAGAAGCGCGGCTTGAAATCCCCTTCGACGCCGTCACCCAGTTTGCCGACCCCAGCGCCCAGTTCGGGGTGAATTTCGACGTTTCAGGGCCCGAAAACGAAAACGGCGCAGCAGAGACTTCAGACGCGCCGGAAACCGAGGCCGAAGAGACCGTCGAAAGTGACCCTGACAAGAGCGAGGGGGCGGATATCGTCAGCCTCGATTCCTTCCGCAAGAAATAGCGCCGCGACGACGCGCCGCTTGCACGCCAGGCGGGCGCCGCCTTAAACCGCGCTCGCCGCCTTCTCTTGCCAATTCACATAACTCCTGCCGAAAGATCATATCATGGCGAAAACCCGCACCGAATCCGACAGCTTTGGCCAACTCAAAGTGCCCGCCGATAAATATTACGGCGCGCAATCGGCCCGTTCACTGATTAATTTTCCGATCGGTGAGGAAACAATGCCGGCGCCGCTGGTCCGCGCGCTTGGGGTCGTCAAACTGTCCGCCGTGCGCACCAATATGGCGCTAAAATCGATGCCGGCGAAAACCGGCAAGGCGATTGAAAAAGCCGCAATCGAAGTGGCGGAAGGAAAACTGAACGATCACTTTCCCCTATCGGTATGGCAAACGGGTTCCGGCACCCAGTCTAATATGAACACGAATGAAGTGATCGCGAACCGCGCGATCGAACTTCTCGGCGGCGTCATAGGGTCGAAAGATCCGGTGCACCCGAACGATCATGTGAATATGAGCCAGTCGTCTAACGACACCTTCCCGACCGCGATGCATATCGCCGCGGCTGAACAGATTGTGCACGAACTGGTCCCGGCGCTTGAACACCTTCATGAAGCGCTCGCCGCGAAACAAAAGGCTTTCGCGAAAATCATCAAGATTGGCCGAACCCATTTGCAGGACGCAACGCCGGTAACGCTCGGTCAGGAGTTTTCCGGTTACGCCGCCATGGTGAAGAACGGGATCAAGCGCGCCAAGGCTGTCCTTCCCGCGCTTTATGCGCTCGCACAAGGCGGAACCGCCGTCGGCACCGGCGTCAATTCGAAAAAAGAATTCGCGAAAAAGTTTGCGGCTGAAGTCGCGGCCTATACCAAGCTTTCTTTCGTCACAGCGCCGAACAAATTCGAGGCTCTGGCGACGCATGACGCCATGGTGGAGGCGCATGGCGCCCTCAACGAGATCGCGGTGAGCCTGTTCAAGATCGCCAACGACATTCGCTTGCTCGGCTCCGGCCCGCGTTCGGGCCTCGGCGAAATCTCGCTGCCGGAAAATGAACCAGGCTCCTCTATCATGCCGGGCAAGGTGAACCCAACGCAATGCGAAGCGATGACCATGGTCTGCGCGCAAGTGATGGGCAACAACACGACCGTTAGCTTCGCCGGCAGCCAAGGGCATTTTGAGCTCAATGTTTTCAAGCCGGTGATCGCCTACAACACATTGCAGTCGATCCGTCTCCTCGCCGACGCCTCGCGCTCCTTTACGGGTAAATGCGTCACTGGCATCGAAGCCAATGAGGCCCGCATCCGGTCGCTCATGGAACAATCGCTAATGCTCGTGACCGCGCTGGCGCCGGAGATCGGTTATGACAACGCCACCAAGATCGCCAAAACGGCGCACAAAAATGGCACAACCCTGAAGGAAGAAGCGGTGAAGATGGGCCTTGTCAGCGCCGCCGATTACGACCGCATCGTCCGTCCGGAAAAGATGATCGGCCCCAAATAAGGCTGAATTTCGGGGATCTTCGCGCAAATTTTCCCCGGTTAACCTTTTACGCAGGCGTTGGACCGGTTCTTGCCTTACCCTTCGGGAGCGCGCACAGCGCGTGACGCATTTTGGGACAAGGACGTTACGACATGGCCGATAAACCTTCCGACAGCCAGCTCCGGCTCCTCCTCGCGCAATTTCTGTTTGCGCATGATGTGGACATCGAGACGCTATACACCGCCCTCGGCGCCGACCTTTCGAGCGCCGATTCCGAGGCCGTCTCACATATGGCCGGCATCATCGACGGCGTGACCCTCGCCACTTCGAAAATCCGCGCCCATGGCCTCGACAACTGGGCCAAGAGCTAAGCTCAATCGACTTTCTGCTTGCACAGCGCCTGAAAACCGGCTTCCTCAAAATAGAGGAAGCCGGTTTATCCGTTTGAACAATGCGCAAGAGATCCATCACCCTTAAAGGCCACCGCACCAGCATCGCTCTCGAAGCAGAGTTCTGGGACGTGCTTGACGCCATGGCGTCGGCGGACAAGCGCACCCTGCCCGCGCTGATCGACTCAATTGACAGAAATCGGCTGAAGCAATCCCCGCCGCCGGGACTGGCCTCTGCAATCCGTGTTTACATTCTGAAGCGCTTGCAGACTTCCTGATCAGCCCGCTGCGTGCGAGGCGATGTTCATGGAAGGCCGGCCAAGCACGATCTGCGCGTAGCTGCGAGTCACTTCATCTGCATAGCCGCGCATCATCGGGCGCACCTGTTCGAATTTCTGAACGCCTGCCGCCCGCGCGATGATGCCTCCGAAGCGGCGGCGGACCGGCGACTTTAACGGATCGCTCCACCCGCTAAGTGCGCGCACAAGCTGCAGCCGCGCCCAGAACTCGCGCGCTGACGAAAGCGACTGCGCCGACTCTTCCGAAATCAGACCGGATCGCGCCATCGCGTCCAGCGCTTCCGTCGGGGTCGCGTCCTGAACGAAAGGATGTGCAGACGCATGTTTGTAAATCAGCGTCGATATCACCAGCTCCACATCGGCGCGGCCGCCTTCGAGGCGATCAATATCCCACTCAGAGGATGCACGCTCCCGACGCATGCGCTGGGCGCGTGCGCGATCAAGGTCACGGAAAAGGATGTCCGCACGACGCGCGCCAGCGACAACGCTGCGCAAGGCATCACGCGCAGCTTCTCCGATCTTGTCGTCGCCAGCCGCGATGACGCGGCCGCGCGCCAGCATGATCTGTTCATGCGCAACGGCTTCGGACTGAACATACCCCTTGAACGCTTTGAGATCTGGAACCATGGGCCCCGCCAGACCGCAAGGACGGTGCGTTACGTCCGGCGTGATGGCGAAGGCGCCCTCACCTAACTCATTCAGCGCTTGCAAATAGCGCTTGGCGAAAGCCTCGCCATCGTCACCTGCATCCTCGCGGGCGATAAAGCCCACATGGGTGGCGGCGCCCGGCAAATGCGGTCCGTCAGACTCGAAAACATGAAGCGCGATACCCCCGCCGGCCTTTTTCTCCGCAGCCGGCGCCGTCTCGCGCGTGATGTCGAATGCATTGGTCAGCGTGTGTATGTGGATCTGTTCAAAAGCCTCCACCGCTGCGTCAAAGCCGGTGGCGCCTGTCGCAACATTATAGGCGATGCGCGCCATCAGTTCACGCCGCCAGGCCGCAAGATCAGCAAGCGCGGTTTTGCCTTTTGGCGCAGGCGGCGTGAAGCGGCCCAGCCATTCCTTGCCCGACTGCGGCGTTTCCGCTCCGGTTTGTTCAAAGAAAGTTTCCGCAAGCTCCGGAGACTTCGTCAGCGGCTCTACGACAGCGCCGAAGGAGCCAAACGCATCCACAAGACCATTTCGCGCCGCTGCGCCGTCACCCACAAGCGCAAAGACGTCGTGCTTCTCACCGGCTGTCTCAAGCAGTTGATCGAACAGGCTCACCGCGTCATTGGGATGTTGGGTCTCACCAAAATCAGTCAGAAGGCCCGGAGCGTGGGCTGAGAAACGTTTGCCGCCAAGACGGGCTTCTGCGCGGCGCGCCCAATTGTCCACCGCCTCTGAAAGGCTCTGCCCATTGAGGAAACCGAGGTCTTCGAGCTTGTCGGCGTCGCCTTCCTCTTCGCTCTCCCCGTTACGATAAAGCGAAATCTCTTGCTGAGGACCAGCCGCAAGGCGGCGCAATGTGTTGGCGGCGTCAATGCGGGCGCCATTCAGCGCAGCTTCAAGATCCTGATAGTCACAATAGCCGCACAACAACGCGAGAGCGCTCTGTTCATCCTCACGTTCGACGCTGGTGACGGCGGCGCCCTTCATGATCTGAAGGCGGGAAACAGCGATATGCGCCAGCTCCTCGCCTGCAATGAGACGACGCGCGGCGTCTTTCGACAAGGTGCGCGAGTTCGCCGCCGTGTCGAAAATTTCACGCGCAGAAGCGGTCCGAAATACCGGGCGCAGACCGCCAATAGCGAGACGGCAGAGACCGGCGACGCGGCGAAACGCACCGCGCGGGTCCGTATCCTTTTGCGCGACAAAGCTGCGCAGCGCTTCCATGGCGATCGGATTATCTGACCAGACGATCTGCTCCATCTCTTCGAGAAATGCGCCGCCCGCCGTGCGATCGCCCGCGACAACGCGCGCTGCGCCAAGCCACATCTTCAATGCATCCGCCTGAGGGCCAGAGGCCGTCGCCTTGACCCGCGCAATGCTGTCTGCGTAACCGGCGCCGCCGACACCCGACCCCAACGGCGTTCTCAATCCATACAGCGGATATTCGCCCGGCTTGCCTTCAAAGGCTTCACGCAACTCAGCGCCGATACGCACAAAAATGCGGTCTGCGCCGCGCGCTGTCGGGCCGCCAAACGCCTGCTCATCATAAAGCACGATGATGTCGAGCGGGCCGAAGGGTGACAAATCTTCGTGGGCGAAGTCGCTACCCGCGACGACGAAAACGCCGCGCAGGAAATTCTCAGGGTCCTCAACGGAGAGTTCGCCCCTTTTCACAGCCGCGCGCACGAGCCAGCGCAGGCCTGTTTCAACCATGCGTTCGGCGAAATCGACGCGGGCGGCGGTCGCATTGGCGACACTCCACTCGCCGCTCATTTCAGCGATAGCGATGGCGACGTCAACGCGGTTTTTGAGCGGCGCCAGCGCCGCATGCAGCGCATCCGGCCCGCCAACACCGCGATCAAGGGCCGTCATGTCGCGAGCCGCTTCGGCCAGCACCGGCGACGCGCCGTCAATCAGCGCCGTCGCCGCAGCGTCAGGGTGGGTCATGCAGAGCTCGGCGAGACGCCGTGTCGCGCCAAAGACGCGAAGCATTAACAGCCGACGATCAGGCCGGTCGAGCGGCGCGCCCGGATCGCCGCCCAGGGCGTCCGCAACCGCTCGCCGCCACCGCTCTAGCGCTGCGGGGGCGCGGGCGGGATCAATCTTGTCCGCTGCTGTGCGTGCTGCTTGCGTCGTCGGCGCGGCCATAATCATCCCCGTGCGTCATAGCTATGGATAGACCGCAATGATTGCAAAGCAGGGTGAATTCGCCGTTAAACAATTCGTGACATTTAGACTTCGCTCAGAATGCTGATATGAACGAAATTCATTAACTATAACGATTATCATGCCGCGGAAGATTGCTCGCATCCTCATCGCCTTGCGCAAACTGCGCCGCCGGCTCCAGCGGGTGGATGTGCTTCGCGTCTGGACACTGGCTGTCGTGATCGGCGCGGCCGCGGCCTATGGCGTAATCGCGTTCCGTTTCGCTATTGATGCGGTTTCCAGCCTTGCCTTTGGCGAAGACGAAGGCGGCGTCGTCAGCGGCGCGGCATCCCTCACGACATGGCGCGCCTGGGCTGCGCCGGTGATCGGGGGCTTTGTCGTCTCCGGCCTTCTTTACCTTGCCGACCGCTTCAAATGGTTGACAGGCGGGCGCGGCCAGGGGGTCGCCGATGTAATTGAGGCGCGGGCGGTGACCGGCGGGCACGTCTCCTTGCGCGCCGGTCTTGCGGCCGCGACTGTCTCCGCAGTCTCCATCGGCGCCGGGGGAAGCGCCGGCCGTGAAGGCCCGGCCGTCCATCTTGGCGCGACCATCGCGTCCATACTCAACCGCAAGCTCCGCTTCGCAGCCAAGCACCGCCGTGCGCTTCTTGGATGCGGCGCCGCGGCGGCGGTCTCGGCCAGCTTCAACGCGCCTGTCGCAGGAGTCCTCTTCGCGCTTGAAGTCATTCTCGGCAATTACGCCCTGTCAATGTTCGGCCCAATCGCAGCGGCGAGCGTCGCGGCGGCGATCGTGACGCGCATACATCTCGGCGACTTCCCCGCATTCGCGCCGCCCAACTATGGGGCGGTCCACAACACGATTGACGTTCCCCTCGCGGCGCTTCTGGGTGTGTTCTGCGGCCTTGTTGCATCCGGGTTTTTACAGGCGGTTGAAAGAATGACCGTCAGCGTGCGTGAGTTCGCACAGAACCGGAACATCTCCTACTTGCTGCTTCCGCCCATTGGCGGCGTTATTGTCGGCTTTATCGGAGTTTTTTATCCCGAAGTTTTCGGTGTCGGCTATGAGGCCGTGACCAAGGCGCTCAACGGTGAGTATGCCATCCACCTTCTTCTTATCCTTGTGCTGATGAAAGCAGCCGCGACCGCAGTCACGCTCTCCTGCCGTTTTGGCGGCGGCGTCTTTTCTCCTGGTCTCGTTATCGGCGCATTCATGGGCGCCGCCTTCGGCGCTGGTCTCAGTCAGATTTTTCCGGGCGCCACGGCGAGCCCCGTTTATTACGCCATGATCGGTATGGGCGCGGTCAGCGGCGCCATTCTTGGCGCGCCCATTTCAACAACGCTGATTGTATTCGAGCTTACTGGCGAATACGGCATCACCGTATCGCTCATGGTTGCTGTCGCCATTGCAACACTCATAACCCAATGGACCTGTGGCCGGTCTTTCTTCCACTGGCAGTTATCACGAAGAGGCTATGACCTTTCCGAAGGCCCACAAGGCATCATCCTAAAAACTATGCGTGTGCGCGAGGTCATGGAGAAAATGCCGCCGGGATCGCCCTTGCCGGCGGACGCCGATCGCCTTGAAACCGGGCAGTCGCTGGGCGCCGCGCTCGCAAAACTGAATGAGGCGGAAGAGCACGGCCTTCCCGTCGTGGACACCGCGGAAAAAGATCAGATCGTCGGTTATCTCTCACGGGTGAAGGCGCTCGCCGCCTATAATAAAGCCCTGATCGACGAACATATTGAGCATCACACCTGATACTTCAAAAACGTCCGAAAGCCATCGCTGCAAAAAGCCTTGCGCGCTTACGCAACGGCGCGCGCGCCAACCCATTGCGCAGATAGATCGGCGTCAACGATAGATGAAGAAGCGCCGGCGAGACTTCCGGGGCCGCTTTCGAAAGAGTGACCGCAGCCGCTTTGTATAACGCCGTGGCATGCGCGCCGATCTCATCAGCAAGCCTTGGCGCGAGGATCGCGCCCTCCCGCGCCATAGCGAAAGCGACGCCCGCGCTTGCGGCGGCTTCGGCAATCGCTTCATCGCCGCCAGCGATCTCCACCGCCATCGCATCAAGCGCGCCTTCGCTCTCTCTCAACCAGTCGCCAAGATCTTCGACAGAGGCAAAGCCCTCGCCATATAGGGGCCGCGCCGAAGCATCGATGACTTCGTCCAGCCGCCCGGCCCAACGCGGGTCAGCAAGCGGCGTCGCCGCCGCAGCCTCCAGCACCGGGTGAGCCTGTGGGGCGCCGCCCTCGCGGATCGCTTCCAGCCCTTCGCGCCACCATTGCAGACGGATTTCGCCGAGCGGCGGCTCACTCACTTGCGACGGAATGCGCCGTAGCTCGATACGGATCGCAGCCAACGCTAACAAAGCATTTTGCAGCGGCTTTTTCGCATATTGTGCGGCCAGCCAGCGATCTTCGTCCTGCCCGCGGACGAGGCTGGAACAATGATCTCGGCTCAGTGTTTGCGATTCAGGCATTCGCATCAATCAATGACAGGTTGGCGGCGCTGTAAAGAGAACCGATTTTTATGAACATGCCGCGTGGCTTAGTTTTTCTATCGACAGCGCTGAAATGACCAAACGGAATTCTAAAAAGCGCGGTTGCACTGCAGCGATGGCTTGCATAGATAGCGCGCATAGCAAATGAGAGGCGAAAATGGCGATCAACTTACCTGATCTTCCCTATGACAAGAGCGCGCTCGCGCCGCATATTTCGAAGGAAACGCTCGAATTTCACCACGATAAACACCACGCCGCCTATGTGGACAAAACCAACGCCGCGATCAAAGGAACCGACCTTGATAAGGCGTCGATCGAAGAGATTGTTAAAGCTGCCGCGGAAAAAGGCGACCAGGGCCTTTTCAATAATGCAGCCCAGACCTGGAACCACACCTTTTACTGGAATTCCATGAGCCCGAAAGGCGGCGGCGCACCCTCAGGCCAGCTTGCCGAACTGATCAACGCGGCTTTTGGCGATTACGAAGGCTTCAAAAAGGCTTTCGCTGACGCCGGCGCCACGCAATTCGGATCAGGCTGGGCATGGCTCGTCGCCAAAGACGGCAAGCTCGAAGTGCGCAAGACGCTCAATGCTGAAACGCCGCTGACCGAAGCTGGCGTCACCCCGCTCCTCACCATGGATGTGTGGGAACACGCCTATTATCTCGATTACCAGAACAAGCGGCCGGATTATATTTCGACCTTCCTCGACAAACTTGTGAACTGGGATTTCGCCAGCGACAATCTGCGGAACGCCTAGACTTTCCGTATTAGCCAATTGTTGAAAGCCGTTTTGGGATGGGCTTAAGCTCCAACCGGAACGGCTTTCGACCAGTCGCGCTTGACGCCTGTTGCAAGCAGGAAGGGCGACGCGACAAAGATCGACGAATACGTCCCGATCACAATCCCCCAGATCATCGCCAGCGTGAAACCACGCAAGACCTCTCCGCCGAAAATCACCAGCGCCATCAACGCCAGCATCGTCGTGCCGGACGTCATGATGGTGCGTGTCAGTGTGTCATTGATGGAGATGTCGAGAAGCTCCGCCAGAGGCTTCTGCTTGAATTTGCGCAAATTCTCCCGCACGCGGTCATAAACGACCACGGTGTCGTTCATGGAATACCCTACAATCGTCAGGATCGCGGCGATAATCGCCAGATTGAACTCCAGCCGCGTGACCGCGAACATACCGAGGGTGATGATAACATCGTGAACAAGCGCGATGATGGCGCCGAGCGAAAACTGCCATTCGAAACGCAGCCAGATGTAGATCAGCATCATGCCAATGGCGAGAGCGACGGCGAGCGCGCCTTTCTGAACAAGCTCACCGGAAACAGTCGGGCCAACAACTTCCACCTTGCGGAAATTGACGCCGTCTCCCAGCAGGGTGCGCATTGCATCCTGCACCGCGATTGACGCCGCCTGCTGCGCGGTCTCCCCTGCGGTTTCGTCACTGTCATCATCGGCTTCCTGTTGCGAAATGCGGATCAGCACCGCCTCATCCGCGTCGGCAAAGTCCCTGATTGTCTGAACATCGACACTGCCAAGACCGAGATCGGAAACCGCGGCCCGCACCGCCGCAACATCAATCGGCTCGTCATCGGCGACTTCAATCGTCACGCCGCCCTTGAAGTCTACGCCAAAATTAAGGCCCATAGTGAACAGCGCGCCAAGCGACGCAACCACCAGAATCGCCGAAAAAACGAGCGCAACAAAGCGCATCCGAGTAAAACCGATGGACGTGTTGTCCGGGATCAGCTTGAGCAACATCGACCGCCCCTAAAGTTTGATTTCTTTTGGACGCTTGGAGAGGAGATACCCCCCCGCGAACAAACGCGTCAGCACATAAGCGGTGAAAACCGACGTCACGACCCCAACCGCAAGCGTAATGGCGAAGCCCCGCACGGGACCGGCGCCAAGCTGGAACATGATCAGCGCCGCGAGAAAGGTTGTGATGTTGGCGTCGATAATAGCCGAACGCGCTTTGTCGTAACCGGTTTCAGCCGCCTTGATCGGCGCCTTTCCGGCGAAAATTTCTTCGCGGATGCGCTCGAAGATGAGCACATTGGCGTCCACCGCCATCCCGATGGTCAACACGATGCCGGCGATGCCAGGCAGTGTCAGTGTCGAACCGAGAAGAGACAGAACGCCAGCTATCAGGATGACATTGGCGATCAGCGCGAAGTCCGCATAAACGCCGAAACGGCCATAGCTGATGATCATGTAAATGATGACAGCAAGGAAACCGATAATAAGCGCCTTAGCGCCCGCCTCGACTGAATCCTGCCCGAGCTGCGCGCCAACCGAGCGCTGTTCAATAGTGTTGAGTTCGGCTGGCAAGGCGCCGGACCGTATCAACAACGCGGTGTCAAAAGCTTCCTGCGCCGTAAAACTGCCTGTGATGCGGCCCTGCCCTTGCGTGATCGCTGTCTGGATCGTCGGCGCCGAGATGATCTCGTTATCAAGAACAATGGCGAAAACCGAGCCAATATTATTTCGTGTGTAATCTGCGAATCGTCGTGCGCCGCGATTATCGAAACCGAAATTGATCTGGAAACCGCCGTCGGGGTCCGGCGCCGATGACGCATCCACAACCATGTCGCCAGTGACTTCCGCATCTTCATAAAGGACCAGTCCGGGCCGGCCCGACCCTTCAAGGCTCGCGAATTCGACATACATGCGCCCCGGCGGAAGGAGGCCGGCTTGCGCGTCCGCGAAGCTCACCGTCGGGTCCATGCGGTGAAAACTGAGCTGTCCCGTGCGATTGATCAGTGCTTTCAGCGCTTCCGGATCATTGTCGCCAGGCACCTGCACAACGATGCGATCGACGCCCTGCGGCGCGATCAGCACTTCCTTGTTGCCGGCCGGATCGATACGGCGACGCACGACTTCAATGGAATCGCGCACGGCCTCGTCCGACCAGTAGCGCTCCGCCTCCGGCGTCATCGCAACTTCAAAACGCTGACCGTCAACGTTCAAACTATATGCCCGAATGCCAAGCCCCAACGCGCCGCCAACGCCGCCACGGGTCAGACCACGCAAGCGTTCTTCCGCCTGTTCCGCGTCAGCCGGATCTGCGATCAGCAACGTAATCACATGGGTGTCGTCATTATAGGACAGGCTTTCCACCGAGATGCGCTCTCGGTTCGCCGCCCGGTTAGGCCTTAATTCCCGGCGCACATCCCCCATCAGCGCCTTCATCCGGTCGTCGATGACTTTCGCCGTGTCGACGCTAAGCATGAGGTGCGAACCGCCCTGAAGGTCGAGGCCGAGATTAATCGTCCCCTTCGGCATGATGCCCGGCAGGCTGTTCCGGGCGTCCTCGGAAAGAAGATTTGGAATCGCGAAAAGCGCGCCGAGAAACACGATCAGCGCGACGCCGGCAGTCTGGAATTTTGAAAACTGAAGCATGAGGATCAGCCCGGTTTCGGCGCCTCGAGCGCCATATTTTACTTGCGGCGCGATTAGTCGTTGGCGGGCGGCTGGGGCTTGGTGCGTACGTCGCTGAGCGTCGATTTCACGACCTTCACCGTCACACTATCAGCCAGTTCAACCATCACTTCTTCGCCTTCCAGGACTTTTGTCACCTTGCCGACAATACCGCCCGCTGTGACCACAACATCGCCGCGGCGAACATTCGACACCATTTCCTGATGCTTTTTGCGCGCCGTCATCTGGGGACGGATCAGCAGGAAATAGAAAATCACGAAAATCAGAACCGGAAACGCCAGATTGAGAATCGGGTTCGGCGCGGCGGCGTCGGCGGCCTGCGCATAAGCGGGCGAAAAGAACATCAGCAGATAACTCCCTCGGGAAGCGGACCGGGCCGCCAGGTCATTTGTTTTCTTATGGCCCCATCATACAAACACATGGGCCCGGTAAGGTCCGCGGGATATATAGCCATCCAAGGTCCGGTTGCAATGCGCCCGGCCGCCCTTTTCCCTTGGCCCCGCCGACCAGCCCGGCTGGCGGCGCAGGAATTGCTGGCCATCTCCGCCGGATCACTGAAAGACCGGCATGCGAAACAGGATCAACGCAAAATGGGCGCAAAAACCCTTATTCTAGGCCTCGACGGCACCGACAACCGCCTAATCGACCGGATGATCGCGGACGGCGAGGCGCCCAATTTCGCCCGTCTGAAGGAGCGGTCTGCGACGTTTGAGCTTGAAAACGACCCGGCCC